>NZ_JAWOUJ010000002.1:432523-876820 GCF_033339315.1 Vibrio sp. 661 | reverse complement strand
CCATTTGATCACATGACAAGATGTGCATCTACCTTAAATTTATGATTTTTATCAAAATCATTAGGGGATTCCTCAGGACGAAGCACTGAATGGACTGGAAAAAAACTTATCAGGTACTATTAAATTAACTGTTCCGACTATATCAGGTGAATTAATTTTTCCTGAGATTATATACGAGTTTAATAATAAGTTTCCTACAATAAAAATAGATATGGATTTGGATAATAAATATTTAGACATCGAAGATAACGGATTTGATTTAGCAGTCAGAACAGGTTCATATCCAGATTCTTCGTTTAATGTGAGAAAGTTGGTTGATGCAAAATGGACTACTTGCTTATCTCCTATGTATATAGCTAAACATGGACTACCAGATTCTCCAAGTGAACTCAATAGGCATAAATGTTTGACGTATTCTTTTCAGGAAGGTGGAGCAAACATTTGGAGTTTTAAAAACGCTAAGAAAAGATATAAAGTTGAGGTCAATAGTACTTTTTCTTCTAACAACTCTTCTGTTTTACGAAATCTTGCTATTTTGGGTAATGGGATAGTATATGTTCCAAGAATTCTTATTTATGACGATATAAAAAATGGGAGTTTAGTTGAAATCTTTAAGTATGATACAGCCAAAGAGATAGGTATATATGCAATTTACCCAAAATCAAGAACTCAATCAGAGAAAGTTGAGTTATTAATTGAACATATATATGAGAAGTTTAATCAAAGAAACTCCCATTTTTAAAACGAGACTCGAAAGTCTCGTTAATATTATATAAAGTAGCTCATTAATGCTGCAACTAAGCCATAAATAGTCATAGGGACGATAGTTCTTTTCAATATATAGCCTTCTTGTCTAGATATTCCTAATATTGTAGACACAGCAATTATGTTATTTATACATATCATATTACCCATAGCTCCTCCGACAGATTGAAGAGCAAGAACTTTTGACTCTTCAAGACCTACATTTATAGCAATACTTTGTTGTATTCCTCCAAATGTTAAGTTTGACACCGTAGCAGAACCAGAGAAAAAAGCTCCTAATGCTCCCAAATATGATGCTAAATATTGCCAGTTTTCTCCAGTAAACTCTGAAAATGCCGTCCCAATAGTCATTATTGGAGATTTACTTCCTCCAAGCATCATCAACTTCACCATTATTAGCGCCCCAACAAGAGCAATAAATGGATACTTGATTCTGTCAGTAGTATCACTGCATATTCTTTTCAAATTGGTTGAAGATATATTAAATATAAATATGGAAATAACAACTACCAAAACGAACGGTATTAAAGCTGGAACGTAAAGCAATTTATATGACCAAGAAGCGCTTGTTCCAAGAATATTGCTAACTTTAATTATAAACGCCTGACTGATGCTTAAATCACCTATCAATCCTAATGATAAATTAAGCATTGATGTATCATCGAGTAATAATTGTTTGATACCAAACTGTTTAACACGAGTAATAATTAGAATAAAGATTAACAATAAAGTAGGAGATATTGCTTTCAAAATCTCAAAATTACTAACAAGATTACTATTTGAAATCCTACTACTTGTATCCGATTGTTTTTCTAATCCTAACTCTTTTTTTGCTATAAAAATTGTTATTAAAAGTCCAATTGCACCTCCAATTAACGCTGGGAACTCATAGTTCCACTGTGCAATATGAAAGTATGGGATAGTACAGGAAAGAGTACTTGCCAATATAAACTTATAGTTTGATTTAATCTTCTCCCAAGGTACAACAAACTTAAGAGCAATTAGAGGGATTATAAATGCAGAAACTAGGTGAATTAATGCAGAAAACTGTGCTGTTTGAATAATATCTTCTTCGGACAATCCTAAGTTTGAAAAACCAAACCAAGTTGGTGTACCTACAGCTCCGAAAGATACTGGAACGGAATTCATCGTCAGTGTAAAAAGAACTACTTTTATTGGAGAAAAACCTAAGCCAACAAGAATAGGTGCTGCTATAGCTGCTGGCGTACCAAACCCAGAAGCCCCCTCTATCATAAAAGCAAAAGCCCAGCCAATTATCATTAGTTGGGCAACCTCATTTCGACTAATGGACTCTAACCAAACCTTAATTGTTCTTTCAGAGCCAGTATAGTAGAGCAACCTATTTAATAATATTGCACCTGCTACTATCGAAATCGGAGTTGTAGCTGATAGCATGCCAGAGACGCTATATGCACTGATTGTGACCATGTCAGTATCAAAGTGAAAAAACTGGATTAGGGCAACCATAAAAGCTGTAAGCGGTAGTGCTATATGTGAAGGTACCGCATTTTTCTTTGTCATCATCCATATCAGAAAAGCAATAGGAATGATGGATATAAGTAGGGATATCATTATTATACTCCGATGCTTAATTTCAATCTTGAAATTAAGCATTCACATTTTGGATTTTTTGTAAGGGGTGTTATCAAAATTTGCTTAAATAAAAGCGTCAAAATAATACCTTAAATGATTCATTACTACATATATGAAATATGGTGTATAGATCTCGGGGAAATTATTTGTGTAATATATTTTCAATTAATTAATAATTGTTAACAATATAAAACCCATATAAATCATATAAGTGCTTAATTATGAAGTCTGAACTTTGAATTTATTGTGTCTAATTAGAAACAGTGTTTTTCTTAAATTTACTATTGATGTTAAAGTTCATATTATTCAATGGATTATCTATGTTTCTAATTGGAAACAGTGTTTTTCTTTTTTATCTCATTCATTTAAGTGGTTGAAAGTTAAGTTATTTGTTTTTTTGTTTGGGCTTGTTGTCTTTAATTTCATTCACTTACAATAGATTTGATTTTCCGAAGAGTTTATATTTCCAAAGCCCTACATAAAGTGAGAAATGATGATGAATAATAAAAAAATAATCGATGAATTTGTATCTATTGTCGGAAATGATAATGTTCTTACTGATTCTAATAAAACCAAATATTTCCGTTCAGGATTTCGTTCTGGACGCGGAAAAGCAATAGCAATTGTTTTTCCAAATTCACTCGTTGAGCAATGGCGAGTAATCCAGGCATGTGTGAATAATAACTGTATTATAATCATGCAAGCTGCTAAAACAGGACTTACAGAAGGCTCTGCTCCTAGTGGAAATGATTATGATAGGGATGTTGTTGTAATAAATATTACAAGAATAAATCAGGTTCAGTTGTTAGATGGCGGCAGGCAAGCATTATGCTTTCCAGGAACAAGTTTGTATTCATTAGAAAAGAAACTTAAATCTGTAAATAGAGCACCACACTCTGTCATCGGTTCATCTACAATCGGAGCAACAGTTATTGGTGGTGTTGCAAACAACTCGGGTGGCGCTTTGGTCAAGCGAGGTCCTGCTTATACAGAGCTTGCAATTTATGGTCAAGTAGATAAACACGGTAAATTGCATCTTGTAAATCATCTCGGCATCGATGGTTTAGGTGATACGCCAGAAGAAATTCTTCGAAATCTTGAGTTAGGTAATTTTGATTCTACTCAGATTCAATATGATGAGAGGATGGCTTCCGACAAGGAATATGATCAACGTGTGCGAGATGTCACTTCAGAGATCCCGTCTAGATTTAATGCTGACGAACGTCGTTTATTCGAGGCAAGTGGTTGTGCTGGTAAAATAGGTGTATTTGCAGTTCGTGTTGATAGTTATCCTGTTCCAGAAAAGGAGCAAGTATTTTACATTGGTACAAATGATCCTTCACAACTGACTAAACTTAGAAGAGACATCTTGACGAATTTTGAAAACTTGCCAGAAATGGCTGAATATATGCATCGAGATATTTTTAATATTGCAGAAAAGTATGGCAAAGACGTATTTTTATCAATCGATTTGCTAGGTACTGATAGATTGCCAAAAATGTTTGCATTGAAAGCTAAAGTTGAGAATATCTTGGAGCGCATTCCATGCGTTAGCAAATATCTTCCCGATGCAGCCATGTATTATGTAAGTAAATTATTTCCTCAGCATCTGCCAGAAAGGATGTTGGATTTCCGTGATAAGTACGAACATCACTTAGTTCTCAAAATGAGTGATGCTGGAATCAGTGAAGCACAAATCTATCTTAGTGAAGTCTGGGGACAAGAGCGAGATTGTGATTTCTTTGTGTGTACACCAGAAGAAGGTAAAAAAGCTTATTTACATCGATTTGCAGCAGCAGGCGCGGCTATACGTTATGAAACGATCCACCGTAAAGATGTAGAGGATATAGTTGCTTTAGATATTGCGTTGAGAAGAAATGACGAAGAATGGTTGGAAAATTTACCCGAAGAGATTAGTAAGAATCTTGTCCACTCGCTGTATTACGGTCATTTTATGTGCCACGTTTTTCATCAAGATTACATTTTCAAAAAGGGTACTGATACAAAATTGATGAAAAAGCTGATGTTAAAACACCTTAATGCGCGGGGAGCAAAATATCCAGCAGAGCATAATGTAGGACATCTGTACGAAGCTGATAACTCACTTCAGAAATTCTATCATGAGCTTGACCCGACCAATACCTTCAATCCTGGTATTGGTAAGATGGAAAAGTACAAGCGCAACTGTAGCTGTTGTGTTTGATAACTCTCCTATTGAAATAGCCACCTTATTAATCTCAGGTGGCTATTTTTTGTCCTTATTTATGACTTTTGTAAAATTTTTTTAGAGTTGTAAGCACTCGTAATCTTTTTCTAGTAATCAAATTATCATTAATGTCTATCTAGTAAAGTAGATGCTTTGTTCATATAAGGAATGATACATTGAAAAATACTATATTAGCGTTGTCTTACCTAGCGATCGTTACTTCGTTAACGGGCTGTAATTCGAGTAGTGAGAAAAACACTGATAAAGATGTTACGCATAAACCCACCGTTAAAAATGTTTTTACTTCTGAGTGCTCAACTACTGTTACGGGAATGACTCCATTGCAGTTCGAAGTTCAAGGTAAAACAGCAATCATCGATGGTGTTTCATGCGATGGTTCAACTTCGGCATTCAATAAGATGTTATCTAAAAATCCATCGGTAAATCGTCTGTATTTGAGGGATATTTCTGGCTCTATTGATGATGATGCTAACTTAAAGCTTGGACGGTTAATTAGAAGCAATAAGATGAAGACGGTTGTGGATGGTAACAGCCATGTAACTTCTGGGGGCGTTGATTTATATCTTGCTGGTGCTTCAAGAAGTTGGTCTGCTGGAGCCAAGCTTGGTGTACATTCATGGAGTGACGGGGTGAAAGATGGTCGTGAGTATCCATCATCACACAGCTCACACGATATTTTCACGTCTTATTATCAAGATATGGGCATTAACTCTGATTTTTACTGGTTCACATTGAACTCAGCTAAGTCAAGCTCCATGCATTACTTGACGCTTGACGAAATTGTTAAGTATGAAATAGTCACAGAGGAATCTAGTTTTTTAGGTATAACAACGGTACCTAAAGAGCTAGCTAAAACTTACTCTTTACAGTTAGGGTTTGACCGCTATACAGAGGTTAAAACTCCAAACGGAAAAAGAATACCGATATTAATCCAAGACGAGCTGACGGATGAACAAATAATTAGAGCAAGGAATGTATTATCGCATTACTTAACCAACTTTGATGGTTCTGAGTATGGGGATAATAAATCAGAAATCGCGAATAAGATGGCAGAAAATAACGCCAAACTATTACTGCTTAATGGCAAAGATGACGGATCTAACCCAGCGGTAAAACTTGATGGCCAACCTCTATACAAGGAGGAAATCCAAGTCGAGGGCGGTAGTTGGTACATCGAACAAAATTATGACCATAGAGATGCTACCTTTGAAGAAATATTGCATCTTGTCCATGACTACGGTATTGGCGTGGATCAAAATGAAAAGTTTATGGGCGCATTACCAGGTTATCAAGCGGAGTTAAGAAGTGCTCAAGTCAACGCTCTTACAGGAAAAATCTGGGGCCTCGGAGAAGATAATCAGGCATGGATACAAGAGCTGACTAAAGAGAACAGCCTGTCTCAAGAATACTATGCTGCTGTTGTTGATTCCTATTATGGCTTGTGGGGAGCTTGGGGACAAAAAGAGATTGCTAGTGTAAGTATCGAAGGAAGTACTGATGTGGCTGATACTGAAACATCCACATTAACTGACCTGTTAGATGCGACAGAACTAGCTCTCCTAGAAGAAAGAAGAAAACATTTAGAAGAGAAATTCAAAGGTGGTATGTGGGGCATTTATACAGCTAAGACAAGAGCAGAAATGTCTACTCTTGATCCGTTGGGCCTAAAAGCTGTACAGAAATTACTTCATCCATACCTTACCTATAATGCAAGAATTTCTAAGAGCTTTGAAGGAACGTTTAGTTTAAAGTTTGACACTAAGTTGCCTTATACACACCACTCACAATATCTGAAGAATATTACACTAGCTGGCAGCAATAATGTAAATGTTATTGTAAATAAACTCGGAAATAAAATTGTTGGTAATAAAGGTAAAAATACAGTTATCTTCTCAGGTGATGAGTCAAATTATACAATTACTAAATTAGGGGATGGAAAATACTCTATTTCTGATAATCGAGATAATGGTGATGGTGTTGTCTTATTAGAAAATATAGAAAAAATAAAATTCACTTCTTCTGAACTAGACCTATAAATAAAAAGCCACCAAATTATGGTGGCTTTTTATTTACTTAACTAACTCAAGGATGAGTTTATAATAGATCGCGTGAAAAATTGTAGATATGATAGCTCTTGTTCTGCCGAAGATGGGCCTGATTTTAATCCTAATTGTGTTATGCAATCAATGTGTAATGCCGCAATAGAACCTGCTACTTGCTCGATAGGTATTATCCAAGAATCTTTTCCAAATACTTTTAATAGTTGATTTTCTACTTCACTTGATAAACAATCTCTGATTAACCTTGAAGCAATTGACCAATCATCACCCATTTTGTAAACCATAGAACGACCTATTCCATTTCGCTTTGACGCCAAGCTAGCCATATTAATGAAAGATTGTTGTGGTAGGCTACTCAGCCAAGCGTCTTTAGTATTCATTTGTGTAAATAATTTTTGAAACAACAGTTTATGCATTTCAATAAAAACACAGAGCTTTCCATTATAGTATCTATAAAATGTACTTTTACTAACATCTGCTTTAGATATTATTTCCAATACAGAGATTTCACAATAATCTTTTACTAATAATAAATCTCGAAAAGCAACTAGAATTCGTTTGCAACTTTTGTTTCTATACATTAGGTTTACTCCTATCTTATTGAATAGGATAGTGTGTTGAAATTTATAGTCAATATTAACATTAACGGTTTGGGACTATTGTTAAAAATAGTCCCAGATCGAACAGTTTGACTCTTTAGTTTCTAGTGTTTTATTTATAAAAGACTAAAATGGCTTCTCAATTACTTTATTGAGGCATTGATAATGGAAAACTTAAGTAAGAATCTGAATGTTGGAATATATATTTACCCTGGTGTTACCATGCTTGATGCATATGCTCCGTTACAAGTTTTAGCTGTAAGTGGATTAGTTAATGTTTTTACTTTTTCAAAAAGTATTCAACCTGTTTCTTCAGATGCGAATGTTATGCTTTTACCTAACTATAGTGTTCATGATCTTCCCCATGTTGATGTATTAATTGTTCCTGGCTCTGCAAACCCGATAGAGCAAATCAGAGACAATGAAGTCATAGATTTTCTGACAAAAATAGGCAGTCATGCAAAGTACATAACATCTGTTTGTACTGGCTCTTTAATCCTAGCAGAAACGGGGTTACTAGATGGTTATAAAGTAACTACTCATTGGGCATACAAAGAAGCTTTAAATAAATATCCTAAATTAACGTATTTAAATCAGAGGGTTGTAAAGGATGGCAATAGGATAAGTGGTGGAGGCATCACATCTGGATTGGATTTTTCTCTGGAACTTTTAGCTGAGTTATCTGGGGATATTAAGTCAGTTGAAAGTCTAGAGTTACTCTTAGAATATGACCCGCAACCCCCTTTTGGCTGTGGTAACCACAATGACGCCAAAGATGAGATGAAGAACTCCGTGCAGAGTTTGGTTAAGTCAATCGCGTACGAAATGTTTAATTAAATTCAATTGATGACATGGTGTCTATGTTGTGCATGAAATTGTTATCATAGGCATCAATAACACTACGATTTAACTCTTGTTTCACATATTTATAAATTTTTAAAATTTGTTTAAATATATTAAAATTTTAATTTTTCTTTAAGCGTGCTTAGATCACAAATATACATAAAGAGATGGATATATGTTGTATTAAATATATAATTTATCTTTATCGCTTTCATTGGGTCACTTTGGTTAGATATCCTTTGGTTTGATAAGGTATATGTAGAGTGAATGCAACCGAACACATTTCAGATTTCTTAAACTGTCTTTCTGACGCAAATATAATTGTTGATAAATATTCTAATATTGTATTTGCAAATACCTATTTTTTTAAATTGTTTGGATTTAATAAAAACGAAATTTTTAATGAAAAATTGGACATTATAATTCCCAGTTACTTTGCTAAACAGCACCATAAAAAAGTTGATGATTTTATATCCAACAAATGTCAAAGTAGAAATATGACTTCTAGAGGAACAATCCTGTGTGTACGTTCAAATGGAGAGTTTTTTAGAGCAAGAATTTCAATAGCAAATATCTACTTTGATGGAATGGACTGTGCGATTGCAACCATTTTTGATGTTACTAGCACTGAGAAACTAATTGAGGATCTTCACGTTAAGGCCTTCAAAGACCCTCTGACTGGGTTATTTAATAGGCACGAATTGGATCGTATTATTAACAAAAGTTCTGATTTGTTGTTCAGTTCTTCTTCATACATAGTGACTTATTTAGATCTTGATGATTTTAAGGTTGTTAACGATACCTATGGACATAATGTGGGAGATTTATTGCTTAAAGGTGTCTCCTCAAGACTTATAGAAAGTGTTCGAGAATGCGATATGTGTTTCCGTGTTGGTGGGGACGAATTTATAATTCTATTTAAGCTAGCGGATTCATATAGAGAAGAATATCAAATAGACGCTATAAGGTGTAAAATTACCAATATATTATCTAAACCTTTCTCTATTGATGGACTTTCATCTGAATTAAATATTGATTTCAGTATGGGAGTTTCTGTATATCCTAAACACAGTTGTCATCTTAATGAAGTTATAAAAAAGGCGGACAAAGATATGTATAAAATAAAGTTTAAAGACAAATAGTTTAAACGTATTTTTATGATTGGTACTGTCCTTATTAAACTTTAACTGGTCGATTTATAACTAAGAGTTTATTATCTATTGACTAGCATAGAAAGCAAGCGCCAAATACCTATCAGTACGACATATGATTAATTTCAAGAAAAGTTCAATTCTGCCCGTCACTCTCATTACAGTTTTTGACCGCTTGTGTAGGGCAGATACTTGGAAAGTGAAGCACTGATCGTTTCGTCAATGTTGATAATCAAGTTCGAATGGTTAGCAGCAAGTCTTTAATACGCCTACAGTTCATGAATTACATCAGGCTAGGATTATCCATTTGTTCTCTTACACTTTCTTAACTTAGCTACGGCGCCGCATTGCTCACTGAACATTATTCATAACGAACGACCACTGTCGTAAGGTTTACGTTGGGTGGTCACATCATCATTTACCGATAGCAATTCGGCCAGGTGCTGCACATTAAATATCAGTCTTTAGTTTGGAGCATTTACTGAATCTTTCTTTTCATTGAACTTGATATTTTTCTACAACTTCTCCTGCTTTATAACTATTAGCCACAAAATGTATCGCTTTGTGTATGTAGCTCTGTGCTAAGGTGTTGTGCTTTCTGTAGAAGCGATGTTAATGCTAACTTTTCCTGCATATCTTTAACGATAACTATAACAGTATACTGTAAGCGTTAGACTAGTATGATCATCTTTAGCACCTCCTAAAAGTCGTTTGATATATTCAAATGGCTACAAACACATACAACCGCGTAGTGATCGTAGGTCGATGAGCTAATTGTTGACTTATTTTTCCACCAAACACGTGTTTGAGGGTCTATGTCGTATAACCAAACTTTTCACAAAGCTAATGACTGTTAACTTAAAAACTCATGTAACTCATAATGTTCCCTACCCAAAGTTATCAGAAGGAGCTTGAAGTGCGTGATTTTTGAAAAAATGACATCATGCAAATCTAATCTCTATCTACTTTCATTAACCTATTGATTACACGTTGATGTTGTATTAAAAATGTTACGCTATAGGAGTATGAAAAGTGGCTAAAAGCTATGTAGAAGGCGTTATACAAAAGAAGGTTTAAAAACCATGGACAAGGTTAATTGGTATAAAAAATCATGTTGATGACAGCTTAATAATTACAGATAGCTATAAAACGACTCAGAATGTTCGTAGATATTTCAAATCTAAATTCGGTGAGAAATTTAAGTTAGCTCGTGAACTCATGAATTGGATTAGCAATGCCAGAGGTTTGACAATGGGGTATGCCTCAGATGAGTGGACTAAACGAAAGAAGTCAAAGTGATTGATATTAAGTTATATTTACTAGGACTTAGTGAGTAATCTATGTGCTGTAGGTTTTTGCTTAGTATCAAGTTTGAAGTGCGACACTTAGAGTAGCTGCTCATAAATATACTCCGTTGGTGTCTTGTAACCAAGCCTTTGGCGTGGTCTGTTATTCAGTTTATACGCTATCTGGCTGCACAGTCTTTGTGTCACAAGAGCCATTGAGGTTTTCTTAGGTAAATATTGGCGTATGAGTCCATTTGTATTCTCATTAGTCCCTCGCTCCCAAGAGTGGTAGGGCGTTGCGAAGTAAAACAAGCATTTATGGTTGTTTTCTATCTCCTGACATTGGTTGAATTCTGTACCATTATCAGCAGTGATAGTTCTAAATGGTAAGTTTGAACGTGTAACGATCTCTGTCATTCTCGCGTTGAGTGATGCAGTTGTTCGGTCATCTAGCTGTCCGATATAGGTGTAGCCAGTCATTCTGTCAACGAGAGTGACAATGCAGTGCTTAGTTCCACGACCGATAACGGTATCTATTTCCCAATGTCCAGGTTCTAGGCGTAACACAGCTTGTTTTGGTCGTTCTGTTATGTGCCTTTTAGCGGCAATTCTCCCCCTGCTATCTTTGGCGTTGTAGCGCTTACGTCTCTGTTTTGGTGATTGACGTAAATGTTTCCAGAGCATGCCTCCGTTGGCTTTATCGGTCCAAATGTGCTGGTAAATAAGCTCATGGCTCATCACTGGATAGCCATGCAAACGGCAATACCCAACGATTTGGTCAGGACTCCAATCGAGCATTATAAGCGCGTCAATAATTTTGAAATCGAGCTTGGTATAGCGCTTGTTACGCCGTGATCGGCTCAACCTGGTTCTAGCTCTTTGTTGCGCTCTAGCAGGCTGATAGGAAGGGTTAGGGCGATAGGCGTTGCATCGAGAGTTGCGTTTAAATTCTCGGTAGATAGTGCTCTTGTGACGCCCTAGCTCTTTAGCGATGTTGACGACACTAATGCCTTGCTTTCTAAGTGCGGACATCATATACCTTTCATTCTCAGTGAGGTGTGTGTAATTCATGGTTTTTCACTTCTTGGCGGGAGTAAAACTTATGAATAGCACATCTCACTGTTTTAAATTTCAGGGGTGTCGCACTTCGTACTTGAATCCAAGTTGTATAACAAGTTGTTACAGAAGGATTCGTAACGCGTGGTATTTTGGGTTTAGTTCAGTGTTTATAGTAGTCAAATTAAGTGTTGTGGTAGCGTGCTTCGCACCTTAATTGGGCGTTAGTTTGTTTCAAAGAATCGTGAAGTATTGAGGAAGATATGAAAGTAGATATTAGGCCTGCCAAGGAAGACGAACTGAAACCTCTCCATTCTTTGGTTATTTCAAATGATGAATGGATGAAGTTCAATGGTCCTTACTTTCCATATTCTCACCCAACATTAGAACAGTTTGAAAGTTCATCATTTCAGCGTTTACTTGCAGGGTTAGACTTACAATTGATCACTGTTAACGATATTCCTGTTGGAACGGTTAGTTACTACTGGGAATGTGAAGAAACGCGTTGGCTTGAAGCTGGTGTAGTTATTTACGATGCACAGTATTGGGGTAAGGGAATTGCTGCGCTTGCTCTACCTTTGTGGGTATCGTACTTGTTCGAAACTAAAGAAATCGAGAGGGTTGGTTTAACTACTTGGTCGGGTAATCCTCGAATGATGTCTTTGGCTTTGAAACTGGGTTTTCAGCAAGAAGCAAGACTTAGAAAAGTTCGTTACTACAAGGGGGAGTACTATGACTCCGTCAAATATGGAGTTTTACGGTCGGAGTGGTCAGAACGCAACTAACACTAAATTAAAGGGTGATTCACAACGCTTGGCGCCGTCACTTTAAGTAGGTTTAGTGTTTATGGCACAATGCTTTAGGTAAAGTGGGCGCGTTTGGAGTTAGAGGTGCATGATAACAATGTCGCAGCGTTTTGGTATGTCCTGCCGCAAGTAATCGATCATAAGTAGTCTTAAAAACAGGGTTACACTGGATGGCTGACATCATTGCAATACACATAACAGTTCTAACTTGAGTCCGACTGTCTTGTATCATGCGCTTTCCTTTGTAACGTCTAACGATAGGTGCAACTCCAATCAAGCTAGAGGCTTGCTTATTCGTGATGTGACTAAGTACTAATTATTGATGCGGCCAGTATTTTACCGACCCCAGGCGCTTTGGAGTAGCTCATTTTTAGTCTGATATTCAAGTGTGGTATCGATGAGCTTTGTGATTTTAGCCTCTATTTTTCAATTTGATTTTTAAGAGCGGTTAAGATGGGTGTGTACAAGTCAGCGACCTTTACGTGCGAATCATATCCGCGTAAACCAAAGCTGATTTTAAGTACATGTTGATTAATTTGACTGCGGACCCATGAGTAAAGGTTAATTCTATTTTACTCGCTTCAGCAATAAGTTGTTCATACCATAGGCGGTGCTGTTTATTAATGTCATCTCTTACTAGTAGCTTTTCTGGATTGTCAACTATTGTATCTAGACCTATAGACTCGATACGCAGATTGTCTGATAGATCAAATAACTACCCCAAAAAGTCCGTCACTTTACGGTCTTTAGTACTACTATTAAGTTGTATGTTTCATACCTCTTTAGTATTGCTAAAATTAACACTCTCAATGTGATTCAATAAGCTAATGAACATAACAAACAATTGTCATATGCGTAAAATATTTTGCAGTATTCTGCTTGCTGGAGGCCATAATGTATCTTCAATTAGGAAGGTTGGGGGTAAACCTTAATGATCTTATTGAGTCTCTTGATCAGCTTGAGACATATGTGTTCATCAAAGATACTAAATCTAGATATATCTATGCGAATAACTTAAGCCTAGAGTTAATGAGAGTCGATAAGAAAAAACTGGGGCAAATAAGAGATTCGGATTTTTTACCAGAGGATACCGTTGAGTTCATAAAACACATCGATGCTAAGGTAATCAAAGGGGAAACGAGTAGGGAAGAGGTATTCATTAATGGTACAGATGGTAAGCAACGGATTTATCTTGAGATGAAATCACCAATTTATAGCTCGGAATCCTCTAATGAAGTTGTTGGTATCTTAGGTATTTCTACTGATATTACAAAGCAAAAGGAACTTGAAAAGAAGGCTCATCAGCAAGCTCGAATGGATGAACTAACCCAGCTGCTCAATAGGCGTGGACTGATAGAAAGTGTACAACGAGACCTAAAGAAGAGGATAAGTGAAAACTCTTTCTCAGCTTTGCTATTTATTGACTTGAACGATTTCAAGCAAATAAATGATGAGCATGGTCATGCAGTAGGCGATCACATATTACGTAAAGTAGGTGAACGTATTAAAAGCAGCGTGAGAGCCTCCGATCTAGTCTCAAGATATGGCGGAGATGAGTTTGTCATATTTCTGGGAAGCGTTGGGAATAGCAATACTGAAGCGGAATACTACACAGAAGATGTGATATTGAGGATTAAGAGTACACTCACTGACCCAATAAATACAGATACATGTAAGGTGCAGGTAGGGACCTCCATAGGTAAGTATATTATTGAAGGAACAGACTTTTCTTTAGAATCAGTGATAACTAAAGCCGACGAGAATATGTACTATGAGAAAAAGCGCGAGTAAAGAAGATTTAGACTGAACTAAAGTGTCGCAATTCATACTCGACTTTACACACCCGCTGGTTAGTCACTGTTAGGTCTGAGTGCCGTTCTGCTAGTAATATAGCTAGAAGCGAGATTGGAGTTTATATCTAACAGATCAACGTCTTAGAGAGATTATAAAACCTAGCTCATAGTCACTTCAGAATCAACTACTTCGAAATAACTCGAGCAGTTTAGTTAGTAGATGGCGTTATTATTTGACCTTGTATCCATCAGACTTTGCCAAACTTGAGTTAGATCACAACTTGCTTAATTAGCACATTCACTAACATATTATTGCAATAAAATCAGTTGCATTTTGGTGTTTTGATGAGAAAGCTAAGTCGATTTGGCTACAGAAAAACTAACAATAAAGCTTATTTATTGAGGCATAATTATTTAGTTACGCCCGCCCATACCTGAACTAGGTTACTAAAAGTATACTAATTGCATTCAACCTTTAGGTAACTAACATATACCACTAAGAACCAATGGCGTAGCGTTCACTTATATATTCACTCTATTTGCGGAGTCACTAATAATGAGTAACGATCCTATCATCAACGCTTATGGGTTACCGTTACTCTCAGAAGGAAAGCTAAGTACGTCTTTGGTAGATAAAGCGGCGATACTGATATAATCCAAAGGTTACTTAGTTCTCGTAGTGAGCATGCAAGATGGATGACTAAGGTGAATTTAATTCGATTGTTCTCTAGTATTACTATGACGTGGTACATAGGTCAAAGCACTGTGGTTTCATGTCATCGAGTGAAACTACAGCTATCTAGTTTCTGGATTGGCGAGGCTGTATGAAAGCAAAAGTTGAAGTTGACGCCAAAGGGCGTAAAAGTGTTGTTGATGCCTGTAAGGAGCCTTGTGCGATAGAAAAAGGTATGCGGATCTTGGGGTCAAAATGGAAAGGCTCAATAATCTACCATCTGAAAGATGGCCCTGTGAGATTTAATGATCTTTCAAGAATGTTGGGCGGTGCAAGTAAGAAGATGGTAGACCAGCGCTTAAAAGAGCTAGAGAGTGAAAATATGGTGATACGCTGCGTACTCAATGAGAAGCCATTAGCCGTAAGTTACGAACTGACTGAGTTTGGCAAAAGTGCTCTAACGATTCTTGAAGAATTGAGAAAATGGTCTGAAAGCAACAATGTACAGCTTAAATAGTTGGAGTAACAATCTCTACTCGAACTGTGTGACAGGGCAACCATATGTGGTTGCCCTGTTCATATTTTGGTCTGGAGACTCAGTAGTCTAGTATCCCACGAATAGGGTAGTGGTTCTCTGGATTTCGAATCCAAGCTAAACCACGTGTCAGCGCCCCTAACTCTGGTCTTACAAATGGGTTGTTTGATAGATCAACCACATGCAAATTACCGTGTTCATTGACGACAAATAGTCCTGGCTCCGCAAAGTTATGGTCGGTTTCGGCTTCAGAGCGTGGTAGCGATATATAAAGTCCCAGAGTCTTCATTTGTTGCTCAGTAAGACCATAGGCGATTGGAAAACTGATATCGAGCTTTTCCAGGTGTTGCTCTAACTGTTGTTTCGAATCCCCAGAGACAGCTAGAATATCCACGCCTGCATCACTAAAGGTCTGTTTATAAGTCTCTATTTCATTGAGATATTTGGTACAAAGTGGGCAATGTTTACCACGATAGACAAACACCGCTTGCCATGTTGCATCGCCTTGAGGCTGGCCTAGCCTGACTTTCTTCCCATCCAGTGTTGTTGCCTCTAATGTAGGGAAAGTGTCACCCGCTTTGAGTTTTTGTGAGTATGCCATCTCAGCTCCTTGGATTTATCTGACGACTGAGTCGTAAAAAGTAAGACAGGATGAGGCGAGTTGCAATTAGTCTACTTTTAGTAACCTAGTTAAGAAACTCAGTACCTGATAAGTAACAACTGGGAACGATCGTTCCACTGCTTTGAATTTGCTTTCGGTTTTGTTCTCACACCACTCATCCAATTTCTCGTGAACAGTGGTGTGAGAACAAAGGGAAATGACCTATTCTGCATCTGCTTTAGCTATCAGCTCGGCCAAGAACTGTTTATAACCTTCAACGGGATGCGCACCAGAAACGCCAGATTCACGGTTAAAAATCACCGTTGGTACGCTTGAAATCCCCATTGTCTGCCATTGCTTCTCTGTAGTACGTATCGCACCGCGTCGCTGAACATCATCTAACCACCACATGCCTTCTTCAGCATCAAGACCCACAGAGGTAAGTTCTTGCTTTAGAACTTCACGGTCAGAGATGTCTTTCTGTTCACTGAAAAAAGCCGTAAACAAACGTATCTTTAGTTCAGTTTGCTTGCCAAAGCCTTTGGCGTAATCAAGTAGAATGTGTGCGTCAAACGTGTTCACCATCTTCATGTCATCAAAGTAGTTAAACTCGAAGCCATGTTCAGCACCGATGCCAGCGATGCGAATACGCGCATTTTTACTTTCTTCTACTGTGCTGCCATATTTGCGTGAAACGTGTTCACGAAGATTTTCACCTTCAGCAGGCATGTCAGGATTCAATTCAAACGGTTGCCACTCGATATCGATGCGATCTTCAATTCCAAGCTCGTTAATCGCAGCTTTTAAATGGTTGTAGCCAATGATGCACCAAGGGCAGACGACATCACTAATGATGTCGATTTTAACTGTGTTGTTCAAAATGGCTCCTTACGCAAAGCACTGTAACCATATGGTAACAGTGCTTTGACTGGCTTTTGATTACTACTTGTTTAGATTAACGCTCGCTAGGGTGCGTCCACGCAAACTTTTGGAATGGCGCATCTGGTTCAGTATGTGCCAATGCGTTGGTGAAGTTTGAGATAAGCTTTGCAGACAACCCCGTCAGAACTTCCAGTGCTTGACGTTTGGTAAAGCCAGCGCCCAGAAATGCTTGCAGTCTTTGATCACCAATATGACCACGGTCATCAAGCAGAGCCTTGGTAAAATCATGCAGTGCTTGCAGTTTTGTATCAGGGATAGCTGTACCTTCACGCAACGCTTCAATCACTTCATCTGGCATTTTGCCCGCTTTCATCATCCAGGTATGACCAGGAACACAGTAATGACAGTTATTTTCAAAGTTTGCGGTCATAAAGACCACTTGCTGCTCTAGTGGGCTTAATGTCGTGTTCTTCATAAACAGATCAAAGGCAGTATTATATGCTTCGTAAGTTGCTGGTGCTTCAGCAAGAACGGCGTGCAGGTTTGGCAGCATACCGAAGCCCTTTTGCGACTGTTCTACCAGCGATTTAGACTCTTCAGGGGCCGTTTCTGCATTGTAGTAAGTAAATTCAGTGCTCATGACAATTTCCTTAGAAGTTGGCGTCTAGGTGGGCTTCAAAGCGAGCGAAGTCGTTTTCAATATCGGCGTTTTTCATGACATCATAGCAAGCGAAAGTAGGCAGTGCAGACATGCCAAAGAAGCGGAAGTTGGCATGCATGTGGAACATCAAGTCATCAACACTACGACCTTGGAATAGGTACTCGCTATCGTCATTAAATGACTCTTCTGGTGCATTGAATGTGAAAGACAGCATGTATTTCGTATTTGTACAAGTGCCGCCAGTGCCGTAATTTTTCTTTGGTTCCTCTGGTGTCCGACCATCAAATGCACATAACGCACCACCCATACCAGCGGTAAATACATCATCCATGTATTTCTTAAAAGACCAAGGGATCGTCATCCAGTTGACTGGTGACTGAAGAATGACTCGGTCTGCCCACTCAAAATGCGCCAGTTGTTCATCAACCACGATGTCGTCTTGCATCGTAACGACGCGAACTTCGTGACCCTTTGATTCTAACTTGGTGCGAGCTTTCTCAACCAAAGCGGCATTTAGCTTACCTTCAGAAAATGGAGATGGCTCGTGCGCGTTAATGACTAGAACGTTACTCATGATAATTAACCCTTTAATGATTGACTGTTTTAGAGAGTGACCAACGATGTTGCTCTCTTGCGGTTTATTATGGTTACCTACATTTCTAGTTCAATTAGTTAACTTTTGGTAACCACCATGAATGTCAATCGAATACAGATTAACTAACTGTTTAATATTATTTTTATTTTTTGCATTGAGGTGGATGAATAGGGCAGTCAAAGTATATCCCAAGCATACCTACTGCCATTATTTGTCTGGTTACCATACAAAACCGAACGAATGGACCTTCGTAGAAATAGTGTATAGGAAGTAAATAATGGAGTTAGCCAAAAGCGATTACGCTTTGCATACCAGTAGTAATATCTGAATTGCTAATGTTAAATTTTTCGAAACTCAACTCTGTCCGATGTTGAACTAATTTCTATGCTAGTTCGGATCTGCCCCATTCGAAGTTACACCTAATTGATTCACTGTATCACCGAGCCGTGATTTGACATACTTTTTCTCATTCTAAAAGTGGTTACTATATTGGTAGAAATTCAATATGTTTGGCTGCCCACATCTCGGGGGCTAATCATATGCAATTAAGTTATTTATCCGCTATCATTAGTCATCCCTAACAGATCTTCCAAGGAAATTGCATTGTACCCATTGCATGAAGGAAAACAGAAACTAGCCTCTCTAATCGAAGGTTATACTTATGGTGATATGAATGAAGCTCAGACGAGGTTTCATCTAATCGATTTCATTATAAAAGAATGTCTAGGTTGGGAAGGGGATGTTGAAGTAGAACAATATGAACAAGCAAATGGCTTTACTGATTATGAGCTTGGTAAACCTAGAAAATTAGTCGTTGAAGCAAAAAGAGAAGGTGTCCCTTTTCAAATTCCTGCTGGTATTTCTTCTAGATTAACGATGCCACTTAAGTCTCTCGTTCAAGGAAATGTAGAGCTTAAGGCGGCTATTGAGCAGTCAATTTCTTATTGCTCAAATAGAGGTGTTCCAATAGCTGTGGTAACTAATGGTCATCAATACATTGCTTTTCTAGCTTCAAGAGTGGATGGTATCAACATTCTTGATGGTAATGGACTTGTTTTTTTATCTTTAGAGCATTTATTAAAAAACTTTACCGATGCTTGGAATTGTTTGTCAAAAGAAGGAATTAATGACAATAGATTAATTAGAAAATTAACCATCGGTGATTCTAAACTACCAACAAAGCTTTCCTCCTCAGTAGTTAATTATCCCTTTTATAGGTATCCCAGTGATATACAAGCTACATTAAGGCAGCTTTCTGAGCTATTTATTCAGGATGTTGTTGATAATACAGAACTTGAGAAAGACTTCTACAAACAATGTTACTGTGAAAGTGGTGTACTAAATAGATTCTCTCTTTTAAGCAAGAATGTGTTAGAGGCTCGTTATGCCGCCATATTTAGTGATTCAGAAAAACAACCACTTGTAAAATCAGTAAATACTAAAAGAGGACATAATTTCGATCCTTCGGTTATGGCAGAAGCTATGTCACGAAGACCGATTGTACTTTTGGGGGATGTTGGGGTTGGCAAAACCTCATTTGTGAAGAACTTACACCACAATAGTGCGTTTAATGAGTTCAAGAATGCCATATATGTTTATGTTGATCTTGGCTCCAATGCTACGTTAGATGATGATGTTAAGGCTTTAGTTTTAAATCAAATTCAAGACCAGCTTCGTCAAAAATATGATGTTGATATATATGAGAACAACTTTGTTCGAAAGGTTTATCAAGAAGAGATTAAACACTTTGAAGGCAGCGTGTGGGGAGCTTATAAAAAGACTAATTTAGAAAAATATGAAGAAAAGCTTATTGAACACATAATTGAACTTCAGGGTAATAAGAGAGATCATATCAAACGGTCAGTAGAGTTCTTAGCAAATAAGCGGCAGAAGCAGACCATCATCTGTATAGATAATGCAGATCAACGGGATTTTGATGTTCAGCAAAGTGCTTTTATTATTTCACAAGAATTGGCTAAAGAATGGAAAGCTACAGTTTTCTTATCTGTTCGTCCTCAAACATTTTATAAATCCAAACGCTCTGGTGCGTTAAACGCGTACCCTCATAAAATATTTACAATTGCTCCACCAAGGGTTGAAGATGTCATAGCAAAAAGACTAATGTTCGCTGCGCGTTTAGCTAGGGGGCTAGAATCTCGTGTAGATATCGGAAATGTCACTTCTGAAAACTTGGCTGTGTATCTTGAAGTACTCTTGCGTTCATTGCAAAACAATAAAGAAATCAATGAGTTTTTAACAAACATCACTGGTGGGAATATCCGTTCTGTTATAGAGTTTGTCACTTCCTTTATCGGCTCCCCAAATGTTGAAGCAGAAAAAATAATTGATATTGAAGAGACTCAAGGTGGATATAGAATCCCTTTACACGAGTTTACAAAGCAAGCTTTATTAGGTGATTTTGCTCATTTTAATCCTGAAACTTCTATTTCAATGAATATCCTTGATGTATCCACTGCGGATCCGAGAGAGCACTTTTTGCTTCCCATGATTATTTCATTTCTAGAATCTAAAGGGTCTCATTTAGACAAGGACGGCTTTTGTAGCACTAATACTCTTATTAATGAAATGCAAAACTTTGGCTTCACTCAATCACAGATTGAGTCCGCTTTAAGAAGAGCAACAAACAAGAAGTTAATTGAAACATCTCTTCGAGTGACGTTTGAAGAAGACGACGAAAAAATATTATTTGGGGAAATGCCAGATAGCTTTCGGGTAACAACAATTGGTGTATATCATGTGAAAAGATGGCTCGGAGACTTTTCTTATTTAGATGCAATGTTGTTTGACACTCCGATTTTCGAAAAAGATCTTCGAGAAGAAATTTCATCTAATCTTCAGTCTTTTAACATATCTCATAGATTAAACCGAACTAAAGCATTCAAGAGATATTTGATGCAAATTTGGGGATCATTTCCAAATACGCCGTCTTATTTTGATTTTAGAGAATTATGTGCTCTATCTCGACAAAGCTTTACGCAAGTTGAAAATGTAGTGGGAAGAAATAAAAAGAAAAGCTTTGGATAGCCGTAATGCATAGTGTAGTGAGTCATTATAATTGGCTTCAGATATAGAGTTTATCCATATATTTTTTCATCTGAACGGGATCGATACTGGTTCCGTTTGTAACTCAGAACTGTCCAGTTGTGAGCTAGAGTTTCGGCAGCACTCGATTTCGTTAAGCATGCCGACTTCAGTGTATTCCCATGCGTGGGAATGACTTGACTCACCATTTCTCTCCGTCATCATCATACGACTTCGGGTAGATACTTTCGCTTTTCTGAACAATATGCATTTCAAGATTTAGCGACGATAAGATACGAAACAATGTCTGAATGCTGGTGGTTTCTGGATTAAGTTCAAACTTAGAAACGGTGTCCTGCTTAAGTCCAACTGGATCAGCAACTTTAGTCTGAGACAGCTTTTTGTGTTTTCTTTCATCACGAAGATGTATTGCTAACTGCTTCGGCGATGTTATCAACATAACAATTCCTCGTATTTACCCGCTATCGAGGGTAGTTTTAGTTTTACCCCCAGTCAAGGGTAAAAGGAAACTTTAGCGTGTGAGAATAAGAAAACAGCCCCGATGGGGCTGTTGGTTCTAGTTTGTGTTTGCTTCTGCTTTCGCTAAGTATGCGATTAGCTTTTGAGCATCTTCTCCTGCTTTTTTCGGTTTGGGCTTATAATTGAAAGGCGTTAAAGTACTAGCGTAGGGTGCAAATCTTTTTAAGCTTGATGCATCAGAGATTGATGCAATATTTTTTCTTTTCGCTTTTATAGCTTGTAAGTTATTGCTGTCGCCGAGACTGAGTACGTAGTCATTGAACATAACAGCAGGGAACTTCGCTGCATTTAGTCTTAAAGTCATTCTGTAAAGCGCTTGATGCAGCTCTTGCGCTTCTTCAGCATTAATCTCATCTTCACTCTCTAGCTCGTCAAACATCTCTACAGCTTCATGCAGTTTCGCAGCTATTGCACAAAGAGAGTGTTTCTCTTCGTTGATAACAAGACCTCGCTTTTGATGCAGCTCTTCTTTTCTATAATTCTTGTATAGCGAATTTGCTGGTTTAAAGTGAGACATGATTTCTTCAAAGTTGTGCTCAGTGATTTCGTACTTTCCTGATTTAGCTTCTTCAGTACCGAACTTTGCAATTAAGTCTTTTATTGAGCGAGGGCATGCAGGAGCTGTTATTGGTAGCTTTATTAATGTTACATGCGTTGCGTTGCCGCTCGAATTTGTTAGCTCTGGATCTCTAACAATGATGTAAAGCATCTTGCCGCTTTTGTTTTTCTGAAAGCGGGGGAGGGGAGACTTTTTCTGTTTCGCAGGAGCTGTAACGTTATCAGTTAATTCATTGTTTATTTTTTTAAAAATACTCATATTATTATATTTATTATTGTTATATTTTAATTATATCATTTAAATTTATAACATCAATCATAATGTAATTATCTATATTGAACATTATTGTTTAATTTGGTGGTTTTAAATAATAAATTATTTGTTATTTATTTTGTTAAAATAAAAAGAGAGCTTCAGCCCTCTTTTTTAAATTAATATGTATTTTCAGCGATATCTTCTGGTTTCTTCTTGATGTTTCGTCTACTGTTCTGCTTTTTGTTGCCAGCAATAACTCCTTCGTTTTTATATATTTTTTCTATATTTTCAATGGTTTGTTCTATTGCTGGCTCTTGGTCTTCGTGTTTAGCAACTGGGGTGATTTTTAATTCCCAGTGATTTTTTTTGTTCAGTTCGAAGAAGATTAGTAGTAGATGATAGAAGAATTTACTAAGCGTTTTAGATGCAGAGTAAATGCTCTTTTCTTGTTCGTAAATTGTGTGAACGAAAGCTTTGTCGCGTTTGTTGATGCGCTTACCGTGATAGAGCCAAAAATCGATAGCATCCTCTACCTCTCTTTGATGCTGCTTTTTGCATGAGATAATGAAGCAGTTAAGCATGTGCTTATCCCATTCTTCTGCTTGTTTTTTGACTTTACTAGCGTGTGCTTCAGCATCTCTCCTTACGGTTTCAAATCTTTGCTCTGCAAAATATTTTTGTGATTCAAATGTTTCTCTGATGTCGTAATTTTCAATTTGTGACTCGTCATAACTACTTATCATGTTTGCATCGCTTGCTAGAACGCCTGATTTTATCAATCCTCCAAGAGTGAGCTTGTTCCCACTTCTGAGCTTTGATGCAGGTATGATGAAGTCATTGTATTTGTAAACAATACCGATAAATTTTTCGTTGTTTCTGTCTTCTTTAAGTATTACTTCGACGCCATTCCTTAATAGCGCTATTTGATAAAGAGCCAAGCTTGCTTTAGTTGTGTGCTCATCGCTTACATCTAGTTTCTTGAGCATGTTTGCTCTGGATTGCACGAGCATCGGTAGCTCCTTAATGCTTGATTCAACTAAGCGTCTCATCATCAACTTAACTGAGTGAGAGTACTTGTCAGAAGTGACGGCTTCGCCTTTGGCTAATATCTCTGATGAGTTTTCTAGTTGTCGTAACCCAAACTCTTTTTCTTGTTCGCGCATGATTTCTTGTGCAGTTTCAACAGACATCCAATTTGATATCACTTTGTTTGTTTCCAAATCTTGCGTTGATGCTGTTATGTGTACGTGCTGAGAATCAGTATCTTCGTGTCTAAATGCGATGTAGCGTGCGTTTTTGTAACCTAAGCGGTTCATAGTCTTTCTAACTGTTTTACGCCATTGCTTGTCTGTTAGATGCTCGCCAGCGTCTATAGAGATGACGAAATGGCGGAAAGGATGTTTGACGTGCGGATTATGTCTGTATGAGCTTTGAAGCTCTGTTATAGCATCGTGCCAGTCCGCACCCGTAGCCAGCTCACCCATGCTAACTGGAATGGATTCGATTTCGTTAGCACAGATGAAGAATGAGTGTCCTTCGTTTGCAGGAGCATGTTTTGTTTTACCTGCACCGTACTTCACGAGGTTATCTGCGTCTTTTTGTTTTGCGCCGTACTCAACGAGGTTTTGTGCGTCCTTGGCTGTCTGTTGACTTCTTGTGCATTCTAATTCTGTAAATACCATTTTATTGTCTCTTTATTATTATTGTGAATGAGAAAGTAGTAAGTAATGTAGATAAGCCCTCCTTATATTTAAGGAGGGAATTCAGGCTTTATAATTCAGCTTCTTCTAGTATCTTTTGTTTGCATAGCTCGTCTAGCTGACGCGAAGATAAGTATTTTAAAGCTAGTACTTTCGCTGTTGCTGATGAGTGAGAATCTATTGCTAGCTTGCGCGTAGCGTCAACGCTCTTCTTAAGCTCTTTAATGCATTTACTTAGTTTAGCTATCATAGAGCTGTCAGCATCTTCAATGTCTTCTGCAAGCACTTGAAGTGCTTTTGACAGCTCTTTAGTTTCTTTGAAGTACTGTAAATATGCTTCGTCATTGTTTGGGCGTGGTTCGATTTGGTTTGAGATAATATCTCTCAGAAAAGCAGCATCAGATCGGTAGTTGTAACTATTTCTGCACGCTGTGAAGTGTTTTTTGGTTTCTTTAGTTACATGTGTTTTTATTGCTACATCGCATAAGTCTTTAGTTTCTTTGCGCTCTTCTTTGAAACCATTTTCTACCGCATCTAGGATGCGAAGTGATTCAGTAACAACATCCTTGTTAAAGCTATCTGCATTATTTTTAGCGTAAATACTTTTTACAATGCAATTGCAAAAACGCGCATGAGAACTTAGCGTAAGTTTAGATTTGCTTGAAAATTGCGGAAGAAAGGAAGGTACAACAACTTGTAATTCTTCTAAGCTGCAATCTGTTTTCTCAATAAGCGCTCTTAGTTTGTCTTTATTTTCTCTTTTAGTTTCGATTACTATTTCTCTTATTGCTGCATGTAAGTCTTCTTTTAATGATAAGTTCATTTTATTATTTCTCTTTTTATTATTATTATTTTATTTTTATTATCTATAGAGCAACAGCGTGCGACTTAGCGATAACTGCGAAGCATGTTAGCGCAACCGACGGAAGGGAGGCTAAAGCTACAAACGACCTATTTGGAACAAATAGGGAAGAGCAGTATCCGCTTGTTAATTTCTTTTTTCTTATATTATAACCATAAATACTATGAAATTATAATTTATTTTTATTCTTCACTGTATATAACCAGGGTTTAATTTGTTGGTTGTTTTAAAAGCTATCGCACTAATAAATATAAATATTTAGATTGTTTAATATGATGAAAGGTGATTTATTTTAAATTTTCAAATAACAAAGTAAATACTATTTATATTTTTCACGCACTATTTAGTATGCTATTTATTTTTTGTAAATTAAATTGTTTTTCTTATGGGTGTCTATATTTTATGGTTTAATTTTTGGTTGAATATAGGTATAAAAATCATAATTTTTAATGTTATCTTGATAAGATAATAATAAGTTTATTAACCGAGGCCTAATATGTTATTGGTTTGTTTATATGTTGAATCGTCTGTGTTGTTGGAGTTCTTTTCCTTATTGTAAACTTTTCTCGTTTAGACACATACATAGAAGAATCAGCCAGTTCAATCATATCCTGACTGGTTTTAGTTGGGTTATCAGAGTGCTTGTCGTATAAATAATATCCTGTTGAAACTGTAACTTTGATTTTTTGTGCATTGAAGCTCAGTGGGTTGGTTTGTTTAAGTAATTCATCTAGTGCCAAGCACCATTCATGTACTTGACTTTCTGTGTAATTTGGTAAGATCGCAATAAATTCGTCTCCTCCTAGACGGGATATGCAGTGTGCAGGCTTTTCTAATAATTTTAAAGTTGAACCAAAGAGTTTCAACGCCTCATCACCTAAGATATGACCACCATAATCATTGATTAATTTTAAATTATCCATATCCATAAATACTACTGCTATAGTATGAATCTCATTGTTTTTCAAAGACGAATCTATAGCGTTCAGGGCAGCTTCACGGCTCTTAAGCTTTGTTAGATAATCATGATTAAGTCGTGATTCAAGTCGCGTGATTTTTTGCATAAGTTCTTTGTTTTTCTGCTCTAAATGAAAAATCGTTTCTTGCAGTGTTTTCTCGTAGCGAGAGTTAACTCTGTCTTCGTGTCTCTCAATAGAATCAAATACCATCATTCACCCAACATCAGTTTTAACACAGGCGTTGAGAATACATAGTACTACGTCGTAATGTGTCGTATTTGTTTTGCTTATTATCCAACAGAAGTATCAATAACAGATTTTAATTTGCATAGAGAGCTGATCTAAACCTGAGCTATGTGGAGGTGATTCTTATTGTAATCCATATCGAGATATTGATTGATTTGCGTTCATGTAACTTTTTCTGTCTTCGTTTGTTGACCATTACGCCTAATGATAGTTCAAGAGGTAAATTCGCTTGTGGTTTAATAACGTATTGATACGTGTTGAATACTGAAGAATAGACAGTCTATCTGCTTAGAAAGGGCGATATCTTTTAGGGGGACTTTATCAACCTTGAGCTTGTCATCTGCGGTCAGTACTTTTGATGGAGAGCAATCTTCGGGGCTTCAGCATCTAGCAGTTTCTCAACCAGCAACTTTTTGAGTCTGGCATTTCCTCTTTTAGTGCTTTTAGACGAGCTTCAGAGGGCATCCAGTGCAGCGTATGTAAACCATCCTAGATTCAAAGCCTGCCGCAAAGCGCTCGGGCTGAAATACCTTCTTTCGCTCCCTTTAAAATGGCAATGGTTTGCTTTTCATTTAGCGTTTTTTTGGATATATGCACATTGCTCGATATTAACTGAATTAGATTAAGGGGACCTGGCCAGGTTATATACGACACATTATGTCAGAAGTTGATGTACTCTTCATTTTGTTGAATTGCCAGGCGAAGTGGCGAACTCATAGTTGCATAAAAAGAACAAAAAGCGTATTAATATTTAGAATTATAAATAAAAAAATCAATGTGTTGTATGAAATTTATCCGTTTCACGCGTAGTGTTCACGAACCTCACAATGAGTCGGATATCTTTTGAATCATCATATTCTATACAAGTTGGATCAGATGGCTAAGCGAGCAAGCACCCAAGAATCTTTAGTAATTGCGTTTGAAATTTTGAAGCGTATTCCTAAATTTCATCAAACTACAGCAAAAGAACTACATGAACAACTGTGTCAGATAGGTTTAGTACGTGATTTGCGAAGTGTCCAACGGACGTTGGAGATGCTTTGCGAACATTTTGATATTGTGCGCGATGATCGTAGTAAGCCATATGGTTATCGGTGGGATAGAAACAGTGAAAGTCTGGCGTTACAAAACCTAACACCTCAAGAAGCGCTACTGTTGGCATTGTCCCAAGAGTATTTGACGCATCTTCTACCAGCTAACTTACTTTCGTCACTTGATGGGTTCTTCCAAGAAGCTAAATACCAACTTAATCCTAGCTTAATCAATAGTAAGGAGCGTCAGTGGTTAAAAAAAGTTGCTGTTGTTAGTGAAACTCAACCTTTACTTCCACCTAAAATTGACTCCTGTGTTTTTCAAGAAATTAGCAACGCGCTTTATCATAATCGTCTATTAAACATCGAGTACTATAATGCTCGACAAGAACATAAGTCAGGAATAGTGATGCCCTTGGGGTTAGCGCAACAAGGGCATAGACTTTACCTTGTTTGTCGTTTTGATGGATATGATAATGAGCGTAGTTTAGCCATTCATAGAATTACAAAAGCGGCTAGTTCGACGTTCACATTTGAGCGCCCCAAAACATTCAAGCTAAGTCAGTATGATGCTGATGGCAGGTTTCGTTTTGGTGAAGGGGAGAAGTGCTCTCTGTCGTTCTCTATCACAAAGGAAGCTGGTTTCCATCTTACCGAAACACCATTGTCCACAGATCAAACTATTACTGAGTCAGACAAACATTATAACGTGTTTGCGACAGTAGTTCGTTCGAAGCAACTCCAGCATTGGTTAGATGGCTTCAAAGAAAATATTTGGGATGTGTGCTTAACAAGTATCGATAACTAATCTGTTAACTGTTTAAAAAACTAAAACGAGAACAAATATGAATACTAAACTTGTATCTCAATGGGGATTAACTCCTGAACTGTCAGAAAAGCTAGGTTTATTCGATGAAACTGATCGAACATTTCAGGCAATTTTGAAAAGAGATATAGAACTGTTTCTAAAGAAAGCAAAGTCTTTTAGTCCTATACTCGAACTACTCAATCGCTGCTACAAGTCTGTTCAGAACGAAATGTCAGCAGAACGCTGGGTCAGTTTAGATAATGACATATATTTTGATAAGTCGGTACTTGGCTTTTGGTTTATAAAGTCAGAGCCGTCTTTCTTTAAGGATTATGATGCAGGGACAGAATTAAGTTATGTTGAAGATGACATAAACAACATAATTTTAGATCCAATCAATGAGTGGTCAATCCCAAACAAAGAAGAGTTGTTAAGTCTAACTACTCTAAGTAGTGTTCCGTTTGAAACATTTAATGGTAGGCCATATCAATATAACCGCGCATTGTATGATCTTAATGATCATGTCTCGGGTTTTCTGTGTGATCATAATAAGCTCCATGAGTGTGCGTTTGGAATGCCAATTCCATTCCTATCGTCTGATGTTAAAGCAATGACTAATAGAGAACTATTTATTGAGATTCTCAAGCGCGGCTTTAAGTTCGTAGAGCTTAAAAATAATGAAGATTATCTAACCCTATTAAAGATATTCCATCTTGGAGATAAGAGCCTTTTCAGTAAGTATACAAATATTGCTGATGAAGTAATAGGTAGGGCAGTAACGCAGAAGGTAGTTAATTCGCTTCTTATTGAAGATACAATACGGGCTGATATTAGCCCTTACCATAAGAAAATCCTTGATGATACCGAGTTGGGTCATTGGTCATTGTGGCAAGATGAAATAGATACTAGTGCTTCTATTACCGTCGATTTACCAACCAAGCTAGTTGCACGAGATCCAAAAACAAGCATTAATGATGGTGTGGTATCAATTGACTTCGGTACAAAAAGCACAGTAGTTGTATATCAGAAAGATAACATCAATATTCACCCGATGCGTATTGGTACTGGTGACCTTAGTAAAGAGATTGCTTCTCATCACTATGAAAACCCAACCATCATGGAGTTTATCAATCTAGAGTCCTTTACGAGTGCCTATAACGCTAAAGCAAACAAACCTTATACACGTTGGAAAGATCTAACAATATCTCACACTGCACAAAACTCCATGCAAGGTAGTGAGTCAAGCAAATTCAACACGTTCTTAGATGAAATTAAGCAGTGGGCGGGTGATAAAAATAGAAAACTCAAGATCGTAGGTCAGAATGGAAAGGTTATCGATTTACCTCCATTTCTTGAGTTAAAAGATGATGATTTCAACCCAATTGAAATCTATGCCTATTACCTAGGTTTGTATATTAATAACCTCAATAACGGTATCTTCATGGATTACATTCTCTCTTTCCCTGTCACGTATGAAATGCCAATCCGTGACAAGATTATCGAGAGTTTTGAAAAAGGCCTTAAGAAGTCGCTTCCTGCTGAACTTGGCGAAGGAACGATTAACCAGGTCACTGTGACTAAAGGTGCAAGTGAACCTGCTGCTTATGCATTGACTGCTTTACAACAGTACGGTTTTGATCCAGAAGGTGATGAGCGTGTGTTTTATGGCGTATTTGATTTCGGTGGTGGCACGACAGACTTTGATTTTGGCATCTACAGCGAACCAACAGATCGCAAAGATAAAAGACGCTTTGACTACGTGATTGAACACTTTGGTGCGGGTGGTGACAAGTTCTTAGGAGGAGAAAACCTATTGGAGCTTCTTGCTTTTGAAGTATTTAAAAAGAACAAGAGCGCTCTGCTTGAAAAAGGCATTCAGTTTGAAAAACATCCAGAAAGAGATGCGTTTGCAGGCAGTGAGCAGCTCCTAAGTAACTCCCAAGAAGCAAGAATGAACACCAAGCAACTTTGTATTGCTTTACGTCCATTCTGGGAAGAGCATGAGGACTTTTCATTCGATGCGTCTGGTGAGCTTTCAGTGACGTTGACAGATATTAATGGTGTTCGACACTCTGCTTTTGCTCTAGATATTGATTTAGAAGAGCTGAATCAAATCTTGTCAGATCGTATTGAACGAGGAGTTGAGAATTTCTTTGATGCGTTACGCTTGGCATTTAGTAACAGTCGGCTTACATTAACAGATATCGATAATGTGAAAATTTTCCTTGCTGGTAATTCTAGTCAGTCAAGCTTTGTAAATACTCTATTTAAAAAACATATAGCTATACAGCACCAAGACATGGGCGTATCTGAAGATGAAAGCCGTTTTGAGTTGTTTGCTCCTTTAGGGACTGATAAGAATGATGTTGAGAAGCCTACGGGTAAAACTGGCGTTGCATTTGGTCTTATCGAGTCTCGTGATGGTGGCAGCGTAAAAGTTGTCGATCATAACATTGCAGATGAAGATGTTCGCTTCAAATACTACCTGGGTGAAAGTCGTAAGAAAAAATTCAAGCCTCTAATCGATAGAGAGATGAAGTTAAATCAGTGGTATGACTTCATAGATGCTTATTATGACACGTTTGAAATCTTCTTTACGGAACAGCCAAGTTCAAGCACTGGTCAGATGTCGATAGGTGACAGTAGCATTAAAAAGAAAGTAGTTAAGCTTGATGTAACGAATGAAGAAGCTCTTGTTTATATTAAGTTAGTATCACCAACCGCAATCGAGTATGTCGTGGCAAATGAAGCAGATATTGTTAAAGAGCAATACCTAAACGAAATTCAACGTATTGAGCTATAAGGTAAAAGAATGATTGTTCCTCCGACCCTGATCCCAAGTATTATTACAACAATTACCAAGATTGCATCTAGCATTGGTCCCATGATTGCCAAGTATGCCCCGATGGTCATTGAAGTTGTTGGTAAAAACTTGCCGAAAGTTGTAAATACAGTAGAGGCCATCAGCCTGGTGGCTGATGTATTAAAACCTAACGAACGTGCTGACGAGCTTGGCGCGAAGGCAATGGCAGCGGAAAAGACGCCAGAAGATTTCGAACAGATCAATGATTACATCGATTATTTGCGAAATGATGTAATCATTGATGAAGAAAACCTTAGCACTGATGCTGTTGATGTAATAACACGTCAAGCTGTTGGTGTTGCAATTGCCGTAAAAGGTATGGAGCAAGCATTGGAAGCAGATGTTTCGATTCCATTCTTAAACGCTATCAGTGAGCTTGATATCGATCCGACAGTCGTTATTGCCCTTGTGAAATCTTATGAATCAAGTGGTTTAAATTCAGATGATGTTCAAAAGTATTTGGGTAATTCTTTGAGTATTGAGGATACTCACCGACATAGTAATGTATTCGTTAATGCTTATCAGACTGCCAATCCAACGATGAGTGTGGAAGAAGCAGAAGATGCTGTAATGGATTTACGCTAAGGATTTATGATGTCAGACAAAGCGTTAGCAGAACTAATTCGAACAGCAGAGCATAAAGTTGAATCCAGAGAATACTTAGAGAAACCAACCTGGCTTAATGACCATGACTTTACTTTATATCACATAAAAGAAGTCACCTTTGATGAAGACTCGCCGAGAAAAGAAGCGTTTGAGAATGTATTGAGTTCACTCAGCATTGAAGGGGTTATATTCATCTATGTTCTGTTAAGTGATGGTAAAAAGGTCAATTTCTTATTTGGTATAGCTAAGGATAAAAAATACAAAGGTGAATTAGTTCTTGATGTTGATGATATAGGCGAATCAATTCTAAAGCCCTCACTCGAAGGTAACTTTAGAGGTAGTGTTGTAAGGCGCCTAGATAAAGTAGAGCGTGTCGTAGTAAAAAGCACCATAGAGTCGTATGCTCATATAGCAAAGTTAGACGGAGTACCGAGTGTTCATGAAGATAATGAACAATTCCAAGGGGTTGACCGCCTAGTTGATATTATGAATGGTGATAATTTCTGCTTGATGGTAATGGCAGATCCTCTATCTCTACGAGAAATCAATCAGATAGAGAGCCAGTTATATAGTATTTACAACAAGCTTTTGCCTCTATCGAAAAAAAGTGTTCAGGATGGCGATAATTTTTCAACGACTCAAGGCACGTCGGAAGGATCAACTGACACTACCTCAACAGGGGAAAATGACGGAATTAGTATTACTAAGAATACAGGGAAATCAGTAACAATAACTACTGGAACAAACAAAACTGGTAGCAGCGAGCAAACCTCACGAAGCGCTGCTGAAATTGACCATCATAAACATCAAAATGGTTCTGAAGCGAAAACTAAAGGGACAACGACTTCAAAATCAATTGCTAAAAATGTGGGTAGCAATACATCAAATCAAAAAGGCAGGTCATCAAGCGAGTCACGAGAGTATGGTGATAAATCAATACAAGAATGGCTTACCTATATTGATGAGGTATTATTGAAACGCGTACAGGTTGGAAAAAATAAAGGCCTTTATTTATCTAATGTTTACCTTTTTTCTGACTCGATAGCAAGTGTACTAAAACTTGGGAATACAGCTCGATCTATATTTTCTGGTGAGGACATAAATAAATCACCTTTAACGTTTAAGAACGTAGCCAATCCAAATGAGCTAAATGCAGTAAAGAATTTCCAATTCCCCATGCTTAAAAAAAATTATAAGGATTCGCTTGATGGAAGTATTAGCAATGAACAGCAACTAGATTTACTTTTTTCTAGAAAGCCATTTAATCGTTATTTGTGTAATTGGTTGTCAACTAATGAGTTGAGTGTAGTTGCAGGTTTGCCTCAAAAAGAGATAGTCGGCTTAACACTGAAAGAAGAAGTCGAGTTTGGTTTGAATGTGAGTTCAGAGATCGAAAATGAAAACCAACTCTATCTAGGTAATCTAGTGAAAAGTGGTTTACATCAAAATATCGATGTCAATATAGACAAGAGAGAGCTTGATAAGCACACCTTTATCGCTGGAGTTACGGGTAGTGGTAAGACAACGACTTGTCATCGTTTACTTGAGTCAGCAAAAATGCCATTCTTGGTAATAGAACCTGCAAAAACAGAGTATCGGGTATTAACCAAGAAGAACAAAAACATTCTTATTTTTACTCTTGGTAACGATAATATTGCCCCCTTCAGGTTGAATCCTTTTGAGTTTTTTCCGCACGAAAACATTACTTCTCGTGTTGATATGATCAAAGCAAGTATCGAATCTGCTTTTGATATGGAAGCGGCAATACCTCAGTTAATAGAAACTTCAATCTATAGAAGCTACGAGAATAAAGGTTGGAATATTGCGACGTCTAAGAACAAGCGATTTGATGATCCGTTCGCTCCAGGTGTTTATGCGTTCCCTACCTTGAGCGACCTGATTGCTATGACTGAACAAGTCGTTATGGAACAGGGATTTGATGACAGGCTGAAACAAGATTATATAGGCTCCATTAAGGCTAGATTGCAAGGTTTACTTATTGGTTCAAAAGGGCTAATGCTAGATACCCCTCGCTCTATTAACTTTAAAGACTTAGCGACTAAAAATGTGATTTTAGAGCTTGAAGAAATTCGCAATCCAAGTGAAAAGTCGCTTGTTATGGGTTTTGTGCTAGCTAACTTAAATGAAGCGATTAGAGCTAATTATTATGAGTATCAGAGTGAAGGAAAGAAGTTCCGTCACATTACTTTGATCGAAGAAGCGCACCGATTGTTATCGAAATTTGAACCAGGAGATAGCCAGAATAAGAAACAAGGTGTTGAAGCGTTTGCCGATATGTTGGCAGAGGTTCGTAAGTATGGTGAATCACTCATTATCGTAGACCAAATTCCAAATAAACTCACACCAGAAGTGTTAAAAAATACCAACACAAAGATCATTCATAAGCTTTTCGCAAAAGATGACAAAGAAGCTGTGGGTAATACGATGGCTCTTTCTGATGAACAGAAAGACTTTCTATCCAACCTTGAACCTGGCCGAGTGATATTATCCAGTTCAGGTATGAGCAAACCGCTTCAAGTTCAGATCAAAGAACTTGTTAGTACGACCAATGAAAAAGATGTGTCTCCTAGTGACATTAGTCAACTTGCTCTTGCTTACTATGCAAAGAATTATAAGTCAGGTTTAATTCAGGGCTTAGAGCTATTAGAAGAGGAGCCTTCTACTGATGACGTGGAAAAGTTTCTTCATGGTGAAATTGCAGAAGCCTGGTATGACACGTTAGGCAAAGAAAAAGATAGACGCAGACTTATTCAATGTTTGGAGAAGTTTGGCTGGGAGTTTATGTATCAATATATTTCTTTATGTTGCTATAACCCAAGTAGTGCAAAAGATAAAGAGACCCGAGAAGGTACATTGTATGACTTCCTCTCATGCTTAAATGAAGATAGCGAAACTCGCATTTCAATGTATCAGCGAGATGAATTCAGAAAAGATATCAAAGTGAGAGGCTAGGAATTATGGGTTTTTGGAGTAGCGTGAGCAGTTTTGTAAGTAGTGCCTGTAGTGCAATTGGTGATGCTGTATCGAAAATAGGCTCAGGGATTGCCAATGTTGCGGCATCTATTGCTAGCTTAGGGGTCAACCTGGCTGAAAAAGTAGGAGAGGCGGTAAAAAATGTGGGTATTTCTCTAGGTATTATCCGTCCTGAAGAGAACATGGAAGAACTTGGTGAGAAAGCAATGCTGAGTGAGAAGACTCCCGATGATTTTGCCTCAATAAGTGAATATATCGACCACTTAAGAAATGATGTGGTGATTGACAAAGAAAAATTCGACAACCTTAGTGATGCCGAGAAATTGGCGAGATCATCTATTGGTGCTTCTATCACCTTAAAAGGTATTAATGAGAAACTTGATACTGTTGTAAGTCCATCATTTATGGCAACAGTTGCCGCACTAGATTTAGAAGCGAAAGAAATTATTGGTACGATTAAGGCGTATAAAGAGAAAAACCTCAATACTGATGACTACAGCTTGTATTTAAAAGATGAGTTGAGCATTGATGAGAGCCATAAGCATGCCAGCGCCCTAGTTGAAGCATATCAAAAACTTGAGCCTGAGCTTACGACTGAACAAATCGAAGACAAGGTTATGGAGTTAAAATTTTAAATGTCTGACTTTATCATTCAGGCAAAGAAGAATCGAGTTCAAGCAAACCGAGTGATTGGCGGTGAGCTTGAACCTATTTTATTTGCTGGTGAAATGGCTGTTCCTCAAGAAAACTTCTGGGATATTTTCAAGAATAAGATTGAGTACGTTGATAATGAAACCTTAGCTTTAGTGATTATTTCGGACGATAAGAGCTTCCAGGTTGACTCTGATATAAGTATTTCAGATAGCTTTGTTAACTCTGTAAAAGAAATTGGTTGGCTTACAGAAGAGTTAATCTTTCCTGGGGCTGCTGTAGCAAGTTATCCCCAAATTGAAACACCAATTCCATATACTGCACCTATAAAAGCCGTTGACACATCGGAGATGGAGGAACTCTCAGATGGAACGAGCCTTCAAGCTTTCTATCGAAAAAAAACCAGAGATTACGGACGTAGGTAAGTGCTATGGATATTAATATTCAAACCTTATTAAAGGCTCTGGATGATGAAAAAGTGCGAGCAAAGGTGCGTGAGATAGTTGTTGAAAAAAATGATTGCGTAGAGCCACCGTTAGAAACTGAACAAGTATCCAGTTTTGATGATTCTGAATTAGAGTGTGTGAAAGAGAGCCTACAAAAGGTTGAGAGTGAGAACGAAGACTTGAAACAATTTATTGATAAGTTAAAGTCTTTGCTTTGTATGGAGAAAGAAGCTAAAGAAAAGGCTGGAGTTAGGGTTGAGCAACTTTCTGAACAAAATGGGGATAAGGATCTGTTGGTTGTGAAACTACAGGCTGATCTTAAACTACTAGCAGAGACGAAGAATCAGTTACAGAATGATGTGACCGAGTTAAACCAGAAGCTTGAGTATTACAGAAATAATTTCCGTGATGATCTACAAGTTCTCGAGTTATATAGCCGATTGTCAGAGCAAACACTTCAGTCTTTATCTGGAATCTTTAAAGATACAACAGTTCAAGGTTTGATTTCTTGTGGGATTCAAGAGAAAAATATTTCTAATCTATGGGATTATGCGAAGAGTGAAACAGTCAACGGAAATAATGGTGATATAGCTAATGTGATTTCGCTATTCAATCTGTTATTTAAGCGTTTTACCTTAGCTTATCCTATGTTCGCACTTCAAGAGGTTAGCTCTGGGGACTCGTTTGACACTCAGTGTCACATAAAACATAGCTCTAGCCACAACACAAGTGGCTCTATCACCCAGATTATGCTTCATGGTTACGTTAATACCAAGACAGGTAAAGTTATTAAACCATCTGTCGTGAAGTTGTAGCTTTAGCTGGATGTTCAGAAATAGAAAAGCGACATTCATAGAATGTCGCTTCGATCTATATTATTGCTCAGTAATAAACGGATAAACAGGGTCACCCCATAGCTCACTACTACCATCCATCATAATCTTGATGATAACTGGTAGAACCTTTTCCAAGAGCACGGTGCAATCTCTTAATTGCTGTCTATTCGCAGAGCTGCTATAAGTCGCACCACCGTGAATTATTTGATTACGCAGCGTGTAAAGGCGTGAGAATACGATAGAAAGCACTGACGCTGTGTTGTTATGCCCAAGTGCTGTATTAGCTGCGACCTTAGCTTTACTGCGAGCTTCTTTCCATTCTTGTTCACTAATGCGTCCCGCATGGTAGCTCCAATAGCTTTCAAGAATAAACTCGTTATCGAGCAGTGCTCGTATTACACCTGAGTAGTTTTGCCAGACAATTTCAGCTAACAAGTTATCAGAATCTAGTTCAACAAGGCGAGATAAAAACTCTTGGTACAAGCCACGCTCACCGTAGTTTGCTTTTTGTTCAAAATCTTGAGCGTAAGCTGAGTTGAAAGCTATCCAAAGGAAAGTAAATGTAGAATCATCATCTTCACATGCTTCCGCTTTCTTTAGCCAACTTAGAGAGCGATGCACACGAGTAGAAAGTGATTGCGAATAGCTATTTCGCTCACGACGGTGACGTTCTTTTAACGTATTAAAAGTAAGCATTTGTTCCTCTTAATTTTTTGTTTTTATTTTTCTCGAAGGCCAAAATCAGAAATTTAATCAAATTGCGTAAATCCAATTGGATTGGTAAAAACTGAGCTTAACAAGATTTTTTTACTGACTTAAGCACTCTGCTCAATGATAACTTACAAATAGAATATATAGCTTGCTTAAGTTCAAAAAGTTAATTGTTTTGAACTTTATCTCTTGAATTTACAGAGTAGAGGTGGATCTCCTATTTATTAATAGGTCGTTAATTGCACAATTGTAAATAAATACATGTGACAAGGTAACATATCAAAAGAGTAGTTTTAATAACTGGTAGGTAAATTAGGGCGATACTTATAGTAAAATTTGGTAGATAGTCGTATGCTATTTTAACTGTAGTGTTGCTTGGTATTATAGAGAAAGCCGAGGCTTACTCGGCTTTCTACATTTCTAATTATAAATGAGCGAATTTATATGTTCTATAACCGCCAATCAAGTTACGAGCTTTAAAGCCTGAGTTCACTAATTGACGGTACGCGACGTTACCACGTAACCCAACTTGGCAATAAATCACGATTTCTTTGTCTTTTGGAAGTTCGTCCATACGATGACGTAATTGGTCGACAGGAATGTTGATTGCATCTTTAATAAAACCAACGTTTTCAAGTTCACCTGGGTTACGTACATCAAGTAGCACCTGGTCTTCGGTTAAGGAATCCATTTCATCATAGTGAATTGCTGTCGCATCCCCTTTGATGATGTTATTTGCGACAAATGCAGCTTGGTTTATTACGTCTTTTGCACTGCCGTAAGGGGGCGCGTAAGTCAACTCTAGATGTTGTAGCTGTTCAACCGTCATACCTGCACGCTGAGCAACAGCCATAACGTCGATACGCTTATCGATACCGTCTTTACCAACTGCTTGAGCACCTAAAATCTTGCCTGATTTCGGATCGAACAACATTTTGAATGAAACAATTTCAGCGCCAGGGTAGTAACTCGCGTGGCTTGCGGTGTGTACGTAAACTTTTTCGTATTCAATGCCTGAGCGTTTTAGCTGTTTCTCATTTTTACCCGTTGAAGCCACAGCAAGGTCAAAGATCTTACAAATCGCCGTACCTTGTGTACCTTGATAAGTCTCGCTACGACCAAGCATGTTATCGGCTGCTATACGACCTTGACGGTTGGCTGGACCCGCTAGAGGAACAAGCGTCTGCTCGCCAGTGACAAAATCTTTTTCTTCAACTGCATCACCAACAGCGTAAATTGAAGGATCGCTGGTTTGCATGTATTCATTAGTGTAGATACCACCAAGCGTCCCAATTTCTAATCCCGCTTCTTTTGCTAATTTAGTTTCTGGGCGAACACCAATAGCCATAATCAGGATATCGGTGGTTAGTTTTTCACCGTTATTAAGCGTAAGCTCCAATTCACCTTCTAAGTGTTGATGTTTCTCACTCTCACCTGCATCTACGCTAGCCACATGTTCATTTGGAATAAATTGTACAGACTCAAGAGCAACGCCCAATTTAAGGTCGATCCCTTTTTCACGGATTTCTGCGTGAGCAAAACCTGCCATTTCACGGTCAACAGGTGTCATGACTTGCTCTGCCATTTCAAGCAAAGTGGTTTTAATACCCAGTTGATGGAAGGCTTCCATTACTTCTAAACCAATGAAACCGCCACCTACAACCGTGGCGTGCTCTGGTTTGTTCATCTGGATCGTTTTAATGATGCGATCCATATCAGGGATATTACGTAGTGAGTGAGTCAACGGATTATCCAGACCAGGAATTGGTGGAACGATAGGGCCTGCACCTGGGCTAAGTAATAGGAAGTCGTATGTTTCTTCATATTCTGAGCCATCAAGAAGATTTTTTACTGTCACTGTTTTGTCTTGACGGTTTATCGATATCACTTCATTCATTACACGAACATCAACGTTGAAACGCGCTAAAAAGCTTTCTGGTGTTTGTAGCAATAATTTACTGCGATCTTTGATGTCGCCACCGATGTGATAGGGAAGGCCACAGTTAGCAAAAGACACGAAACTACCTCGTTCGAACATAATAATTTCTGCATTTTCACTTAAACGACGAGCGCGGGCTGCTGCTGATGCACCGCCAGCCACACCACCGACAATGAGAATTTTGGTCATATAGACACTCCAACTTAGCGAGTAAAAAACAAACAATAACACACTCAAAAACAAGTGAATTTTTGTTTGTTTTTAAGATGTTAATAAGAGCAATGTAAAACTATTTTAAATGTCGTCCATCATCTAGTTGACTAATGACACAAATGGACCGCGTTCAAACATAATGATTTCTGCGTCTTCACTAAGACGACGAGCGCGAGCTGCTGCAGATGCACCGCCAGCAACCCCACCAATAATCACGATTTTGCTCATGGATTTCTCCTGCTGAATGATCGAAAACGCCTACACCTTACTTAAATAAATTAGCTGAGTCTAATGTTATTTAATCTACATTAGCATTGACTTAATAATATTAATTAGTAATATCTAATAAAATGTAATGTAGTAATGAAGAGGCATAAGAATGGGCGACAGTATGCTACAAAGTGCGACCGAAGCGAGTGAGCTGCTTAAAATTATGGCTCATCCAGAGCGCCTAATCGTGATGTGTAAGCTGATTGAAGGCGAGAAAGGGGTCGGTGAACTGTTTGAAGGTTCATCATTAAGCCAATCAGCTTTTTCACAACATCTCACCGTATTGAGAAAGCACGACATCATTAAAGCTAGGAAGGTTTCTCAGCAGGTATTTTATTCAATTTCTGATGAAAGAGTTGGTCCGCTGGTTGAAGCGTTTAAGCAAGTTTTCTGTAAGTAATTAGTTTGGCGGTTGCTATGTTTGAAGTTCCTTGGATGTCGCTGTTGGGCGGCATAATAGTTGGCGTATCAGCGATAACACTGATGCTATTTACTGGCAAGACTGCTGGGATCAGTGGGATCTTAAACGGTGCCGTTGAGAACGCAGATCGCGTATGGCGCATTGTTTTTTTAATTGCGATGGTATTAGGTGGCGTGTTTGCTGTTTATGTTCTTGGCGGGCATGTACCAGAACAGTACAGCGGTTCTGTTGTTTTAGTTATCGTTGCTGGCTTGTTAGTCGGTGTCGGTACGCGTATCGGCAATGGTTGTACTAGTGGTCATGGCATTTGTGGGATAGGGCGTTTCTCAATCCGTTCTGTGGTCGCGACGTGTACTTTTATGGCCACAGCCATGTTAACCGTCTTGCTAGTATCGTGAGGAATAGTGCCGTTATGAAAACTCATGTAATGAAAAGTATTAAGCAAATGTCCGTTGTTGCATTTTCTGGTGTGCTCTTTGGTATTGGTATGGTGGTCTCTGGTATGGCTGAACCGGCAAAAGTGATTGGCTTTCTCGATATTACTGGAGCATGGGATCCAAGCTTAGCCTTTGTAATGGGCGGAGCACTTGCGGTGTTCGTTCCAGCTTATCTTTTATTAATAAAGCCAAGAAGCGAATCTGTGTTTGGTGATGAGATTGTATGCCCAACTTCTAAAGCGATAGACAAAAAGTTAGTCGGTGGTGCTGTACTGTTTGGTATTGGTTGGGGGTTACTGGGTGTGTGTCCTGGTCCTGCGGTTGCCAGCCTTTTCACTGGCAACACACAAGTTCTGCTCTTTATAGTGGCAATGTTGGCTGGGTCATTCACCGCTAAAAGAGTGGTTCGTCAATAAAGAAAGTACTTCAACGTTAAAAATAGTACTTAAACGCTAAAAAGTGAGTGTCGTAGAAACCGGGCAATGGTCACTCAGTTTATAGTCGAGTACATCTTGTGTTTTGAAAACGGTTTGAACACCAGACGACGCCTTTAAATCACCACTCACAATAATGTGGTCTATCACCGAGCGGAATTGGTGGGTTTTATTCGGATTACGATTAGAACGCACTTTACATTCCGCTTTAGTGTCTTTAGTCACTAGCTTTGCACTAGTATTGTCCGATATCACGTCCCACAACCAATCTCCTTGATAACCCAAGTTGTGGTTAAAGTCGCCAAGCACGACATAATGTTGTTTGTTGTCCTCGCGCGCCTTTATCCACTTAGCTAGTGCCTGTCCTTGTTGTTTCACTATCTTACAATCGCGGTTATTACGATACGCGCCACTGCAACCCGCTTTCAGATGTACAGAGAGTAGGTGAGTCTCGTTTTCTTGGTTTGGATTTAAAACAAGGTAGCTCGCGAAGCGCAGCTTGCTGTTGCCTCGTGTGATAGAGAAGTCTGGCGTGTCTAATACGCTTACGCCATTGCGCACGGCAAAGCCTGTGTATTGGTTGGTGTCGTTAAACTGAAGGTGTCGGTTGGAGGCGTTTGAACGATCGGAAAGATAGATAGTGAAGTCATTGCCAACAGCTTTTTGCATTGCAGCGACGCTTTCGACTTCTTGAAAAGCAAGAATGTCGGCTTGTGTTTTATCCACATAGTGGGTCAGTTTTTCAAAATCTTGTGGTGTTCTCGACACTTTTCCACCATCTATAGATAACCATTCTATGTTCCAACTGGTTAGATTGATGGAGTTTTGAGCAAATGAAAGAGAACTAAAAAGTAATATTAACGTAACAAAAAGTGATCGCATTTTGGCCTGTTGCACTCCTATCTTTTAGCGTATTCCTTTCCATCCTTTATCCTACAAGACCTCCAAAAATAGCAAGTAGATTTAGTACCAATTTTGCAATTTTCATGGTTTTCTTCGCAACTGAGATCAACGCCAATAAGATCGATTTCTTCTTGCTCGCTAGCCAATCTTTATTGATCAAAATCAATGTTTTCGAGTGGTGCTTCTCGTTAAATACGCCACAATATATTGTGTTGCTAGAATAAAAAATAACCCCATATAGTGTGTTTGTGGATAACTCTGTGAGTATGCTCGGGTAAGGAGAACAAGGTGAAACCAATCGTAATCAAACGCGACGGATCAAGAGCTCCGTTCAACAGGGATCGTATCCAAGCAGCAGTTGAAGCAGCAGCGGAAAACAAAGATAAAGATGTCGCTATTTATGCTCTTAATGTGGCTCTTGCTGTCGAGTTACAGTTAAGAGAACACGATGAAGTTCACATCCATGAGATTCAAGACTTAGTCGAAAATGAACTCATGCAAGGTCCTTACAAAGCCCTAGCGCGTTCTTACATTGAATATCGCCACGATCGCGACATCGCTCGTGAGAAGCAAAGTGCACTAACTCGCGAAATCGAAGGTTTGATTGAAGAAAGTAATCTGGATCTAATCAACGAGAACGCGAACAAAGACGGCAAAGTAATTCCGACTCAACGTGACTTGTTGGCTGGTATCGTAGCGAAACACTACGCGAAGACGCACATTCTTCCTCGCGATGTGGTTCAAGCGCACGAAGTGGGTGACATTCACTACCACGATTTAGACTACGCACCGTTCTTCCCAATGTTTAACTGTATGCTTATCGATCTTAAAGGCATGCTGACGCATGGTTTTAAAATGGGTAACGCTGAGATTGATACGCCAAAATCAATTTCGACTGCAACAGCGGTAACAGCGCAAATCATTGCTCAAGTCGCGAGCCACATTTACGGCGGTACAACCATCAACCGTATTGATGAGGTTCTAGAACCGTACGTAATCACAAGCTACGAGAAACACCTAGAGATTGCAAAAGAGTGGAACATTGCTGAGCCAGAAGAGTTCGCAAAAGCGCGCACTGAGAAAGAGTGTTACGACGCATTCCAATCTCTAGAGTACGAAGTAAACACGCTGCACACAGCGAACGGTCAAACCCCATTCGTTACGTTCGGTTTTGGTCTTGGTACAAGCTGGGCATCACGCCTTATCCAGAAATCGATTCTGAAGAATCGTATTGCAGGTCTAGGCAAGAACCGTAAAACAGCGGTATTCCCTAAACTTGTATTCGGCATCAAAGATGGTTTGAACCACAAATCAGAAGATCCAAACTACGACATCAAGCAACTTGCGCTTGAGTGTGCGTCTAAGCGTATGTACCCAGACATTCTTAACTACGACAAAGTAGTAGAAGTAACGGGTTCATTCAAAACACCTATGGGCTGTCGTAGTTTCCTTGGTACTTACGAAGAAAACGGCGAGTTGATTCACGAAGGTCGTAACAACCTAGGCGTAGTGAGCTTGAACCTTCCTCGCATCGCAATCCGTGCAAACGGCAGCGAAGAGAAGTTCTACGAGCTTCTAAACGATCGCCTACGTCTTGCTCGTAAAGCGCTAGAAACACGTATCACGCGTCTAGAAAACGTGAAAGCACGCGTTGCACCAATCCTTTACATGGAAGGTGCGTGTGGTGTTCGCCTGAAAGCTGACGACTCAATCGCAGATATCTTCAAGAACGGTCGTGCGTCTATTTCTCTTGGTTACATCGGTGTACACGAGACAATTAACGCGCTATTCGGTACAGAAGCGCACGTTTATGATGACGCTGTTTTGCGTGAAAAAGCGGTCGCGATCATCAAGCATCTAAAAGATGCTGTGAATCAATGGGCTGACGAAACAGGTTATGGCTTCAGCTTATATGCAACGCCAAGTGAAAACCTATGTAGCCGTTTCTGCCGAATCGATGCGAAAGAGTTCGGTGTAATTGAAGGCGTAACAGACAAAGGTTACTACACCAACAGCTTCCACCTAGATGTTGAGAAGAAGGTGAACCCGTACGACAAGATCGACTTTGAGATGCCTTACCCAGAAATCTCAAGTGGCGGCTTTATCTGTTACGGCGAGTTCCCGAACATGCAACGCAACGTTGAAGCACTAGAAAACGTATGGGACTACAGTTACACCCGAGTGCCTTACTACGGTACAAACACGCCAATTGATGAGTGCTACGAGTGTGGCTACAACGGCGAGTTTGACTGTACAAGTAAAGGCTTCACTTGCCCAAGCTGTGGTAACCATGACTCAACTAAAGTATCAGTAACACGTCGAGTTTGTGGCTATCTAGGCAGCCCAGATGCACGCCCGTTTAACTTCGGTAAGCAAGAAGAAGTGAAGCGCCGAGTTAAACACCTGTAAGGTTTACTACCACTCGTTTTAACACTTTGAAAATCAACTTTAAACAGGTTGATTTTCTCTTTCGCGATAACACAGAGACGCATTATGAATTACCACCAATACTATCCAATTGACGTTGTTAACGGACCGGGTACGCGCTGCACGCTGTTTGTGTCGGGTTGTGTGCATCAGTGCCGTGGCTGTTATAACCAGTCGACGCAACGTTTGGATTCTGGTGTACTTTTCACGCAAGAAGCGGAAGACAAAATCATCGCTGACTTAAACGACACGCGTATCAAACGCCGTGGCTTGTCGTTGTCGGGTGGAGATCCGCTTCACCCTGCTAATGTGCCTCATATTTTGAAGATAGTGAAAAGGGTGAGAGAGGAGTGCCCAGGTAAAGACATTTGGGTTTGGACAGGCTACACGCTGACGGAACTGAATGACGCGCAAAGGGAAGTGGTGCAATACATTGATGTTTTGATTGATGGTAAGTTTGAACAAGATAAGAAAGACCTCAATCTCGAATGGCGTGGCAGTTCAAACCAAATCATTCATCGCTTTACGGACATCTAATCAAGCATTCTCCGCACATAAAAAGGGCTCACGCGTACATAACGGGTGAGCCCTTTTGGTGTGAGTTCGTTAATGTCTTTTTGGTTACACTGTCACCGATTGGTCATCTTCAACCATATTATTTATCCAACGTTTAGATTGAATACGGTAAGTCGTCAGCACGCCTTTCACTAACTCTTCCGCGAGCAGAGACATCAAGACAAAATGCAAAGGCAGCCCTAACACCATGCCTGTGTAATAAGTAAGGGGGATGCCAATAGCCCACTGACCGAACGTGTCGATGAAAATGCTATAGCGAATATCAGCGCCACTCTTTAGTACGCCGCCAATCCCAACCATGTTAAACACCCTCAAAATCATACCTAACGCCATGACTAAACATACGTTAAGTGCCATATCTGCATCGGTTAACGGGCTCAGTACCAATAGGTGATGAATCATGGGCGAGCTCAACCACACTAGGAAAAACAGCAAGGTGGCTAAGATTGCGCTGGTTAACACATACCACCACGCCGTTTTCTCGACTCGGTCATAATGTGTTGCACCAATATCATTCCCAAGAAGAACGGATGCAGCGACCGCAAATCCCATAAAGGTTGAAATCAGTACCCCTTCAATCGGTGATAAGAATGAGATGATCGCCAGTTCTGAAACGCCCAATTGACCATAGATGATGCTGTAAACGATCAATCCACCAGTCCAAAGCGCATCGTGGACCAACATGGGTAAAGAAACCTTAAAGTACTTTTTTCGATACTGTTTTAAGCGGCCTTGTACCCAATCGAACTTAGTCGGAATTAGGTAAGCATATCGTTTGTAGAAAAAATAAATCAAGACGGCGGTTTGGAAAAATCGAGAAACAAAACTACCTACGGCTGCACCAAACACGCCCCATTGAGGGAAACCAAATAAACCAAAAATCAAAACATAATTAAGCGCGACGTTAACGACAATGGCGGAGATACTAACGTTGGTTGCCAGTTTGGTTTGGCCCACGGAGCGCAATACCGCTTCAATCGGTACTACTATCGCCGTAGCAATGAGGCTAAAGCCCGTAACCACAAGATAATCACGTGCATAAGTGACGTATTCAGGATCGTCTGACATAAAAGAGACGATCTCTTCATCAAAAATCGCATAAAGAACGATAAACGGCAGCGTCACCAAAATGGAAATAAACCAAGATTGCGCCAACGTTCTGCGAATTCCGGCTAGGTTTCCTGAGCCGTAGTATTGAGAAGCAAGTACGGTAACTGCACCGCACAGGCCAAAGACAACCGCTAGGTTGAAGAAAAAGATACGATTTCCAACTCCAACTGCTGCCGTTGCAGATTCTCCGAGTAGGCTTACCATGAAAATATCCACGACGCCGAGCAAAGCAAAAAGCATGGACTGAAGTGAAACAGGTAGGCCAATCGTAATCAGCTTTTGCCAAAATGCTTTATCGATGTATTCGCGTGTTAAGAGCATCGCATTTCTCCTTAAAGATTAATGCGAGTAGTTTATCCTCATGATTTGGCAGTGTATTTTTCAAAGGAATCCAAAACCTTTGTAAAACTCTCTACTAACGCACATGTGAGCCAATAAATCATGGAAGATAAACAAGAACGCTACGCGATTTCAGAAAAAACTTATCAAGAGTTTATTGATCACAGTCGAGTATTAGCACTTGAGGAGAGAGGCATTGTGCAGTGCGGCATTGCCACTTGTCGTGACTTCTTCTCTGTTTATCGTAAAAACCAAAAGAAACACATGCTGCTCTATACGGTGCGTGGTAAAGGGTGGCTAGAGAGTGGGACTTATCGATACGATTTGGAACCGGGCTCGTTGATTACAGTACCCGCAGGTGTTGAAAACGGTTTTGGTATAGAAGAAGAACCTTGGCAGATCGCGTGGCTTTTTCTTGCTCCTGATAGAGAGTGGCCGATATTAGAATGTGATGTTCGCTATCAGCTTTCATCTACACCTGAAGTGATGTATGCATGTATCCAAACACTACTACGCAGCATTCACCTTCCAATCGATTATGGTGGTGCGGTAGGTGAGCATAGTGTGGCTCAGTTAGAGCTGATGTTAAACATGCCGCCCTCAGAGTCGATATCACGCAGCCAATTGAGGCTTCGGCGTGTATTTGACCTTGTCCAACGTCAGCTCCATAAGGATTGGAGCGTTGAGCAGGTGGCGGCTCTATATCCATGTTCGGAGCCTCATTTGCATCGACTGACTCAAAAGCAGTTTGGTCGAAGCCCAATGGCACATTTAACGCGTATGCGCATGGAATATGCTGCTAGGTTACTTCGTTCAACAGAATGGCCAATTCAGCATATTGGAGAAATAGTCGGATATCCGACCAGCGCTAACTTTAGTACACGTTTTAAAGCGTGGTCGACCATGACACCAAGAGAGTTTAGAAAAAACGGTAGAGTGGATTGGTACGACGAGGAGTGAATCGTTCTTTTTCTGAACGATAGAGCGCACAAAACTCACCGCAATCCAGAATTTTGTTCTCTAATTGATGAAATAAGTGAAAAATCATTTCGTCATTTTTTGCGATGGTGTTAACGTGAGGTTCGGTACTTGAATTTCAAAGGGTTATGACTTTCATGTTTTCTAATCTCCCAACTCCCGTATTAGATCCTATTTTATCTCTATCCGTTGCATACCGTAACGATGAACGTCCAAACAAGGTTGACCTTGGCATTGGCGTATACAAAAACAGCGCAGGCGAAACGCCGATTATGAAAGCCATTCAAATGGCGCAGGATGTCGTTGTTGAAACTCAAAAAACCAAGTCTTATGTTGGTCTTGCGGGTTGCGAAGAATTTAATAAAAGCATGATCGATTTGCTGCTGACGGGAACGTCTGCAATGGATCGTGTTGCAGCTATTCAAACGCCAGGTGCAAGTGGTGCGCTGCGTATGCTCGGTGATCTAATGAAGATCGCACAGCCAGATACGACGGTTTGGATTTCCAACCCAAGCTACGTAAACCACAAGCCAGTGATGGAAGCAGCAGGCCTTAAAGTTAAGTTCTACCACTATTTCTCTTCTGAAACGAAACAAGTAGACACCGCAAAAATGATGGATGATCTTGCGAAAGCTGGGCCTTCAGATGTGGTACTTCTTCATGGTTGTTGCCACAATCCAACTGGTGCGGATATTGACTTCTCTGCTTGGCAAGCCATTACAGAATTGTCGCAGAAGAACGGTTTCATCCCATTTGTGGACATTGCTTACCAAGGCTTCGGTGATGGCCTAGAAGAAGACGCAAAAGGTCTTCGTTTTATGGCAGATAACGTTGAAGAGATGTTGATTACTACTTCATGTTCGAAGAACTTTGGTCTGTACCGTGAACGAACTGGTGCAGCGATTGTGGTTGGTAAGAACATGCATGATGTAACCAATGCAAAAGGTAAACTCCTCACTCTAGCTCGCTCTACTTACACGATGCCACCCGACCATGGTGCAGCTTTAGTTAAGACCATTCTGCAAGATGACAATCTCACTTCCGTTTGGAAGCAAGAATTGAGTGAAATGCAACATCGTTTGGTTAGCCTTCGTCAAAGTTTGTGTAACGAGTTGAGAAACAACCATAATACAGATCAATTTGATTTCATTGAGGGTCACAAAGGCATGTTTACTGTGCTAGGCTTTAGTGGAAACCAAATGGCGCAACTGCGTGAAGATTATGGCATTTATGGTGTTGGCGATGGTCGAATTAACATTGCCGGACTTACCGAAACTCATATTCCATACGTAGCGGACGCAATTAAGAAAGTATCTCAAGCTTAATTGGAGTGTGGATGAAAAACTGGAAACTGATTCTGCCGCTTATGATGAGCGGCAGTTTAATTGCTTGTACGTCAACTCAAACGACGCAGGAACCTGTTGAGCCAGAGTCGCCAAAGGTCGAAGAGCCCGTTAAAGTCGAGCCAGAAGTGAAACCTGATGTAGATCCAAAGCCAGAGGTGGAGCCCAAACCAGAAGCGAAACCTGAGAAAAAGCCGGAACCAAAGCCTAAGAAGCCAGTCAAGGTCACAAAAACACCCGATGGCATGTTAATTCTTGGTTCTGAAGAATGGGTTTATGTTCCTGAAATTGACCAGACTTTCAAGGCTAGAGTCGATACAGGTGCGACAACATCATCAATTAGTGCGACTGACATTGTTCCGTTTGAGCGTGATGGTAAAGACTGGGTTAAATTTAAGATAGATTTAGGTGACAAAGACACCAAAGAATTTAAAGTACCCGTTGAGCGCTGGGCTAAAGTTAAGCAGTCTTCGTCAGAAGAGGTGGATAAACGAGCGGTGGTAAAAGCCTACATTACCGTTGGGGATCACAAAGAAAAGACAGAGTTTACGTTAGCGGATCGCGGACATATGACGTTTCCAATTTTGCTTGGTCGAAGCTTTTTTAGAGATATTGCCGTTGTGGATGTATCGAAAAAATATGTGCAAGATAAACCTAAAAAAACCGCTAAAAACTGATGTATTAAAGCTAGTTTCTGCTACAAGCTAATAATTCTTGATTAGCAAAAAATGGCCTCCAAAATCGGAGGCTATTTTTATTGAATCATATGCTTGCTTGTGATGCCTGGTAGTCATATCCACTAAAATGCAAAACGAGCAGACATTACAATTTGCTGGCCATAGACACCATTATTTTTGAAATCTGCACCAAGCGATAGTTGTTGAGTTGAGTGGAATCGTGCGCCCAGATTGTAAATGGTGTTCGAATCGTCATTATCTATGATTTGGCCGATACGGCCATGTAGCTCAACATTTTGCATAAACCAAATACGAGTGCCAATATTCACTTCCGTGCGCCACTCGTCACCCACTTTATCACTGCCGTTCTCTTTAATGTTGTGTACCAACATTTGGCCATAAATATCTGCAAATTGGCCTGCTGGCCCATTAAAGCCTATACCACCAGCAATGTCCCAGTCTCCGCTAAACTCACTGTCTGCGCGAGCAATGAAATGGGTATTCTCTGTAAAGTAGGTATTGAACTCGCCACCAAATGTACCAGGGCTAGTGCCCATGCGAAATTCCATCGTGTTGTAGTTGAAATTATTTGCATGTGCGGAAAGTGGCAAAATAGCACACAAACCAAAGGCTGCAACCTTTAGAGCTTTACCTAGCATGGTGTCTCCGGGCAAGATGATTAAAATGAACAAAAAAATGGTCTGCAAAAAGCAGACCAAGATTGATAAAGCTATCATTTTAAGTGCTTGCCGTCACTATTTAGCTGTAATCGTCACTACATCATGTTGATATGCACAGCAATCGGGGTTTGTTTTACATGACTACGAGTTGTTCGACTTCAATCTCTGGTTTGTTCCCGCCTTCAAATTCGCCAAACAGACGGACTTTAGTCGTGTGATCAATCGGAGTATTTAGCTGAATATCGTCATCGAGTTCGACCATCACTTCACCGGAACCATCGCTAAAGACAAACTTATCCGCGCGAACTTGACGCAATAAGTTACCTTCAACGACCACATCTTTTTCAGTAAACATATTGGAGTCGTTTAGCAAGGCATCCAATTTTTCCACAGTGACAGGACCGTTAAACTGCAAGTTTGATTGGTTTTGAGCGTTATCTTTCGCGAACGCGATAGAAGGAGCAATAGCTAAGGCGGCGATTGTTGCGATAATTGTATTCTTTTTCATGTTACATCCTCATCGGTTTGTTTTGATGGGGTCATTAAAACAGGGCTTGTTTGAACCAATGATGATTTCAACATTCATATTCTATTCATTTGCTTGAGTAAGTGGGGACGATGACGTTATGATTGTTCATCTTCCTCTATTCCTTACGAATGTTCATGAAATCAGCGATCCCATCTTTAATGGTTCAAGGCACCACTTCGGATGCCGGAAAAAGTGTCCTTGTGGCAGGTTTATGCCGTGTATTAGCAAGAAAAGGGATAAATGTTGCCCCATTTAAGCCACAAAACATGGCACTAAATAGTGCGGTAACCAAAGATGGCGGTGAAATAGGTCGAGCACAGGCCGTTCAGGCACAGGCGTGTAATATTGAGCCAACCGTACATATGAATCCGGTTTTAATTAAACCTAACAGTGATACAGGTGCTCAGATCATTTTGCAGGGTAAGGCGATTTCCAATATGGATGCGGCTGGCTTTCATGATTACAAGAAAGTGGCGATGGACACGGTGTTAGATTCCTTCTCTCGTCTGACTCAAGAATTTGATTCGATTATTATCGAGGGCGCGGGGAGTCCTGCTGAAATCAATTTACGAGAAGGCGATATTGCAAACATGGGTTTTGCTGAGGCCGCTGATGTACCAGTGATCATTGTTGCTGATATTGATCGTGGTGGAGTGTTTGCACATTTGTACGGAACACTTGCGTTACTTTCTGAATCTGAACAAGCGCGAGTAAAAGGATTTGTTATCAACCGTTTTCGAGGTGATATTCGTTTATTGCAATCGGGCCTCGATTGGCTAGAAGAAAAAACAGGTAAACCTGTACTTGGTGTACTTCCTTTTCTTCATGGTTTGAATTTAGAAGCAGAAGACGCGATCACTGCGCAGCAAGAGTTGCACTCTGAGGTAAAACTGAATGTTGTTGTGCCTGTTTTAACCCGGATTAGTAATCATACTGATTTTGATGTGCTGCGATTGAATCCAGACATCAATCTACGTTATGTAGGTAAAGGCGAAAAAATAGATAAAGCCGACCTGGTTATTTTGCCTGGGACCAAATCAGTGAGAGACGATCTGGATTATCTAAGAAGCCAGGGGTGGGATAAAGATATCTTGCGTCATATTCGTCTTGGTGGAAAAGTGATTGGTATCTGTGGTGGCTACCAGATGCTTGGAAACTTGATTGATGATCCAAACGGCGTCGAAGGCCAACCAGGTCAAAGCGAAGGACTTGGCTTGCTTGATATCACTACGACGCTAACTAACAGCAAACAGCTTACAAACACACAAGCACAGCTTTCTCTTAACGGCAAAACAGCCAATGTAAAGGGTTATGAAATCCACGTAGGGCGAAGTGAAGTACGGGGCCTGCAACCTTTTACATTCAGTTCCGGTGAAGCGGAGGGGGCGATCAGCGAGTGTGGCCAAATCATGGGAACCTACCTTCACGGGTTCTTTGACGAGGCAGATGTCTTGAGCCTGGTATCAGAATGGGTAAACGGCACCCAAATCAAACAACAAGACTTTGAAGAGTTAAAGGAGCAAGGCATTAATCGCATCGCAGATGCGATAGAACAACATATACGCCTTGATTTTTTGTTTAAATAGCCCATTAACTGATTGAACTTTATATTTAAATAACCTGTTCTTTCGCTTGCCTTGTATTGGAGTATCTCTATGAAAGCATGGAAACAGTATGCTTGCCTTGCGGCAGTATTAAGCATTTCATTTTCAGCAAACGCAGCAACGAACCTAAAAGTGTATGCAGCCTCTTCTATGACGAATGCGATTAACGAAATCGCGCAAAACTTTGAAGAAAAGTATGACGTTTCTATCACTCCCGTTTATGGTGGTTCTTCTTCTATCGCTCGACAAATTATCAATGGCGCACCAGCGGATGTATTCATTTCTGCGAACACGAAATGGATGGATTATTTGGTCGATAAAGACGTCATTTATCGTGACAATGTCACAAATCTAGTGCGCAATAGCTTAGTGTTGATTGCTCCTCAGTCTTCAGAATTAACCTCATTTAACTTTTCTGATGCAAAGGCATGGGAGAAGGCATTGCATGGAAATCGTCTTGCTTTAGGCAATCCGACGTCAGTACCTGCTGGTATGTACGCGAAAGAGTCATTGACTACACTGGGTGTATGGAAAGCGGTTCAAACTCACGTCGCACCAGCAAAGAATGTGCGCTTAGCTTTGGCGTTGGTTGAACGTGGAGAAGCGCCTTTAGGTGTGGTCTACAAAACCGATGCTCAGTTAACTGATAAAGTCAAAATTCTCGGCGAATTTGCGAGTGATACGCATGCGGCTATTGTTTACCCGGCTGCAATTGTGAATGATTCTACTGAGTCGGAGCAGTTCTTCCAGTACCTAAAATCGGACGAAGCCGCACGCGTTTTTGCTCAATATGGCTTTCAGCAATAAACCGGCCTTCAATTATAGGAACGAAGCGTGACAGAACTGGAATACCAAGCCTTAATGTTAAGCCTCAAAGTAGGCGCGTACGCAGTACTTTGGCTGATTCCTCTCGGCGTTTTTCTTGCTTGGCTACTTTCTCGAAAAACGTTCTTTGGTAAATCGATTCTCGATAGCTTAATTCATTTACCACTGGTATTGCCGCCAGTGGTAATCGGCTATTTGTTGTTGATTTCTTTAGGACGACAAGGGTTCCTTGGAAAGTGGCTCTATGAAAACTTAGGGGTAGTCTTTAGCTTTAATTGGAAAGGGGCAGTAGTCGCTTGTCTTGTCGTGGCTTTGCCTTTGATGGTTCGTTCAGTACGCCTAAGCTTAGATAGCGTCGACCCTAAATTGGAGCACGCAGCCTCTACGTTAGGCGCTTCTCCTTTAAAAGTGTTTCTCACCGTCACGTTACCACTGACCATTCCCGGAATTATTACGGGCACGATGCTGTCATTTGCTCGTAGTCTTGGCGAATTCGGGGCGACGATCAGTTTCGTCTCTAACATTCCGGGTGAGACCCAAACGATTCCGCTGGCAATGTACAACTTTATTGAAACGCCAGGTGCAGAAATGCAGGCGGCTCGTCTGTGTATCATTTCTATCGCGTTAGCCTTGTCTACATTAATGATCTCTGAATGGCTAAATCGTAAAGCGGCAAGCAGATTGGGTGCGAAGCAATGACGATTAAAGTCCAATTTAAACAAATGCTTGGTGAGACTGACTTCGACATCAAACTTAAGTTACCTTGTAACGGAATTAGTGCCTTGTTTGGACGATCTGGTGCAGGTAAAACGACGTTGATTAACATCATCAGCGGATTGGTCACTCCAAGGCAAGGGTATGTTGCGGTTGGTGAGCATGTTTTGTTTGACAGTGAACAGGGAATCAACCTACCAACGCACAAGCGTGGTATTGGTTATGTGTTTCAGGATTCACGTTTGTTTCCTCACTATTCGGTTCAAGGCAATTTGTTATATGGCGTTAAAGAAAAAGATGACGAGTATTTTGATGCAGTCACCGAACTCTTGTCTATCAAACCGTTACTAAAGCGCTTTCCGGTATCACTTTCTGGTGGTGAAAAGCAACGTGTTGCGATTGCGCGCGCATTGCTATCTAAACCCAATTTGCTTTTGATGGATGAGCCACTTGCCTCACTCGATATGCCAAGAAAGCGTGAGGTAATGCCTTTTCTTGAGGAGTTGTCGGAGAAGGTAAATATTCCTATTATCTATGTCACACACAGTCTCCAGGAAATTTTAAGGCTTGCTCAGCACCTTGCAATTATTGACCAAGGTAAAATTTCGAGTTCAGGTAAGCTTGAGGAAGTGTGGGCTTCTCATGCTATGCGCCCATGGCAATCTTTCTCAGAGCAAAGCAGCTTATTTGAAGGCCGGATTGCTGAACATCATGAACGTTATGCACTGACTTGTATCAGCCTTGCACCTAATGTATTCCTGTGGGTGCAAAAGATTGACGGAACACCAGACACGCCAATACGCTTGCAAGTGCGTGCCAACGACGTTTCTATCACGCTCGAGCAACCCAAGGCGACGTCGATTCGAAATATTTTGCCTGCTATTGTCGATTCCATTGAGGCGTTTAACGCAGCCGATGACAAGCAGAGTATTAATGTATCACTCAAGCTAGACGAGAAATGTTATTTGTGGGCAACGATCACACCGTGGGCCCTTGATGATCTCAACCTAAAAGTTGGTAGCCGTGTTTTTGCACAAATTAAAGGTGTCAGTGTGACACAAAAAGATATGGCACTAGCGCCTCATTAACCGTTTAGACTGATTTACGCTTCATGATCAAAAAAGGCCGCAAAGTGCGGCCTTTGTTACTAGAAGAATGTCGGAATTACTTCGCGAATACTTCTTTGAATTCACGCTTAAGAAGTGGGTCACGACGTGCTTTCTTAAGTTGCTTAACCATGTCTTTCACACAGTTGTGAAGCACATTATCAAGTAGTTGAGCACGGTATTCTTCTTTATCTTCATCTGTCATGTTTTCTGGCAGATTAAGAGTCGGAAACTCTTCCATCACATTAATACCAGCGAATGCTTGGCCTACAGAAACTAGAGCATGAAACTGTTCAAAGTTGTCTAGAATGTTCTGTGCACTTGCTGGCATTTCGTCCCATGATTCACGTACCGCTTCTTCAGACACTTCATGGATAGAGGTAACCATTTCGAACATTTGCTCTGGAACTTCGTCAAATTCGATAACTTTACGTAGCTCTGGAGAAATGCTGGCTAGATCGATTTTTTTGCTTTCGCTGTTAGTTGCTTCTGACATGGTGTGTCTCTCATTACAAAAAGGCGGGAATATTAATACCAAATGCATCAAATAGCTATACCCATTAATCCACAAGATGACCAAAGTGAATGAGTTTGTTGAACTTCTGCTCACAGGCCATGATTAGATAGGGTAACGTCCAGTCTAACTGCTTTATGCAATGGATTCCGTGATATTCAAACAAAAATATAGCACTTAATTATGAGTCGAATGCAACAACTCTATGAGTATGGTATATGTTTAATAAAGACATAATTAAAAATGGAACGCGTTATGCAACCGACAGGGACATCGATGCGAATCCTTCTGGTTGACGATGTTCAGCTAGACAGGATGCAGTTGGCTATTCGTCTAAAGCAACTTGGACATATTGTAAAAGCCGTAGGTAGTGGACTAGAGGCGTTAAATACCTACGAGAGTTTTGATCCGGAACTGGTGTTACTCGATATATCAATGCCAGATATGAACGGTTTTGAAGTCTCTCTTCATATAAGAGAAACGTTTCCGGATTGGATCCCTATTATTTTCTTGAGTAGTCACGAAGAGCCAGAAATGATTGCTAAAGCCATAGACGCGGGCGGTGATGACTATTTAATTAAGCCGGTAGATAAACTGGTACTGAACTCTAAACTTATCGCAATGCAGCGTATTGCTCATATGAGACGAGAGCTTAAGCAAGCGACAGCTCAATTGGAGCAAGTTAATCAACTTTTGACTCAGCAAGCGAATGAAGATGGCCTAACCAAACTCTATAACCGCCGTTATATCGACCATAAGTTGGAATCGATGGTTGCATGGCATGGCCGTCACAATATGCCAATGGCTTTGATTCTATTGGACGTCGATTTTTTTAAACCGTTTAATGATAATTACGGTCATATTGAAGGCGACCGTTGCTTGCAAGCGATTGCGAATCAACTAAAGGCGACGTTTTGTCGCTCTGGGGAATATGTAGGTCGATATGGTGGAGAAGAGTTTGTTGTGTTGCTAGGGTGTACCGACACTCAAACAGCAGAAAGAGAAGCCGAGCGTATACAAGAGGCTATGTATTTTCTCGATTACCCACATGAGTATTCTAGTGTGTCAAATAGAGTGACAGTGTCACAGGGTGTTTTTGTTTTTCAACCAACAGGGAAAGAAGTGCAATCAGACTTGTATGCAACCGTTGATAAAGCACTATATACATCAAAATCTTTGGGAAGAAACACACATACTGTAGTTAATTCTTTTTAAAACAAAGTCTTATGAATGCCACTTTTTTGTTGCGTTGTCACGTTTTGGTAATTCTTTTAAAGTTAACTCAAAGTAAGATAGGCAAACAGTGCGAACGGAATGTCGCAATCGGGCGTATACCTTATACCTTTGATTAGATAGATAACATCGGGATAGTGGCAACGATGAGTGCAGTTATTATGCTGATGGGGAAGTTCGGTTTTGTTTTAAACCCAGACAAGCTTGTTAACTTTCACGATTGGTGAGGGTCTAACGAAGCTTTATGCAGTTACGTCCGGCCTTTTTCGCTTTGTAAAGTGCTTCGTCCGCTGATTTAATAACGTCCAGAGGAGCTTGCCCATTCCGGCTATCAGCAACTCCGAAACTTGCGGTAACAAAAACCGACTTTCTTTTCGAACTGTTGCTACCACGACGTTTTTGTCCTTGTTTATGGTTCTCAGGGCGAGATTCTTCATCGCGTAATATCATCTCGTATTCTGCAATCGATTTGCGAGCTTCTTCCAAAAAGTTCTTACATTCGTCAGCGTATTTGCCTTTAAAAACGATGGTAAATTCTTCTCCGCCAAATCGATAAACTTTTGCGCCGCCTGGGGTTTTAGTGAGGCGCGAAGCGACCATTTTTAGAACGTCATCACCAGTATCGTGACCGTAGGTGTCGTTAAACTTTTTAAAATGGTCAACATCAAGCATTGCGATCGTGAACTTCTTACCCATGTGTTTTAGATCGAGATCAAGTGCACGTCTGCTTGGAATCAGCGTTAGGCTATCGGTGAAAGCCAGTTGATGGCTAGCGGAAGCGGCATAAATAATGATAAGCAGCCCTGTTAGCGTAAACATGGTGCTTGATATGTACTGCACATCAAAGAAAATGAACGTCGCAGACGCCAATACCATGGCAGAGTAGGTCATCGCATGAATAATTTCATTCTTCTTTAAAACAAGGATTCCAAGAAAACAGACAATACCCACGCAATATAAAACAAGAATTAAAGGCAGTTTAGAGACCGTAGGTACAATAAATAAAATACCGCTTGTCCATTGTTCAAACCCTCCTTCAACGTAATATGCTAGCGTTAGATAAGACCAAAGAACGAACATTGCTAACATCAAGATGTAAGTCAACATGGCTCTAGAGTCAAAACCTTCTTTACTAAACAAAAATACCGTAAGAAACGAGACAGGAAGTAACGTGGTTAAAATGGTTAGCTCAAGTAAAGCGGTACCACTTTGAAGCGGGACTTGTAGGCGGTGCTGTATCACAAAATAGGCTAGCAACATTGCCAAGCACACCATGAACTCTCTGCCTTGCTTAAATGAATAACAAAGGAGTAGCGCACAACCTAATAGTATGTACGGCAAGTTTGCGGCAATGCCCCAGTTTGCCTGAGTCATCTGAATAATGCTGTCCATGCCCGAACTCACTATGCCCAGTAGCAAAAAAGGGAATAAGAATCTGAAGCCTGATGAAGTCATTGACGATGAGGACATCTATTACAAACTGCCTGAAAATAGTTGACTATATAATTGGTTAGGTAAATCGTTTTATCAATATGGATATTTATCCGTTATTGAATTTCGAACTTTGAGAACTAGCAAGAATACGTCTATTTGTTCCTTTTCCCAAGTATTTTGGAAGACATTACGGCAAAAAGAGAGAGATTGATTAAATTAAGAGCAATCAATAAGTTGTTATAAACAAGTCGTTGCTATACTCATTTCATAGGAAAAAGGAGATTTACAGATGCAGATAAGCTCAGATGTGCACAATTACATGGAAACATTAGTAGGCCAGGTTCTCAGTTTGCCCGAATTTTTAGAACAGTATGACAACGAACAGTTAGCCGATATTGCTTGCCTTGCGCTTATCCAGCTCAAGCCTGTCTATATCCGTCATGATATTGATTTTTTGTCTTCACTTCCTGAACAAAAATTAAGCCAGTTTAAGCAAAGCGCGGATATAGCGGTGAAAAACGCCGCAGAAATGGTGAAAGAAGACAGGCGTAAGAACCGAGAGTATGATGTGCCTGTAATTTTTTCCCATACTAGTTATGATGATGACAAAGAGTTGGATTGGTATGAAAAACCGATCCTTAACGTTAATATCAAGTAAGAGTCGCTCAGTTGACTAGTGAGTTGACCCAAGGAGGAATCGTGGGATTTTTTTCGCGTTTGTTTGGTGGTAGTGAGAAAACCGCTGAAGCTAAAACTATCGAGCCAGTTGAGTATAAAGGTTTCTTTATTTACCCAGAGAGCCTTTCAGAGGGCGGACAATATCGCATCGCTGGTCGAATAGAAAAGCATGACAATGATGAAGTGAAAACACATCGGTTTATTCGCTCCGATTTACTTGGCTCAGAGCAAGATGCCAATGACCTTATGTTGAAGAAATCTCAAATGTTTATTGATCAAATGGGCGATAAAATCTTCGACTAGCAATTTACTGCAATTTGATTCCAGTCATCTTAAAAAGAGCCATTAGTGTATATGCTAGTGGTTCTTTCTTTTTAACGCTTAAATCTCTATTAAGTCAGTATTTAATCGTTACCTGGTTAGACCTCAGTCTAGTACGGTGTTGCGTTGTTATTTTTCGAGCACAGAGCGACAATCATTCATTACTTAGCGTTATATGTAATGAAATTTAGTATTTAAATTACAAAACACTTGAAGTAATGAGACGCGTTCGATACAAACAGAATAATAACAGGGCTGTTAGTCAAGGTGTTATTGTGCAAATGGGTGTCCCCAAACATCATCTTTCGTTTGCAATTGTCTTGCGTGGTAAACAGATAGAAATAAAAAAGAATTAGAGTAGAGCGACGCTCTGTTTTGGGACTAATTTATTGATATGTATACAAGGAGTATGCGTTTTGCAAATCGGTGTACCTAAAGAGATACTCGCGGGTGAATCGCGAGTGGCTGCATCGCCGAAGTCGGTTGAGCAGTTAATAAAATTGGGATTCGATGTCGCGATTGAATCCCAAGCGGGGGTGCTAGCGAGTTTCGATGATGCCGCTTATGAAGCAGCTGGTGCGAAAATCGTTTCTAGTGAAGAAGTTTGGGCATCTGGCCTTATTTTAAAAGTTAATGCGCCAATTGTGGATGATGAGCAAGGCATTGACGAAATTGCGTTACTGCAAGATGGATCAACACTGGTTAGCTTTATTTGGCCGGCTCAAAATGCTGAGTTGATGGAACAACTTTCAAGTAAGAACATTAACGTTCTTGCCATGGATTCCGTTCCTCGTATCTCACGTGCACAAGCCTTAGACGCGCTATCTTCGATGGCTAATATCGCTGGTTATCGTGCAGTGGTTGAGGCAGCTCATGAGTTTGGTCGTTTCTTTACAGGTCAAATTACGGCTGCCGGTAAAGTACCTCCAGCGAAAGTATTGGTTGCGGGTGCTGGCGTCGCTGGCTTGGCGGCTATCGGTGCTGCAGGTAGCTTAGGTGCCATTGTCCGTGCGTTTGACGTCCGCCCAGAAGTAAAAGAGCAAGTTGAATCGATGGGCGCTGAGTTCCTGACCGTTGACTTTCAAGAAGAGTCAGGCTCTGGGGATGGCTACGCAAAAGAAATGTCTGATGACTTCAACAAAAAAGCGGCAGAATTATACGCAGAGCAAGCTAAAGATGTTGATATCATTATTACGACCGCGCTCATCCCTGGTAAACCTGCGCCGAAGTTGATCACCAAAGAAATGGTCGACAGCATGAAAGCGGGCAGTGTAATTGTTGACTTGGCAGCCGCTAATGGCGGTAACTGTGAATATACAGTGAAAGACCAAGTTATCATGACGGATAACGGGGTAAAAATTGTTGGTTACACTGACATGGTTGGTCGTTTGCCTACACAATCTTCTCAGCTTTACGCGACAAACCTTGTTAACCTTCTAAAACTGCTGTGTAAAGAGAAAGATGGCAACATCAATATTGATTTTGAAGATGTTGTTATCCGTGGCGTTACCGTGGTGAAAGAAGGTGAAGTTACTTGGCCAGCGCCACCAATTCAGGTTTCAGCTCAGCTGCAAGTGAAACAAGAACAGCCTGCGAAGCCAGAGCCTAAAGTAGAAGAACCTACGTCTCCAACGAAGAAAATTATTGGTGTGGCAGCGGCTGTTGGAGCCTTTGCATGGGTTGCATCGGTTGCTCCGGCAGCGTTTCTTTCTCACTTTACTGTATTTGTTCTAGCGTGTGTTGTCGGATACTACGTAGTATGGAATGTTACCCATGCACTTCATACTCCACTAATGTCAGTAACGAATGCTATCTCTGGCATTATTGTCGTTGGTGCATTACTGCAAATTGGACAAGGTAATGGCGTCGTTTCATTCCTATCTTTTATTGCCGTATTGATCGCGAGTATCAATATCTTCGGTGGTTTCACCGTCACCAAGCGTATGCTTGAAATGTTCCGCAAAGATAAATAGGAGTCACAATGTCTGCAGGATTAGTACAAGCAGCTTACATTGTTGCTGCATTATTTTTCATCATGAGTTTGGCGGGACTTTCAAAGCAAGAGTCTGCTCGTAATGGTAACTACTACGGTATCGCTGGTATGACGATCGCGCTGATAGCGACGATCTTTAGCCCAGATGCGCAAGGTTTTGGTTGGATCATTATCGCGATGGCGATAGGTGGTGCGATCGGTATTTTCTATGCGAAGAAAGTAGAAATGACCGAGATGCCAGAACTGGTTGCGATTCTACACAGCTTTGTAGGTTTAGCTGCGGTTTTAGTTGGCTACAACAGTTACCTAGATGCGCCAGAAGCAGCAACACATGCTGAGCATGTTATCCACCTTGTAGAAGTATTCTTGGGTGTGTTCATCGGTGCCGTAACTTTCACCGGTTCAATTGTCGCATTTGGTAAGCTGCGTGGTGTGATTTCTTCGTCGCCACTTAACCTGCCTCATAAGCACAAAATGAACCTCGCAGCGGTTGTTATTTCTACGCTTCTTATGATCTACTTCGTAAAAGCAGATGGCAGCATGTTCGCTCTTATTGTGATGACTTTGATCGCGTTCGCATTCGGCTACCATTTAGTCGCTTCAATCGGTGGTGCTGATATGCCAGTTGTTGTCTCTATGTTGAACTCATACTCAGGTTGGGCAGCAGCGGCAGCAGGTTTCATGCTCGCAAATGATCTATTGATTGTAACAGGTGCTTTGGTAGGTTCATCAGGTGCGATTCTTTCTTACATCATGTGTAAAGCAATGAACCGTTCGTTTATCAGTGTTATTGCCGGTGGTTTTGGTCAAGAGATAGTGATTTCAGGTGACGAAGAGCAGGGCGAATATCGTGAAACAACGGCTGAAGAAGTTGCAGAGATGTTGAAGAACTCAAAATCAGTAATCATCACTCCAGGATATGGCATGGCAGTAGCTCAGGCACAATACCCTGTTCATGAAATTACTGATGTACTTCGTTCACAAGGTATTGAAGTTCGCTTTGGGATTCACCCAGTAGCGGGTCGTCTACCGGGGCATATGAATGTGTTACTCGCTGAAGCAAAAGTACCGTATGATATCGTTCTTGAAATGGATGAAATCAATGATGACTTTGCAGAAACCGATACCGTATTGGTTATCGGTGCTAACGATACGGTCAACCCAGCCGCACTGGAAGATCCGAACAGCCCAATCGCTGGTATGCCCGTATTGGAGGTATGGAACGCGAAAAACGTAGTGGTATTCAAGCGCTCAATGAACACTGGTTACGCAGGAGTACAGAACCCACTGTTCTTCAAAGAAAATACATCAATGCTATTTGGTGATGCGAAAGAAAGTGTTGAGTCTATTTTTAAAGCACTTTAACCATTCTTGATTTAAAACTATACAGGGTCAGCAATCGCTGGCCCTTTTTTGTTCCGTTTCAATGTTATAGTAATGCAAATCCTTCTGTTAGCAGATGTCAATTGCTTGTAGATTGATGTATAGTTTTGGCTAATGTAACAAGTGACGGTAACAGTTTGATTAAAAAGTTTTTGCTCGGTTTTGCAACTGTATTGCCGCTTTTTTCGGCACCTGCATTTTCCGATTCACTACCAGAAAGAATAGATACGTTTACAGAGCTATTTAACTATGAAGTAGCTCTTAAGTCGTACGATATTCGTATTCTGCAATCAAATTATCCTACCAAGTTACTTGCGCCAGATTCGCTTCTGCCGCAAACGTCTGACTATCCGTTAAAAGATATCCAACAGCTTTACAGCTTGGCGAATACTTGTCGTGGCAAATTACCATTAAGTCCTTTAATTACTGAGCCTTTAGTATTTACAAGAGCGATTTGTAAAGGGACGCAGCTGACACCTCGTTGGTTCTCGCGTAGTGGTCTCATTCACCCTGGTGGTGGGACGTACGCGGCACGTTATGTGGATAAGTATCCAGAACTCAAACCCAAACTATCTCAGTACATGCATATAAAAGAGCGTGATAACGAGGAAGGGGATGAGTTGCTAGAAAGCTTGAAAAACATGGATGACGACGCCATTAATGCTTTGATTGCAGGCGCGAGCATGTTTATTGAAGGTAACGAACTTTGGCTAAGACGTGGTGACCGTTACTTTGTTTTCGAGAAAGATATCTGGCAAGAGAACGTAGCGAATGCGGGTCTGTCATACGCTCTAGCCTCTCAAAGCAAAAGTTGCTTTGTTAAACGAGGCAATATTTGTTGGGATGTAGAAGATCACTCGCAAGTTTTGCGGATCAGTATGATCATACTGGTAATCGCCAATATTCTTTTGGTGATTGGTTGGGCGGTGTACCGTTGGAATAGCAAGCGAGAAGAACTACGTAGTAGAATGCTCGTGTTGCAAATTTTAACGCATGAGCTCAGAACACCGATTGCATCTCTGTCACTAACGGTTGAAGGCTTTCGTCGAGAGTTCGAGCATTTGCCTGAAAGTGTGTATGACGAATTCCGCAGATTGTGTGAAGATACGCGCCGCCTGCGTCAATTGGCAGAAGCAAGTAAAGATTATTTGCAATCTGATAACCAAATGCTTGCAACAGACTGGGTACCATCCGTTGCAGATTGGTTAGAATTTAAGATCGAAGAAGAATTTGATAGTGCCGTGCTTTTTAACATCAATGAAGATGTGGCTGCTAAAGTTAATGTGTACTGGTTAGGAACTTGTATCGATAACTTGCTTCGTAATGCGCTTAAGTACGGTGTCGCACCGGTTGAATTGGATGTCTCAACTAGTGAAGAAAAAATAGTATTCCAAGTCCGAGATGCAGGAGGCCTAACGGCTAAAGATTGGGCAAATTTGAAGAAACCGTTCGTAAGTAAGAGCGGGTTAGGACTTGGATTAACAATCGTTGAATCTATGGTAGGCCGCATGGGCGGAAAAATGTCCTTAATGGGACCACCTACAACTTTTATATTGGAGATACCTTGTGAAACAGACACTGCTTCTCGTTGAGGACGATAAAAACTTGGCTGACGGCCTGTTAGTAAGCCTGGAACAAGCAGGATATGAGTGTTTACATGTGGAGCGTATTGCAGACGTAGAGCCACAATGGAAAAAAGCTGACTTGGTAATTCTCGATCGCCAACTCCCAGATGGTGACTCTGTACAATGTCTCCCAGAATGGAAACAGATTAAAGACGTACCAGTTATCTTGTTAACGGCACTTGTTACCGTAAAAGATAAAGTTGCAGGCCTTGATTCCGGCGCGAACGACTACTTAACAAAGCCTTTTGCTGAGGCGGAGCTTTTTGCGAGAATCCGTGCACAGCTACGAGCACCGGATTCAGCAGAACAAAGCAACGCTGATAAAGTGATTACAAAAGACTTAGAGATTGACCGCTCGACTCGTGAAGTGACTTATAAAGACGAGCTAATTACGCTTACTCGAACAGAGTTTGATTTGCTGCTATTTTTGGCGTCAAACTTAGGTCGCGTGTTTACTCGTGATGAGCTACTTGACCACGTTTGGGGTTACAATCACTTCCCGACAACACGTACGGTTGATACACATGTACTACAGCTTCGTCAAAAACTGCCAGGACTGGAAATTGAAACACTTCGTGGTGTTGGCTACAAGATGAAAGCATAAGTCGTAATGAAAATACTACTCCCTGTAGTTCTCTCATTAGCGTTAGTGAAACCAGTCCATGCAATGGACTGGTTTCAAACTAACACGCCTTTAACACAGGCACATCAACACTTACTTGAAGATGATCTTGCGGGTATGTTCAACTCTCTTGTTGAACTCTGGCAAACGGAACCAAGTAAAGATTTGACTCCTCACCTTAATGATCTTCTTGGTCAGTCACTATCTAAAAACTGTGGCAAGGCTCTCACTGGTGTAACGCTGCCTGATTGGATAAGTGGTGTGAACGTTATTCGTCAGACTATTCAAAGCCCTGGGCGAGATACATTTAGATTGGTGATCAAGCTAAGAGCTACAACTGACATCGAAAATATTTCATTTAATCGATGGGTGGATGATTCTATATCCGCGGACAGTTCATTCAGCTATGAACAACAGCCGAGCGGGACAGAACTTGCCAACGAGCGTAGCTACTCGAAACGCTATAACTTAACAGGTAAACTTGAAGCTGGTTTATATCACTTAACCGTTGTTTCTACTGATAAACAAGAGTATCGAACTTGGGTAATACTTGGAGATTCAAACTCTTCTCAATATGTTCGTTGGACATCTAAAGAGAATTGGAAAGTAGAAAAGAGCGCACTTCGTAATCCCCATTGTCCATTACCGCAACTTGAAGTCGGTTTGTATGACTACATTGATGGCCAGTACGAGCAAATGTGGAAAAAGACTTACGAGTCTAACTATCCAAATTCATTGGAGCTAGCGGGTGTCCCAAACGATAGATACGTATTGGCGGTAAGTATCAATAGTCGCCGTTGGCAGGGCGATATAATTGTTGAGCAGGCTCAAACTATTAGCCGAACCTATGATCTTTCCCAGGAAGAATAGTTAAAGAAATACTACTTGTGCCGATAAAGGTTCAGGACGAACTAAAATCACAAGTGTAGTATGAAAAACAAATATAAAATTCTTGCCACTTCTGTTGCTACTATTCTTTTCGCTAATGCTGCTTCTGCTGCTACTTATGCGATAGAGGCTCGTAGTGATGCAATGGGTGGCGTTGGTACCGTATCAGCAACTTATCTAACTGCGCCTTTTTTCAACCCTGCTCTTACTGCGATTTATCGCCGAAATGACGATGCAGGCATGATCGTGCCAAGTTTTGGTGGCAGCTACGATGATCAATATGATCTAGTTGATGAGATCGAACGCATCAGCAAATTGACAGACGTCGATGAAATCAAAAAATCGATGGATGCTATCGATGGGAAAAAGACAGACTTTGATCTTGGTGGTGTCGTTGCCATTGGTATTCCCAACAAATTCTTATCTGCAACTGCATACGGTAAGCTATACACTGAATCATTCGTACAACCAAATGTTGATACCTCAGGTACTAATCCATTAGATGATAGCTATGTACAAGGTGTTTCTATTGGCGTGGCTGAAGCTGGTATTTCACTTGCTAAATACACTAATTTCATGAACCAACACCTTTCTTTTGGTGTTACTCCTAAACTTCAGCGTATATACACATACTCATACGCCACGAGTTTTCAGAATTTTGATACTAAAGACTTACGTGAAAATGAGACCGCGGAAACGATGTTTAACTTAGACGCCGGCGCACTTTGGTTCTTTGGCCCATATCGTCTCGGTATTTCAGCGAAAAATTTGATCGGAAGAGACGTTAAAACAAAATCATTCCAATATGGCAGCGATACGATAAAATCATACGAATATAGCATGCGTCCTGTATACACCGTTGGGGCAGGGATTGTTGCCGATTACTTTACGATGAGTGTTGACTACGATCTTAACGAAGAAAAACGTTTTTCATCCTTTGATGATAATACGCAAATGATTCGAGCTGGTATTGAATTTGATATTTTGCGTCAAATGGCATTACGGGCAGGGTATATGAAGAACTTAGCTAGAAGTAATGACGAAGGAACCATTACTGCTGGTATCGGGTTGTCTCCACTTAAGTTGTTCGAATTGGATATCGCAGCTCAGTACACAAACGAGAACGCTATGGGTGCATCCATTAATTTCCTTGCTACCTATTGATTGAATCGTTATAGTCAGCTCCTCAAAATGAGGAGCTTTTTATGTTTGACGATTTACCCCCTCTATCTCACCAAGAGCAACAACAAGCTGTAGAGAGAATTCAAGAATTGATGGCGAAGGGCACAAGTACTGCAGAAGCTATCAAAATTGTTGCCGAACGGATTCGATCTGAGTACGCAGAAAAACAACAGCAACAAAACTAATCAATTCATGGACAGGGCATACGCCCTGTTTTTTTTGCCTTTCTATTTTCTATTCCTTTACATTCCCAAACACCACCCTGGTTACGCTGTAACTCAAATTTACTATACCTATATGATTTTAATCTTGTTCAATTGCCTTTAAGACTAAATAGCGAGTTAGTAAAATTTTACCCAATTGTGTTAACCTTAGTTTGCGTAGCACAGGCAATTAGGCATTTCTTAATGAACTCATAAATTAAACTCCATATTATCAATTATTTACCTCGGACTTTTAATCTGTCAACTATATTGGTCTTGATTGATCTTGTAATTTAATTACAAAGCGCGAAAGGACTTCGTTCTCAGGCAGAGGATTATGCTGAAAAAATAAAAAAGATACACCGTAACTTATAGCGGTAATTAAACTAGAGTTATTAAATAAGCGATATAAGAACAGTAAGCACTCGCAGACATATGTGATAGATGAATCGAAGTTCATCTTATTGAGCTGCTTTTTTTAGCCGAAATACGTCTCCTGGATTTGAGCGGAGCGTTACATGTTGAGCATGCTTAATCTAAAGTAGTTTTACTAAACTAGGCGACGTTGAAGTGGGTAATATGAAACCTCAAGAGTAGTAGAAATCAAGAGCAGTAACGCGTGTTACAACGTAATGTTTCCTGGCATCCTTCCTGTTAAATAGTCCGTCCGATAATTAGAGAAGAAATTGGAAAAACATCGTTGATCTTTGGATGAGAGGAAGCAACAAGGTTGCAATGAAAACTATTTGCCTGTTTTACACTAAACTCCTTTAACTATCATGTAGCAGTAGTTTTGATGTTGTGTTCGCTCTATGTGGACTAGACTTAATATGAGAACAAAAACTAACCAAGGGAGGAATGATGGGTTACAAGCACGTTTTGGTTGCTGTCGACTTATCTAAATCTAGCCAAGCCGTTATCGAAAAAGCAATAATGCAAGCAGATAACTCAAGCAGCAAACTCTCATTTGTTTACGTAGATGTTGATCGGATAGTCATGGAAGCGAAGGAAGAGCAAGAATTGGAAAGAAGGCTGCAAGAGCTCGCTGATAAATGCTTATACCCAGTAAACGAGACCATGGTAGTAATCGGCGATCTTCATATAAAACTATCGGGAATCGTCAAAAAAGAGGGGATAGATTTAGTTGTCTGTGGCCATCATCACAACTTATTGAGTCGCTTTTTTTCATCGATACCAAAGGTTGTGAACGAGGTTGAAGCTGATTTATTAATCGTCTATTTAGATGAGTGATCGACAACTCTTGTTCGCACTCATCATTTTTTTGTCACTAAAAAGCCGAACATAAACGTTCGGCTTGGTATATCGGTGAGAATAAAAGTTTTTAGCCAGGAATGATTGATGCCTCATGAGATAAAACAGATGCAGACTCCGCGTTTGACTGCAGATCAAAATGTACGTTAACTTGCACGCCTTCTCGCTCAAAAGTGACATCATCAAAATCGGTCATAGCGATTTTGAATCCATTTCTAGCAAAAAAGCCAGTCACCATAGTTCGCTGCTTAATTTCTAATGCAGACGCGAGTAGCTTATCCATGGCATTCTCCTTGGTTATTGTGGGGATATGGGTAGAAGATACACATAGATTGGTATGAAATCAATTTTATATAAAGTTGCTTTTGATGAAAATTTTAATGTAAGTCAATCTATCGTTTACCCCACGTGATTTATTCCACGCAAAACCTTGATAACAAGACGGCAGAGCATCTCACATTGTGATAGCAAGCATAAAGATGGGGGTGTTAATAAATACCGCCGAAACAATATGTTACAAAGATTAGCGTTAGGCCTAGTTGAGTAGACAACGCAAAATTCTAAATCTGAACAACCGCCCTAAAATGACTCACTCTTCAATACTTGTGATAACTCAGACCTAATAAAAGTAGATATCTCAGCTAGCTTTCTTGGCAAAGGGTTTTGATAAGGGTAGGCAATATACATGGAACGTTCTATATCAAAAGTTTGCGATATTCGGATGTTTTTGTCTATATAGTTACTTTTAATAAGATAGTTTGGAATGACACCAACCCCAACTCCCTCAGAAGCAAAGTTTATTAAAATAGAGGTGTTATCAACTTCGATAACATCAGTATATTGATTTTTAATTGATTCCTTATTCGAATGATGTTTGTAGATTAATAGTGTTTTGTTGTTGGCATTACTTACCCTAGATATCAAAACATCACTATAATCACCAATTTTATGTGCAATAAGAGTGTCATCAATAACATTATTAAGCCTAATCGCTAAATCTACGTTGCTTTCTAATAAATTTTCTACATTGTTACTTGACGATATTTCAAAATCAACTTTTGGATATCGTTCTTTTAAGTCTTTAAGAACAGAACCAAAAATAGAAGAGGCTATAGAGTTGGGCATTGTGATTTTAAACTTTCCATCAATGCATTCACTCAACGAGCTAGCTCTGTAATTTAACTCGTGCAAACTCTCTAACGTCTTGATAGCAAGCTCTCTAATGCTTTCGCCATGATCAGTTAAAACGAGTTTCCTTGTTGTTCTGTGGACGAGTGTTACGCCAAGTTGTTTTTCTAATGCTGCTAGCTGCCTGCTGACTTGAGCTTTAGACTTTCCAAGTTCTTTTGATGCCTCTGTAAGAGAGAGGTGTTTACAAATGGCTGCAAAGCAGATCAGCTCATTGTTCATCAATTCCATGATTGTTACCTTTTTGCAACTCTGAGTCACGTTGTCTTTTAACTGGTGGGAAAGTATAACTTGCATCATCGGAGGGGGACAATGATATTTAAAAGCCGCCATGAAATAATGGCAGACTACTATCTTAATAAAACCATATTGGATATTAAGTTAAACCGATATCCTGAAGGAATTAACTCAATCTGATTAAATATAGAAAATAAAGATTTAAAAATAGAAAGTTTGTCTCGTGAAATTACTAAGTTGGATTCGGGTGATTTAATTGTTGATTGTGCATCATTGATAATGACTCATTACATATCGAAAAAAGTAATAATAAAAGTTGAAATTGATTTTTTAAATTATAAAGTTAAACGTGTAAGGATATTAAAATATGAAGACTGCAATACAAAATTCGAAAAGATCTGTTTATCAGAAAGATACATTGTATAGAACAATAAATAATATTAGTACTTTGTATACCAAATCACTAGTAAAATTATTTGGTGAAGAGTTGAGAATCCATCATTGCAAACATAAGATTAATGTAAGAACCACTAACGAGTTGAGTGAACATATGAAGAAAGATCTAGGTATAGATTGAAAAGTAGAGAGTTTACATCTGTTAGATTCTTTGTTCCTATAAAGGTAATCTAGTACTTATACGTTTGGGTTAAGCAAATGCGTGTCCATGTTGACTCATGTTGAATGAGCAAGATGCAGAACCAACGTGTACAGTGTTGAACGTAACCCAAGATACAATGAAGGAACTTAATCAGCCACACGGTTTTAAAGTTGATGACTGGTTATTATAAAGTTGTCGCTGTGATGAAATCGAAGTTCACGGTCCATACAAGACAGCTGATGAGGCTTGCAAAGCAGCAACAGCCAAATACGGTGTAACTAAACTGACTTCACCAATGCTAATCTTCTAACTCTTAAGTTCGTATTATGTATATTATGTTAAATCACATATAGCCGTACGCTAAATGTTGTCTGAGTATGCTCCTATTCCCCTGCAGATTTTAAATTTAAGGGCCTTACGGTGAGCATTAAACATAATGGTTATTTACCATAAAATAGCTAATATCGATCTATCAATCTACGATTGCTTGCTCTTCAATTAGCAACTTATAAAAAATGGCGTCTATTTCTTTAGACGCCATTTTTGTTTACTGGAAATATTAAATTAGCCACCGGCTAATTTGACTGTCATGCCTTTCTTTTCAAGATGTGCCTTGATCTTGTCTCTAGCATCACCTTGAATCTCGATATTGCCATCTTTTACAGAGCCACCACAGCCACAGACTTTTTTGAGTTCTGCCGCTAATAACTTTAAAGGTGCATCATCCAAGTCTAAACCTGTAACAATGCATACGCCTTTACCTTTACGGCCTTTCGTTTGGCGCTGAATCCGAACAACACCATCGCCTTTAGGGCGAGATACTTTTTCTTCTTCCGGTTTAATTCGACCGGTTTCTGTTGAATATACCAGAGTCATTCTATTGTTTCTTTTGTTGTTGAGCTTGCATCGCTTTTTGCTTTGCAACCAAATAAGCTTCGATATGGCGTTGAATAGCGGCTTTACTGCCCTTAATCAGTTTACCATTAAACATACAGTACCAAGAGTTAGGTTGGCCTGTATCATTTTGAATAGTATAGCCGTTAAAGACCTCTGATTTTGCAACACCTGTTTGCTGCACTCTCTGTCCGAGTGAAGCAAACTCTTTGGGATCAATAATCGATGCGGTGTCACACCACCAATCAATGCTTTTCTTTACCGCCGTCAAACTTCCCTGTAAGACGTGGTTCTTGATTTTAACCTTCCAAACACTGCCATCTGATCCGACTGACTGCAGGTTAAAACCTCTATAATTTGAAATCGCCATACCACTGAGTCATCTGTTTAATGCGTTGATATAATCATAATTGCTACTGAGCAATATTCAAATACGGCTTGAATAAACCTTGCTCTAGAAAACAACTTGTATCATAAAACGCGTCTCGATAACGTTAATCACTTTGCACTGTTTATACAATCTTCCAAGAACTCATGAAATTTGTGCCCGTTGTTTTGAAGCATTTTAGGGAACATTGAGATCGGAGTCATTCCTGGAAATGTGTTTACTTCGTTTAAGTAAATCTCATCATCTTCCGTTAGGAAAAAGTCGATACGAGATAAATGACGAAGATTCATTTGTTTAAATACCGTCTCAGACGCGTGTTGGATGGAATCTAATTGTATTTGAGTTAGATTCTTCGCCTCAACTTCTGTGAGCGAGTGACTTGAACTGCTGTACTTTTCATCGTACGAGTAAAAAGCACCATCAGGCGCGATGACCTCGCCTGGCTTAGTGATATGTAGTTGGCCATTCATCTCATATGCAGCAACTTCAAGCTCTCGAGGTTTTACTGCTTTCTCAACCAACACTTGGTCAGAAAACCCAAAAGCATCATTTACTGCATTAGAAAGCTTGTCTTTTTCTGTGACACTGTAACAGCCAACGGAAGAGCCTTGGCGAGCGGCTTTAACAAAAACTTTTCCCCACTTTTCAAAGGCTTTATGAGCTTGAACGTGAGCTTCTTCATCGTTTCGCGTTAAGAATAAGTATGGCGTATTGGGTATGCCGATAGCGTCGTACCAAAGCTTAGATGTGATTTTATTGAAACTATTGCTACTCGCTTCTGGCCCGCAGCCAAGATAAGGAATACCTGCGATTTCAAACAGAGATTGAATGTCGCCTGTTTCGCCAGGAAAACCATGTATACAAGGCACGATGAAATCAATGGTTTGATTAGATTCACTTGAGCACAACTGCTTGGTATTGAGATCCAAGTAAACCAACTCACCTTGGTTGGTCATCCAACCTTCGTTTTTTATTTCTACGCGTGTAACGTGAACGTCTTCAATAAGATTTAGTTGTTGTTCGACAAAATTTGCAGACAATAATGAAATCTCGTGCTCAGAAGAGCCACCGCCGCATAGTAAAAGAATATTTTTAATCATGAATCCATCTTTCCGTGACCTACAAAAGATACTATTTATTATGATAAACCTTTGAAGTGTGACGTACAGTAATTTTAATGTGAGGAATGTTGTTCGAATAGGATTTGAGCAAATAAATAAGGGAGCTATTCGCTCCCTTATTTGATGTGTTAATTTAATTTGTTAAGCGTTGGGTAAGCTGAGTTTTTGATTGCATCAATGCTTTTAACAAATGGCCTTAACTGCTGAAATTGAGCTGGCAAAGTCGAAATCGCTTGCTTGGCTTCTGCGCTTGTTGCGTAGTCTCCGTACAAAACTGAGAACCACTTAGTACCGTTTACAACTTTGTAGTTTTCCCAAATTGGCTGACCGTTCTGTGGCAGCTTATTTGCAAACTGATCGACTTTCGCTTGGCTACCCACAGCTGCGACTTGAATGGTATAGCCGAATCGTTGAATGCCAGCTTGCTTTTTACTTGGTGGTACGATCTTAACTGGCTTCGCCTGCTCTTTTGGCGTTAGCTTGACTACTTTCTTCTCTTCAGGCTTTGCCGTCATTTTCACAACAGTTGGTTGTACGTCTTTTTCTACTACAGCGTTTTCAGACGCCATAATTGGTTTAGAGATACGATCTGATTTGTAGTCCTCTCGGTAACTTTCTGAGGTCACATCCGTGATGTAAGTTTCAGATGCACAAGCAGAAAGCAGAACTGACAAGCCGATGATTGCGATTTTTTTCATGAAGTAACAAATGCTCTGGATAAATATTACGATAAATCATGCCGATAGCAGGGCCGTTTATCAAGCATCAAATACAATAATCTGTGATTTTGATGTGATGAATAACACAAACTCCATAAGCATCGTACACATTTTCTGCAATGTCTGGTCTGAAGATGTTTTATCAGTAAATTATTCGTTTATGATTGATATGAAACCGAGAAGCCAACGTGACTTACAAACGGCCAGGAGTCAGCATGAATAAACTACATAAACTCTTTAAACCCAACTCTGTGGCCGTTATTGGGGCATCTCAAAAAGCATTGCGAGCAGGACATGTTGTGATGCGCAACCTTCTACAAAGTGGATTTGGTGGCGCGATTATGCCAGTAACGCCGCGATATAAAGCCGTATCTGGCGTGATCGCTTACCCTGATGTAGCTTCCCTGCCCTATACGCCAGATATTGCAATTTTGTGTACGAACGTTTCACGTAACGAGCAATTGCTTAAAGAGCTAGATGAGAGAGGCACACCGTTTGCGATTGTTATCTCTGATGACCCTAATCCTTTAGATATCTCATCATTGAACATTCGAGTCTTAGGCCCAAACAGCTTAGGTATCATCCTTCCTTGGCACAATTTTAACTGCACGTTTTCCCCTGTTGCAGCTAAACCCGGAAAAATTGCTTTCATCTCACAATCCGCGGCGGTTTGTACCACGGTTTTAGACTGGGCAAATGATAAGAACATTGGTTTTTCTTCGTTCATTTCGATTGGGCGCGGACAAGATATCGATTTTGCAGATTTGCTCGACTATTTGAGTATGGATGGAAACACTGAAGCTATTCTGCTTTATGTTGATAATATCCAAGACGCTCGCCGATTTATGTCTGCTGCGCGCGCCGCTTCACGTAACCGACGTATATTGGTGCTAAAAGCGGGCCGCTCTAAAGAGATGAATACTTTTGAGCAGCAAGACGGAGATACACTTGACGTAATTTACGATTCTGCTATTCGCAGAACTGGTATGTTACGAGTCAGCAATACGCATGAGCTTTTTGCCGCGGTAGAAACACTCACGCATTCTGTGCCACTTCGTGGAGAGCGTTTAGCGATCATCACCAATGGCGGCGGCCCTGCTGTTATGTCCGTTGATACTTTGATTGAACGTGGTGGCCAACTCGCAACGCTTGATGACGCTTCCATTGAGCAATTACAAGCAGTACTTCCATCCAACTGGCGTGCTCGAAATCCAATTGATCTGTCTGGTGACGCAACCCAAAAACGCTATATTGATACCATTAACGCACTGATGAATAACGACTGTGCAGATGCGATATTGATTATGCATAGTCCTTCTGCTGTTTCTGATCCTCTTGAAACTGCTCAAGTCGTTATTAATGCCATCAAATCTCACCCTCGGCATAAGCATTTTAATATCTTGACCAACTGGTCAGGAGAACAAACGTCGAGAGAAGCGCGACTGGCCTTTACTCAAGCAGGCATTCCAACCTATAGAACACCTGAAAGTGCGGTTGTAGCATACATGCACTTGGTCGAATACAGACGAAACCAGAAACAACTAATGGAAACGCCAACGACGGCAGAGCCATTACATTCTGGAAGTGTGAGTTCAGCAAAAGAATGGGTAAACGAACGACTACTGGATAAAAACACAGTTACCTTGGATACGCATCAAACCAGCCCATTATTTAAGCTGTTCGGGTTTAACGTTTTGCCTACGTGGATTGCATCTGACGACATTGAAGCCGTTCATATGGCAGAAAATATTGGATATCCTGTTGCGGTTAAATTGCGTTCTCCAGACATTCCTCATAAATCGGATGTTCACGGTGTCGCTCTAAATTTAAGAAACAGTCGAGAAGTTTCCAACGCAGCGCTATCCATTTTAGATACCGTAAAGCTCAGCTACCCTTCCGCCAATGTACATGGGCTGTTGGTACAAGGGATGGCAAAGCTCGGCAGCGCTGAAGAGCTACGGATTAGTATTGCAGTAGATAAAGTCTTTGGACCAGTGATCTTGCTTGGTCAAGGCGGCTCTGAGTGGAATATCGCCCAAGATGCCGTCGCTGCACTTCCTCCTTTGAACATGACGCTTGCGCGCTACCTTGTCGTTGTTGCCCTAAAGTCTGGAAAGATTCGCCTGCAGAAACACAAAGATGCGCTCGATATTACTGAGTTGTCGAAGTTCTTGGTTCGTATCTCCCAAATGGCAGTTGAGTTACCAGAAATACAAAAACTGGATATCCATCCAGTGCTAGTGTCCGGAAGCGATTTAACTATCCTTGATGCAGATGTCACACTGTGTAAATACGAAGGAGACGCCCAAAAACGGCTAGCGATTCGCCCTTTCCCGGCAGAGTTTGTCGAAACTGTAACGCTTCGAGATGGCCAACCTATCCTGCTTCGCCCTATCTTGCCTGAGGATGAGCCGCTGCATGCTCAATTCATTAATAGCGTATCGAAAGAAGATCTCTATAAACGTTTCTTTTCTGAAGTTGGAGAGTTCAACCATGAGGCTTTGGCAAACTTTACTCAAATCGACTACGACCGCGAAATGGCGTTTGTTGCGGTAGCGTTTAATACTGACGGACCGTCTATCATAGGGGTAGCCCGCGCATTGATTACACCAGACAATAGTGACGCTGAGTTTGCTATTTTGGTTCGTTCAGATTTGAAAGGAAAAGGTTTAGGCAAAGTGCTGATGCAGAAAATAATCAGCTATTGCAAAATTAAAGGCACAAAGCAAATGTCTGGAATGACCATGCCAACAAACAGAGGAATGTTGATGTTGGCTCAGAACTTGGGGTTTGAGATCGATGTCCAGTTTGCAGACGGTACGGCAGATATGGTGCTCCCTTTAAATTGAAAAGCGCAGCATTAGCGATGACTTTTACTTCTTACATTCGATAATCAATGGGAATCTAAGAAGTAAAAGTTACGTTGTTACTTTAGTTTCCAATTCTTTTTTAAGTACTGAATACACCAGGATTTTGCCTCACCCATAGTGTTCCGGCGCCATGCCAAAATAATATCCATCGGCTGTTCTTCAGTGCCTTCGATTCGTTTCAATACACCACTATCAATAAGAGGTTGTGCAATTTGGCTTGGTAATGTACCAATGCCTAAACCTGCAGTTAGCGCTTCTACTTTTGCCGTAAAGTTGGTGACGGTCAAGCGAGGTTGTTTTTGAATGATATTAATTGAGAGCGCGGGTTGCTCACGTGCGGTATCTGCAATAGCAATAATCCGATACTTTTCTCGCGCTGCTTCATCAAACTTACCACTACGCTTGTGAACATAGTGATCAGCGGAAGCTACCCAATACATACTCATTTTACCAATTTTTTCTGACTTAACTTCTTGAGGAAGCGTATCCAGTGATGGGCAAATCAGTAAATCAGCTCTCCCCGTATTCAAAGACTCCCAGCTACCAGCCAGAATCTCCTCTTGCAGCCTGACTCGAGTTGAGCTGACCTCGGCCAACGCATCAACCATCGGGAAAAAATTGGATATAGGAATAATGCCATCAAAGGCAATGGTAATATCCAGTTCCCAACCATTCGCCAATAACGTTGCATCGTTCACTAACTTTTCACTGGCTTGTAAAATGGCTCTTCCTCTTTCAAGAATAAGCTTACCTGCTTCAGTAAAATGGGCTTTGTGACCAGAGCGATCGAAGATAATAATGTCTAAATCTTGCTCGAGTTTCTGGATTTGATAGCTCAGCGATGACGGGGCTCTGTCTAACTCATTCGCAGCAGCAGCAAAACTCCCTCTTCGATCAATAGCATCTAGAATATGGAGTGCTTCTAACGTAATTGGACTCTGCACATGGCCTCTCTTAATGTGACATTTATCACATTCGTTGTATTTGGATGAACTTATCAAGAACTAACGACAAATTATATAACATATTGATAAATAAAGACTAGGAATGCTAATAGCCTAAGAAGAAGATTCAATACAAATCAATAAATGACAATGGTAATGATAGTAATTACCATTTAGATCCATTAATATCCGCGTGTTGTTACCTATTATGGATCTAAGGTATTGAAGCCAATGTATAAAAAATCAATTTTGTCAGCCTCCATTTTAGTTGCCCTTTCCCATACTGCTTATGCGGAAGAAGCTTCTAAGTTTGAAGAAGTCGTTGTGTCGGCCACCCGTACCAACCAAACCATAAACACTGTTGCTGCTTCTGTTGCTGTTGTATCAGAGAAAGACATCGAAGAAAACATGGTAAAGGACTTGAATGATCTATTCGAGTATACGCCAGGTGTTACTGTTAATGGCACTCAACGCCAAGGCGTCCAAAGTATTAACATTCGCGGGATGGAAGGTAAACGAGTTAAAATCTTAGTAGACGGTGCATCTCAACCAGGTGTATTCAGCGGTGGACCATATTCGTTTATCAATTCTAGTGCCGTTACTGTCGACCCCGATATGCTAAAGAGTGTCGAAATTGTTAAAGGAGCAGCTTCTAGCCTACATGGTAGTGATGCAATTGGCGGTGTTGTCGCATTCGAAACAAAAGATCCGAAGGATTTCCTCAAAGATGGCAAAGACTTTGGTGGTCAAGCTAAACTCTCTTATTCATCGGAAGATAACTCTTTTAGTGAGCATGTAGCTTTAGCAAAGCGTTTCGGTAGTACAGAAGCACTTGTAGCCTTTACACGCCGTGATGGTGCAGAGCTACAAAATTTCTCTAAGGCGCCTTACGATAACTATTCTGTGGACAACCAAGATTATTACAAAAACGATCTATTGGTAAAACTTCAATCTCAATTGAATGACGCTCATCGCTTGGAGTTTTTGGGAGAAGTTATTTACAACGAGACTGACTCAGAGATCGCACATAAAAGTTACAAAAACTTCAACGCTGAAGACACAACCAAGCAAAATCGCATTGGGCTCAAGCACATTTGGTTTGCAGATGCAGCTATCTCGGATACGATCACGTCCAAGCTTACATGGATTGGTAAAGAAGAAAACGGCGTCTCTAATCGCTTTATCGAAGCTAGCCCTGGTTACCCACCTTACGTACCGCCTAGTGGTGACAACCAACAGAAAAAAGATTACGAATATACTGAAGACAAATTTGAATTCGAAACTCAGTTAGATAAAGAGATTCAAAATCACTATATTGTTTACGGAATATCGTACAAACATAGTGACATCAGTAATACCAATCGCGAGTTTAATTCCGATCCTGGCACGCCAGATACTGTTTACGTTTACACACCGGATGCAAAAGAAGAAAGCTTTGGTTTATTCTTGCAAGATGAAATTTCGCTTCTTAATGACAAGCTAATTCTGACTCCAGGTGTGCGTTACGATTACTTCTCTACTAATCCTTCAAATACTTCTGAAGAGTCATTCGAGAAGTTTAGCGACTCTGCATTAACTGGTCGTTTAGGAGCAACTTACTCTATATCGCAACCAGGCACGATCTTCGCGCAAGTGAGCCAAGGGTTCCGAGCGCCATCGTTCGACGAGCTTTACTACACCTACGATAATCCGGCTCATGGCTATACCAACCGCCCTAACCCAAATTTGGGATCTGAAAAGAGTTTGTCTTATGAGCTTGGTTACCGTCATAACACTGCAGCGTCGGCAACTGAAGTAGCGTTCTACTACAGTGATTACAGTGACTTTATTGAGCAAACGTCATCAAACAATGGTGGTTTAACTGAATTCACAAATATCAATATTAGTGAAGCAAACATTAAAGGGGTTGAGCTCTCTAACCGTCTTGATTGGCATGCCATTGCTGGTCTTCCATCAGGCGTGACAACTCGCTTTGTTGCAGCATACACAGAAGGTGAAGATGGTGATGGTAATCCTTTGAACAGTGTAAACCCATGGAATGCCGTAGCTGCTGTAAATTACGATTCACCAAATGCACTTTGGGGGACAAGCCTAAAAGTAAACTACACGGCTAAGAAATCGAACAGTGATATCAACTCTGATGGTGATAAAGGCGGAATCAAAGACCAAGTTGCTTTGCCGTCTGCGACAGTCGTTGACTTAACGGCGTACTACAAACCAATGAAAGATATAACCATTCGTGCTGGTGTTATGAATCTAACGAATGAAGAATACCATCTTTGGAACGATGTTCGCGGTAAGACTGAGTTAAGTCGAGACAAAACGCAAGCTGAGCGTAATTACAACATTAGTGTTAAATACGAGTTCTAAACCTTAAAAACACAAAAGCCAGCGTAATGCTGGCTTTTTTATGGCTTTCATTTCAAAAATGTAAAGAAAAGTATGAAAAATGAAAGTTTACTGTTTTGCCATCTCTTTTTTCACCATTACTGCTGCTGCAATGATGAAAGTGATGATCAGACCGAGTTCCATGAACTACCCCAATAGCTATGAGAAAATTTATAACCCAAATTAAGAGTCGGGCATAGTTTAACAGCTCTATATATACTTGCTACCTTTTAACCAGTAATTTACGATTTTTTCCGATTTGGATCAAAAAAGACGCAATTATGCGCCTTTTTGTTACTATTATGTAAATTAAAGATTAGGCATCTGGATAACCTTGAGGGTTAGTAGACTGCCAGCGCCATGTATCGCCAGTCATTTCTTCTAGAGTGCGAGTTGCTTTCCAACCTAACTCATTCATCGCTTTTGATGGATCCGCCCAACACTCTGCAATATCACCTGGACGACGCTCAACAAGTTGGTATGGGACATCTTTACCACTTGCGGCTTCAAATGCTTTCACCATGTCCAGTACACTGTAGCCGTTACCAGTACCGAGGTTATAGATATGAAGGCCAGCTTTGCTACCTACTTTTTCTAATGCAGCAACGTGACCATCGGATAAGTCCATTACATGAATATAATCACGTACGCCTGTGCCATCTTTGGTCGGATAATCACTACCAAACACAGAAAGGAACTCTCTGCGCCCTACCGCAACTTGAGAAACAAACGGCATTAAGTTGTTGGGAATACCTTGAGGATCTTCACCTAGCTCGCCTGTTGGATGTGAACCTACCGGGTTAAAGTAACGAAGAAGTGTAATGCTCCAGTCAGGGTTCGCATTTTGGAAGTCGGTTAAACACTCTTCTACCATTAATTTGCTGCGCCCATATGGGTTAGTTGCGCTAGTTGGAAAGTCCTCTGTGATGGGTACAGAAGCAGGATCACCGTATACAGTCGCTGATGAACTAAATACCAACGATTTAACTCCGGCTTCACGCATTGCATCAACCAATACTAAAGTGCCATTAACGTTGTTGTCGTAATACTCTAAAGGTTTTGCTACAGACTCACCGACGGCCTTTAAACCTGCAAAATGGATAACAGCTTCAATATTGTGTGACTTTAGTGCTTCTACCATCGCCAATTTATCTCTGATATCGGCTTGAATGAAGGTTGGCTTTACACCACATACCTTTTCAATTCGATCTAATACCGTAGATTTACTGTTGTACAGGTTGTCTAGAATCACTGGCGTCATGCCAGCTTCGATCATTTGAATACACGTATGACTACCGATATAGCCCATACCACCCGTAACGAGTACTTTCATTTTATTATTCCTTCTGACGCGAATTGGGTTAGTTTAAAGCTTTGACGTTACGATTTAAACTGTCTCTTGTAATTCGCATCCCATTAATATTGCTTGGCCTTTTCCGGCTTTCTTTGCTTGATACATTGCCGTATCCGCACTTTTTAAAACTCGAGTAGCATCGCGCTCATTTACGCCGACTAATTTTACGCCGATACTAACGCCAACTTTGAGTAAGTGACCTTTGTACTCAATTGGAGCACATATGCTCTCGAGCAACTGTTCTGCTATTCGGGTGACCACTTTTTGATTGGCGGGATTTACCAACATGACAAATTCATCACCAGAAAGTCTTGCGATTAAATCACTATGTCTCGTCGCAGATGTTAGACGCTCGGAAACTTTTTTCAAAACTTCATCACCTGCATCATGACCGTAGGTATCGTTAACTTCTTTAAATCCATCCAGATCGAGGTACAAAACTGCAAATTCGTCACGCAAGTATCCAGAGCGTTGTACTAGTTGTTCCAACTCTAAATGGAACTTAGATCGATTGGCTAACCCCGTTAAAGCATCGTGATGAGCTAAATGCTCCAATCGTTCCATCTCTTTTGCGCCGGAAAGGTCGGTAAGAACAATAACCAGATCATAGAAACCATAGTCTTCACACTTAACGATACGATTGACTCGAGCAAACATCGGTACAAACTGACCAATATGGTTCTTCTCGATAACTTCACCTTGCCAAACGCCATAATTTTCTATCGACTCGATGATACTAGGCATCATTTCCTGTAACTTGCGCCACTTTAGCGTTTGGATGAATGATTTCCCAATAAGCTGATCCACCTCTAAGCCGACTAACTTAGTGACGGCAGGGTTTGCCATCGTAATGACACCGCGATGATTAAGAACAATGAGACCATCTTGGCTGCTTTCAAAAACACGCCCCGCAACACGTTGCCGGTTTATGGCTTCTTCAATTTCGGTGATATCTTGAATCGAAAACAGTAAGTATTCATGTGTCGAGAGGCGACGACTGGTTAGGCTCAACTGCTGTTCGTTATCTGCATTTTTGAGGTGAATATCATCGCACTCTAGGCCTCGACTCAGGATCTGACTCAGCTCATTCGGTGTTTTGGTTTTAATTAGATCACGAATATTGGCATATTTAAGTTCATCTAATTTTTTTTGAAATATTTGCTGGGTCGCCGTATTACAATGAATAACACGTCCGGAATTGTCGGTAATAACTAATGCATGCTGAACAGATTCGATAACCTCTTCTGAAAATGCGCGCTTTTGTTCTAGTGTGTCTAGCGAATGTTGCCGCTGCTTCTCACGTACTGTTAACCTATTCATCATTTGATTGAAAGAGCGCGCGAGGTCTCCAATTTCATCCTTGGCGTAATAGCGAGCTTGATTTTCCGTGTTTCGTCCGTGTGTCACATTCTCTATTACGCGGTTGAGTTCCATCACGGGCCTGAGAACAAGCCTCTCGATACTTATGTAAAAAACAGTGCCACCAGCGATCAGAAACAGAAGAAGTAAAGCGCCATCTTGAAGTAAAGATTGTATGGCTTCTACAATTGGGCGATGAGAAAGCGTAACTCTCATGCTACCAATGACATAGCCATCATGGATAATCGGCTCTAGAACATAAAGAAATTTGGTTGATAAGGCATAGCCTAGAGCGTGCAACCTACTTCTTTCGGTTTGACTTGGAACGGGTGCCAGTGCCCCACTTATCTCCATAACAGCGAATGGTTGGTCATCTTGGTCATAAAGTTTGACCCGAGTTACATTTGGCTGGTTTAAAAAGTTGGCGAGAATAGTTTGAGCTTTTTGCTTGTCCTTTGTCGTCAGCGCATCTTTAATTGAGAAAGAAACGTTGTTAATCAACTTTCTTGTCTGCTCGACCAGTTCATGCTTAGACGATTGGTATACAGTATACGAGGTGTAACCTTTTGAGATAACAAAGATAGCCGTTAAAAAGACCAGAAGAGGCCAAATAAACTTCGCTCGTAATGACATATATATTCCTGTCGCAGACAACCACAAAAATGACAGAAGAACCATTATGCAATCTATCACCCATGAAGGGCGACAAGATTAACACGATGCTAATGCAAAATAACCTTAAATTCTCAAAAATTGGATGGAAAAGAAACGAAATACCTTAAAATTCGGATCAACTCAAATAACGGCAACATCTTTATGGACTAACGTGATCTTTTTCGCCAGCTATCTGCTCAAAAAGCTTCGTTTTCATGATAGAAGAATGAAGTGAGTCACTGAACCTAGATGCATTTTCCTGCATCGTAAACCCATTGCTTGTGTAGAAATAAAACGTATGACATTGAATAAACAGCAACTTACATTGAACTGTGATATGGGCGAGAGCTTTGGCTCTTGGAGTATGGGCGCAGATGAAGACGTGATGCCCCATGTTGATATGGCGAACATCGCGTGTGGTTTTCATGCCTCCGACCCTAATGTCATGCACGACACCATCACCCTAGCGAATGACAACGATGTTGATATTGGCGCACATCCAGGTTACGCCGACCTACAAGGCTTTGGCAGACGAAGCATAAGCATGACGGGTGATGAAATTACGAACATGGTTATATATCAGGTTGGTGCTTTACAAGCATTATGCCGGGCGCAATACACAGACATCAGTTACATAAAGCCTCATGGCGCTCTATACAACGACATGATGAAAAGTGATGCGATATTTAGAGCGGTAGTTAAGGCGGCAGCACTGTTCAAAGTACCGTTAATGATCCTAGCTTCACAGGAAAACGAAAAATACTTAGAAATCGCAGACGATTATGATGTTCCCTTGCTATTTGAAGCATTTGCAGATCGTTTGTACCAAGATGACGGCTTACTGACTCCTAGAACACAGCCCAATGCCGTGTTAAAAAGCGAGCACGCGATACTTGAGCAAGTCCGGACCTTAGCTGACTCTGGGCGTGTCAAAACCGCTTCAGGCGGTTACATATTATTGGAAGCCGACACAATTTGTGTTCATGGTGACAATGAAGAGTCGATCGCGCTGATCCAAAAGATCCGCCAAAGCCTATACGCTGGAGGAAATTAATGCATAAAGAGAAATTTAATATCTCTTTGATCTCCGAGTGCAGTATTTTCATTAAGTTTGATGAGAGTATTTCTGAAAATGCAGTAGGAGAGCTTGCTCGCAGCATAAGAGAAACTTTCGCTTCAATTGTTATGAACGTTGTCCCCTCCTATCAAACTATTCTCATTGATTACTTACCTTTTCGAATCAACGAAAAGAACTTAGCCAATGAGCTGCAACAAATCGTGAGCCAGTTTGATACTCAATCACTTAAGCTTTCCCAGCCAAATCACATTACTATCCCTGTATATTACTCTGAAGAAACCGCGTTAGATCTATCTCGTTTTAAAATGCGAGGTCTGTCATTAGACGATCTTATTACCCTGCATACGAAAACCGAGTACGCGGTTTCTGCAATTGGCTTTGCTCCAGGCTTTGCATTTCTCTCGGACGTTGATACTCAATTGCACATGGCAAGGCTTGCCACACCAAGAACTCAAGTGCCGGCCGGAAGTGTAGGAATCGCAGACTCTAAAACGGCCGTCTATCCATCAGATAGTCCTGGCGGATGGAACATTATTGGTAAAAGCCCGCTTGCGCTCTTCTCCGACTCTCCTCCTTTTATACCGTTTGAAGTGGGTGACAAGGTCACCTTTAATGCTATTTCAAAACAAGAGTTTATCGATTTAGGAGGCGTACTATGAGTTACGGTGGATTACTGGTGGAAAAGCCAGGACCGCTCTCTTTAGTTCAAGACTTTGGTCGTTTTGGCTTAGCGCATGTCGGTGTGACTCAAGGTGGCCCGGTCGACGACTATGCTTACAGTTGGGCCAACCATTTGCTTGGTAACGTAGTCAATTGCGTTGCGATTGAAATTACTCTGGGTAACGCTTGTTTTATTGCATTGCATAACTGCCACCTTGCTATATGTGGCGGTGATTTAAATGCAAAAATAGATGGTGAACCTATTTCAAATTGGTCTGACTTTACGTTGAAAAAAGGACAGAAGCTTCAGTTCGGAGTCGCAAGGAATGGACTTCGCTCCTACCTAGCGGTTAAAGGTGGATTCAATGTTGCTCAGCACTTAGGAAGCGCATCGACCGTCTTGCGAGAATCTCTAGGTGGTTATGATTCAAATGGTGGCGCTTTGAAAGCTGGTGATATTCTTCCCTTTGTCCCTCATAACTTACCGAAACGTAAACCAAGGCAAATGACGTTTCGCTTTAAGCCAGATTACAACTTACCCATTAAGCTGAGAGTGATTGAAGGCTATCAGAACGAGGACTTTGATGAAGACGCTCGCCAAGCATTTTATAACAAAGCATTCATCATCTCCCCCAATTCGAATCGCATGGGCTACCGTCTTGAGGGCAATAACATTCGTCCACCTTACGAAGGCGTACTATCAGAGGGAATTGCGTTAGGTTCAATTCAAATACCTAGCGATGGTAACCCTATTGTGCTGCTCAACGATCACCAGACTATTGGCGGGTATCCTAAATTTGGCTGCGTAGCTCGTATTGACTTACCTAGACTGGCACAGGCGAAACCCGGACAAAAAGTCAATTTTGTGAAAGGAGATAGAATAGGCTTGCAAGAAGTATGGTGCCAATGGGCTCAGTTTTTTGGGTATTAATACAACCACTGAGCCCAAACACAGCCGATTATGCAGGCATACCATAACGCACTGCTAAAGCTTGTGGATAGCCTCGCTCTTGAGTGAGTTTAATCGCGTACTGCTCGACCTCTTGTTCAGACCACTTTACAGCGACCGGATGCTGTGTTTCCACATTTTGGTTAGGATCGATGTCAAACCAGAATTGAAGCATTTTTTGCGCTGCGAGTAGTGTCGATGACGCTTTTACCACCTCTATTCTCGCGTAGTGGTTATCTTCAAAAGTCACATCTGCCGCTCTGAGTACTGGATCTGTGCCGGGAATTTGCTGAGCGCCAAATAATGCTTTTCCTCCTTTTACAGCAGAGTGATAGTCGGGAATGAACTGTGCCATGTGTTTGATGGCGTTGTTCGTTCGCTCTTCTAACACTTCTTCTCTCCAGCCGTTACGGATCTTCGAGAGTAAAGGCATAGGCAGTTCAGGTTGAGCAGATGAGTTCGTGCTCTCCACTAAACCATCTTCAAACAGCGTGATTCCTTTTGTCATACCATGAAGTTGAAAGTAACCATCGCCATAAGGCGTCAATTGAGCCATTCCTTTATCGGTTCCACGCGGGCCATGAAAAATAACTTCTGGCCATTGTTGTTGACAGTCTGCCCACCTCGTAACGTAAGCGGCTTTAAACTCCACCAACCTGTCTCGCTTGGCACCAACTGTGTTGTCAATTGAGCCTGTTTCAAAGCCACACGCGTTAACCAAGTAGTCGCATGTCATAAGGTAATCGATACCTTCACGTTCATAGCCAAGTTGCCAGTGTTCCCCCATCCAATCGGCTTGCTTGAACGTTGCTTGTGTGAAGACTGAAGCATTAGGAAGCGTATCTAGTGTTAAGTTGGCAATTGCGGCGAGGCGAAAAACACTCCAACCATATTCTTGAACTGCGACAACAGGATACTTTAGCGCTTCAAGATCAGCATGTTGAGCAAAAGGAATACACCACTCATCGAAGTTTGTAGGATGACTTGGTTGAGTACGTTGCGCGAGAGCTTCTAGCTCCGCTTTTGAATACAGTTTGTAGTATTCGCTTGGTTCGCCGAGCACTTTATTACTCTCATCTTTATCAACGAGCGTCTGATAAGCACTTTTCACAACCTCTAATCGCGGAATTAGTGTGGATGGGTCTCCACCATCGGAATGAGGAACCGCGATGATTGTCGGACGAATATTCAGTGAAAGCGGATACAGGCGAACAGTATCAATAGATTGTGCTAACAAGTCTAAGCATTGTTGCTCGGAAATCTCTCGATATAAATTACCACCAGCATGCAAATGACAAATGGGTGGACCATTTACTAGTGATACGCCCTTCTCTATTACGGAAACTTTAAAACCCAGCTCCGCAAAATGAATTGCTGCTGTTGCACCTGCTACACCGCCACCAACAACAGCGATATGCTTATCTTTATAACTTGGAAACTCAGACTTCATTGCTTCACTAAAAATTTTATAAGGAAAATTCTTTACTAACGGTGGATTCTACTCGTGTTTGAACTTGATTAAAATCACAAAAAGTTCATGGGTTTGCGAAATATCCAACAGCGCCTGTAAAGTGCATTAAAGTAGAAAAAATTTGCGAAAAAGTACTTGACGACATGGTTAAGAAGACACTTTTTTGTGTCTATGTGAATAAGAATTTCACTGTAAGACCCATGGCGCAAAGCCTGCAGAAACACCCCACTTTTTACCCCATTTAGTTATCCCAAAAGTTATCCACTGTTTTTGTGGATAACTAAAATAAAAGTGTCATGGAGTGTTCCAAACTTGATAACACTCTCTGCGATTAAGTGTTTACTGGCGTTAACAATCTTTTCAACAAACTCATCACTACAAGTGCCAACGTAACAAATGTTGCAAGCGGTAAAGCTATCCACAATTCGGGGTGAATTTGTACATTGAGATCGAATCCATATGTCATGACTGCGGCCACACAAACTTCCGCAGCGAATACCGCAACACCACTAGCAATCAACGCCATAATTCCGTACTCGGCCCACAGGGTTGTGTTGATCCGTTTCTTACTTGAACCTAATGTGCGATACAAACGAATCTCTTGTTGACGTTGGGACAAGCTTAACCTCAGTAGAGTAAAGATGAGCAGCAGACCAGCAACAACGCCTAAAAGAGCAAGGATGGTGATTGCTGATACGATTTGCTGAATCAAAGCCTGAATTTTCTCGCCCATAGTTCGGATATCTAAAACAGAGACCGTTGGGTGAGCACGTGACATTGACGTCAACAACGCTTCATTTCCTTCTTCAATCCTATAACTGATGAGGTAAGAACCAGGTAAATTAGTCATCACGTCAGATGAGAAAATAAAATAAAAGTTAGGCTTCATGTCACGCCATTCGACATAACGGATGGTATCTACTACTGCATCGTAATTCTGACTGTTTATTACAAAGCGCAGCGTATCACCGAGTTTGATGCCTAAGTCATTTGCTACATCCGCTTCTACAGATACACTCCCTTTGTTTGTCCATTCACCCGAAAGCACATCATTATATTCTGGTAGGCTGTCTCCCCATGTCAGGTTTAGCTCTCGACGTATCGCGTCAGAACCTTCTCCTTCGTACTCAACCTCTTTGACGTTTTGACCGTTGATCTCTGTTAGTCGTCCACGAATTATTGGATAAGCTTGGGACCGCGTAACTCCATTTTTATCTAGGGTTTCTAGGTAGTTATCGAGATCATAATCACCAATGTTTAAAGCGAACACATTTGGCGCGTCTGCAGGTAAGGTTCTCTCCCAATCAGCGAGAATATCGCTGCGCACAAGCCAAATGATAGACAGCAACATCAAAGATAATGCCAAAGCACCAAACTGTAGACCGCTGGTTACTGGCGTCCGGTTGATACGACTCAACGCAAGCTTCATTGCAGAATGGGTTGACATACGTGCAAACAGCTTTGTGAGTGTGACGCTAACTGCTGCGAGTACCACAAACAGTACCGCTATACCAGTGAGCACGATCCAAACTAAGGTGTTATCAGCATACAGTAAAAGTAATGGAATAACGGGCACTAGAACAAGTAACATTCGCTTCCAAGAACGTTGCGCTTTACCCTGCTGTAGCACTTCTAACGCGGGAGTTTTAATCAAGCCTAAAAGTGGTATACCGAGAGCAGGCACCGTAATCAAGACTGCTGAGATAAATGCCACCAAAAATGGTGTGACGCCGTAACTAGGGAGTGGGTCGGGTAATAAGTCTTTGAGTGGAATACGTAATAAATATTCCAGCCCGCTCCCTAACAATAGACCGACGACACTGGCACTAATGAGAAGGATTGTGACTTGAATAAATAACCACTTTTCAATCCATCGGCGGCTCGCACCAAGACTTTTCAACATCGCGATAGTTTGTGTCCGGCTGTTCACGTAATTTTGACAAGTAAGAACCAATGTTGTCGCTGCCATAATGATGACAATCGCTACGGTCAACGACAGATACTGCGTCGTGCGTTCAAAAACCTCATTACTACGACTGGCAGTATCTTGCGTGCGCCAGCGATCGCTCGGAGAAAGCTGCGTATCATCTTGTAAGCTCTTTAGTGTTTTATCATCGGCTTGTAAAAACAGACGGTATTGAACTCGGCTCCCAACTTGAATTGCTCCTGTTTTATCTACGTCACTTTGATGAATGTATGCAGAAGGCATTTGCTGAAATGGATTAAAGCTCAAGCCAGGTTCCATCAATACTGCGCCTGATACAGTAAACTCGGCATCGCCTATCGTGACGCTGTCACCTGAGTTTACGTTTAGTTGAGTCATAATCCGCTCATCAAGCCAGAGTTGGTTCTCTTTAACGCGACCGGCCGGATTATTTTCAAGAACGAGCTCTCCCATTAAAGGGTAATTATCATCCACCGCCCTTACAGAAATAAGCTGCATACCATTATCGCTAAATGCCATAGTGGCAAATCGCGTCATCATCGAACGTTCAAGGTTTTCAGTCGAGGTTAACAACGTGTCCGGAATGGGATTAGCAGACACAAACACCGCATCTGCCGTTAATGCATCCTTCCCCTGCTTGACGATCACCTGCTCCATTCGTTCTGCTAATGCAGAAAGCGCAAAGATACTCGCAATCACGAGAATAAGAGCAACGCTAATAGGCCAAAGATTCCCCTGCCTTATTTCGCCGAAACTCCAACGTATCAAACTTTTATTCGACGAGTGCTGTGTTGTACTGTTTTGCTCTGTGGATGTTGCTTCACTTGATGATACTGCAGACATTATATCTCCTCCTTAAGCTCACCCGCCTCCATACGATAGATACGGTCACATCGGCTTGCTAGATGACCATCGTGTGTTACTAAAATCAGAGTTGTCCCGTGCTGTTCATTAAGATCGAATAGCAGCTCAATCACTTTGTCTGCGGTTTGATGGTCAAGATTGCCGGTAGGCTCGTCTGCGAACAACAGCTCAGGCTGTGTCATAAATGCACGCGCTAGCGCAACTCGCTGTTGTTCACCACCAGATAACTGGCTTGGTAAATGGTCGACACGTTTTTCCAATCCAACAGCAGCTAATAATTCCGCTGCTCTTGCTTCATCTTCGGCTTCACCACGTAAAAGACAAGGAAGCGTGACATTACGTAATGCACTCAAACTCGGGATTAACAAGAAACTTTGGAAAACGAAACCTAAAGAGTCAGCCCGAATTTTCGCACGTGCTTCATCGTCCAGTTTTGATAATTCATGACCTAATAAAGTAATTTCGCCTGATGTCGGCGTATCAAGACCAGCTAGCAACGTCATCAATGTTGACTTACCTGCACCGGAAGTTCCGACGATGGCGATTTTTTCTCCTTTTCGGATGTCAACATTTACGTCTTTGAGGATTGTTAATTGTTCTTGATTAGTAGAGACTTGTTTAGAAACCAAATTGGCTTGAACAATAGGTGCATTAAGTACAGGTGTTTGCATGATTCGTATACTTTCCTTAGTTCTATTTTTTTGTTTTTCCGCTACTGCACATGCGAGCGAAAAGCTACTTGTCTTGGGTGATAGCTTGAGTGCAGGCTATCAGATGCCGATCGAAGAGAGTTGGCCTAGCTTACTCCCTGATGCGTTGTCAGAACATGGTCAAGATGTAACAGTTATTAATGCCAGCATTTCTGGCGATACAACCGGCAATGGCTTAGCACGGTTACCTCAGTTGCTAACTCAGCATAGCCCTGACATGGTACTTATTGAGTTAGGTGCCAACGATGGACTGAGAGGTTTCCCTCCTAAACTTATTACGTCGAATCTTTCAAAAATGATTATCATGATAAAAGATTCTGGTGCGGACGTTGTCATGATGCAAATTCGGGTTCCACCTAATTATGGTAAGCGCTATAGCGATATGTTTTACGATATCTACCCTAAGCTTGCACAGCATCAACAAGTTGCCTTGATGCCATTCTTCTTAGAGCATGTTGTCACCAAACCAGAGTGGATGATGGATGATGGCCTTCACCCAAAACCAGATGCACAACCTTGGATCGCTGATTTCGTTGCTCAAGAATTAATTAAACATCTCTAATTTTAATGGTCTAGCTCAATAAGTTTTACGTAACTTTACGTTAATCTATTTTCAATTCCACTCATCGAGGATAGATAACAACATGCGAATAGAACCGTTAATTCAAGGTGTTGTTGCTCGCTCTGCGCACCCCAAAGGGTGTCATGCATCTATTAAAGAGCAAATTGAATACGTAAAACGCGCCCCACAGATCAAAAAAGGCCCAAAACGGGTTTTGATTATTGGTGCCTCCTCTGGTTTCGGCCTAGCGGCCCGAATCGCCCTAACGTTCGGTGGCGCTAACGCCGATACCATTGGCGTCTCATTTGAGCGTGGCCCTTCAGAGAAAGGGGTTGGGAGTGCGGGTTGGTATAACAACGTCTTTTTTAAGCAAGAAGCAAATCAAGCCGGGCATACCGCAATAAATATTGTTGGTGATGCATTCTCTGGTTCGGTGCGCAATCAAGTGATTGAAGCCATTGAAACGTACTTTGAGGGTGAAGTTGACTTAGTCATCTATAGCTTGGCAACCGGTGTTCGACCTAAACCTAAATCTGATGAGTTTTGGCGCAGTGTCATTAAACCGATTGGTGAGCCTGTCACTGGCGCTTCTATCATGCTGGAGAACGATAAGTGGATAGAAACCACCTTAACGCCAGCAACAGAAGAAGAAGCCAACGCCACCATTAAAGTAATGGGCGGCGAAGACTGGGAAAGCTGGATTGACACACTCATCAATAACGACTCTATTGCAAACGGCTGCAAAACCATCGCCTTTTCTTACATGGGCCCTGACATTACGCACCCAATTTATCTCGATGGTACGTTAGGTCGAGCGAAAATCGATTTACACCAAACCAGTCATTCATTAAACCTCAAACTCGCCAACTTTGACGGCGGTGCTTACGCAACCGTGTGTAAGGCGTTGGTGACGAAAGCCAGTGTATTCATCCCTGCGCTAAGTCCCTACCTGTTAGCGCTTTATCAAGTGATGAAGGAAAAAGGTACTCACGAACGCTGTATTGAACAAATGCAGCGACTGTTTACTACGAAGTTATACGATCAAGAGAAAGTGCCAGTTGACGGCGAACGCTTGATTCGAATAGATGACTTGGAACTTGAACCGCAAGTTCAACAAGAAGTCCACGCTCTTTTAGAACAGATGAATGCTGAAAACTTTAAAGAGATTGGTGATTACCAAGGTTTTAAAGATGAGTTTATGAAGCTCAATGGCTTTAACTTTGAAGATGTCGACTATTCGCAAGACATTTCTATTGAATCGTTAATGTCGCTTAAGCCTTGATACTTGTTACCTGTTTCAAGGATGAGATATGTGACAACTATTCCTAGTCCTGAACACTTTTCAGGACTTTTTTTTGTTTCGAGCCCTAGCCACCCTATACTTAATTAAAAAGCGAGAACAAAATAGAGCAGTCTGCATTTTTAATTCACAGGAAGTGAAACCACGTAAAGGATGACCTATATGGGGAGATTGCAAACATTAGACTACGAAATCCCTGAGTCTATGCGAAGAAGTTGGCAGGAAATCGTCAACTTACTGGCTCAAATAACACACGTACCCACCACATTAATTATGCGTATCCATCCGGATCGCATAGAAGTAAATACATCTAGCGAAACTCTAGGTAATCCTTATCGTACTGGCGATGCAGAGCAGCTTGGTAACGGTTTGTATTGCGAGCAAGTTATAGAACAGAAAGGCGAGCTTGTAATCCCCAATGCGCTTGAAGATGAAGAATGGCAAAATAACCCAGACATCAAACTAGGCATGATTTCTTATTGCGGCTTACCGCTATTCTGGCCAAATGGGGAAACATTTGGAACAATCTGTATGCTTGACTCTGAGAGAAACGAGTACAACGATAGTTACCGTCAGTTGCTTGAAACTTTCAAAGATTCAATCGAAGCACAGCTTTCAGTTGTGTACCAACAACATAAACTTCAGCGACTTAACACCGAGCTAAAGAGTCGAATTGAAAATCGTACCACGGATTTAGCCCAGTTAAGTTACTCCTTAACACAAGAAATTGATCGCCGTAAAGCCGCGGAAAAACAAGTGAGCTACCAAAAAACACATGATCAGGGAACTGGGTTTCTAAATCGCTCTGCACTTGAGAACATTGTCCAATACACCTTACAGTCCCTTGATAGTGATCAGCAATCGCTTGTGGTCATCAACATTGGTTTTAGTAACGCTCGCAGTATTCAGACCAGGCACGGGTTCGAGGTCTTTGACAACATTTTAAAAGAATTTCACTCCAGATTAACCAGACACGGTGCTAGCGGATTTATCACTGGTAGACCAAGTTCGAATGACATGGTTTTATTGATTTGGGGAGAGGATATTGAAGCTCGGTTAAATCAACTATTAGATGATATCACTAAAATTAGCGTAGATGGATTTGTCTTCAACAAAACAGAAATACATTTGCACACGTATATCGGTATAGTTCAAGCTTACAAAGATTGCAGCAATGCTAAGCGTATCCTTCAACATGCATGTTACGCGATGCTTCTATGTAAAGAATCCGGCGAACCTTTTAGTTATTTTAGAGAAAATCATTCGGCGGATCTCAATAGTCACAATGAACTGGAAAGTTACCTTTTACAAGCAGTGCGTAACGACGATTTAGTGTTGTACTTTCAACCTCAAGTAGACTCCAAAACACGTAAATGGATTGGCGCAGAAGCCTTGCTTCGCTGGAGACATCCAATACTTGGCGACGTTTCCAACGAAGCATTGATACATATGGCCGAACAAAACGGGCTTATCTTTGAAGTTGGCTCTTTTGTTCTGCGTACCGCGATAGACAAAGCGAAACAATGGTCTGAGTTAATCGATAACTTCAAAATTGCCGTCAACGTTTCTCCCATTCAATTACAAAACGTAAATTTTGCAGAACAAGTGCAACACCTACTCGACACTTTCCATTTGCCAGCACACTTTCTCGAACTCGAAGTAACCGAGAGCGCTCTAATTGCCGATGAAATAGTAGCACGCACAACGTTAAATAAGTTGCACAAACTAGGTGTGACATTGTCACTTGATGATTTTGGTACAGGATATGCCTCGTTCAGCTATTTAAAGAAATATCCATTTGATGCCATCAAAATTGATAAAAGCTTCGTCCAGCAAATGGAAAAGTCGGACGATGATCGCGCGATAATTTGTTCTATCATACACATTGCGAAAAAACTGGAACTCCAAGTCGTGATCGAAGGCATTGAATCTCCCCAACAAGAGCAGTTTCTCATTGGTGAGGGCTGTGATATCGGACAAGGTTTTCTTTATGGTAAACCTATGCCTTGTAATGAATTTGAGCAAAGTTTGTTTAATCAGCGCCTTTCTGGCGGGCAATACGCCTACTCTTCCTAAGCATTCTCTTTACTATGAGGGCGGTGGTTTCTATAATCGCCGCCCGCTTCTATTAAAAGGCCAATATCTTCATGGATCAGTTGACTGCCACGCTTAAGAAAATTGAAAAGCAGAACTACCGAGCTTATCAGCAAATCAAAGGTCAATACGACTTCACTGATTTCACTTTGTTTGTCGATCATGTACAGGGTGACCCTTATGCATCGGCGTCACGTTTTCGTGCGACTCGCGCATGGTCTTTGACTGGTCTTGAGTGGCTAAGAGACGAGTCTCCTGCATTTCAAAGAGCTGCACGTGATTTTATTGCGCGTAGTTTTGAACAGTTTGCTAAACAAGAAAACTCAGTATCAATTTCACTGACAGGCCAAACTGTACTGGATAGCACCGCGGTGTTGTTTACTGAAGAAGGTATTGAACTGCGTTTTCGAGTTAACTTACCAGCCGAAGGTCGTTCAGTATTGGGGAAAAAAGCCAACAATATACTGACTTTCCACCTGCCTAAGTTTATCCGTCGAGCAACTTTAGAGCGTGAACTCGACAAAGCCGCTTTAATTAAGCACTGCCAAGTTGTTGAAGACCAAGATGCCCTACGAGAACAGTTAGAGGCCAATAACTTAGTCGCGTTTGTCGCAAACGGCAGTATTCTTCCTCGAATTGCAGGTAATTGCGACCTTCCAATGAAAGAAGCCGTTGAGTTTAAAGCCCCTGAATCTCTACAAGTCACTTTACATGCGCCAAACAAGGGCCATGTCACAGGATTAGGAATTCCAAAAGGTATCACACTGATTGTAGGTGGTGGCTTCCACGGTAAATCTACCTTATTAAATGCAATAGAGCGTTCAATTTACGATCATATTCCAGGAGATGGTCGCGAATACATTGTTGCCGATAACAAGGCTATGAAGATTCGTGCCGAAGATGGCCGATGCGTACACCACTTGAACCTGGCAAACTACATCAACCATTTACCGATGGGTAAAGATACGGCGGACTTTTCTACTCAAGACGCATCAGGCTCAACGTCGCAAGCCGCTTGGCTTCAAGAGTCTATTGAAGCGGGTGCAAGCACATTATTGATTGATGAAGATACTTCTGCTACCAACTTCATGATTAGAGATGAGCGTATGCAGGCATTGGTGGCAAAAGGTGATGAGCCAATTACTCCTCTCGTCGACCGCATTGGTCAATTACGAGATGATCTTGATATCTCTACCATTATCGTTATGGGTGGGTCGGGCGACTACTTAGACGTTGCCGATACCGTCATTCAAATGCACGACTACCAAGCCGTTGATGTGACTGAAAAAGCGAAAGAAGTTATCGCTCAGCACCCTACTCAACGCCATAACGAGTCAGAAGAACGTTTACAGACCTTCCCACCTCGAGCACTGAACCGCGTTGCGTTGATGAATATTCTGACTGACGGCAAGTTCCGTGTGAATGCGAAAGGCAAAGAGTCACTTCGATTTGGTAAAGAGTTTACTGATCTTAGCGCTTTGGAACAGATAGAGTCAGCCGATGAAGTCAACACAATTGGCTGGTTATGGTTCCAAATTGCTCAACTTCCAGGTTGGTGTAATCATCCGGCGAAGGAGATTGAAGAAATGCTGTCTGGTGAGTGGCATGCCGCTCTTCCTAAGCAAGGCGACTTAGCCAAACCACGCACACTAGACGTTATGGCTGCCCTCAACCGCATGCGAAAATCTCAGTTTAAGTCATCATGCTAGTTTTGATACGCTGACAGAGACAGTTCAATCAAAAGGCAGCTATAGTTAGCTGCCTTCCTTTATCTTTATTCTTAGCGAATCATTCGTTTCTCAGTACATTCCACGCTTCACAAAGAACTCTAAATCTTTCTGCATCGCCATTTTCTCGATCAGGATGCCAACGAAGCGCGAGTTTTCGCCATTGTTTTCTAATTTCCGCAGGCGTAGCGTCAGTGTTAAGTTCAAATAGTGACAGTGCCTTTGTCTTATCTACGCTGGCTACTGACGAACCACCGATGAACTTTTGATAAGTTGTCCAAAATTCATTCAACAGTCGACGCACTTCATCTTCGTCCGCTTCGTAATTGCGCCAATCTAAGTAATACTCACGCAAAGGATCATGAATATCGATCTTATGCCTCAAAGCTTCCATCGAAGACATGAGCTGAATATCCATGGCTTCGACTTGAAGCCAGCTATCCGGATACAGAGTGTCTTGCAGTTGATATAATGCATTCATGATCAGGAAATTTCTTTTGAATAAATCCTTATCGGGAGAGTCGTCCAGCTTTGAAATATAACCTTGTTCACCCAACGAGCTTGCCAAGGTGTGCACTTTCCAATTAGAGGGCTGTTTTCTCAGAATTTCTAACATTGGCCAAAGCAGCGGATTTTCTATTGCATGAGGCTCAATACTATTGACAGTACGTTGTCCTTCCATTCATCCTCTCTGACACGAGTTTAGGGCCCCATTAACGGCACAAAAAACATAGTTTCCACTTTGTAGCATAAATGCAAAAAGGCCGATAGTCATTCACCATCGGCCTTTGTAAGGAGATCACGTAAAGGTTAAATAACCCCTAGCTCACGTAAACGTTCCATAAGGTAGCTATGTGCAGTGTAGCGCTCAGATAACACCACTTCCGGCTTTGGATGCAGGAACAACGGTAATGAGATACGTGACTTTTCTTGACGGCCACCCGTAGGGTTGATTACACGGTGAGTCGTTGAAGGGAAATAACCACCTGACGCTTCTTGAAGCATATCACCAATGTTGATGATTAAGTTCCCGAAGTCACATGGTACATCGATCCAATCACCCTCTTTACTCTTTACTTGCAGTCCAGGTTCATTAGCAGCAGGCAAAACCGTTAACAGGTTAATGTCTTCATGCGCAGCAGCACGAATAGCGCCTGGCTCTTCTTCGCCTGTCATCGATGGGTAGTGAAGCACGCGTAGTAATGTTTTGTCACTGTTATTGATCATTTCTGACAACGCGATAGAGAACTTCTCTTGAACGTCCTTAGGTGCGTACGCTTCAACCCAGCCTAATAGCTCTTGAGCAAACGCATTGGCACGCTCGTAGTACTCTAAGATTTCAGCTTTAAGCTGCTCTGGGATCTGACCCCAAGGGTAAACATGAAAGTACTCTTTGATGTCTTTCACTTTGTGCCCTTTCGCCACTTCAGACACAGAAGGTGGGAAGTAGCCATCTTGGGTGTCTACGTTAAAGTGAAAATCATTCTTTTGTTCTGAACAGAAAAACTCATGCCAGTTTTTGTAAATTGACTCTACAAGCTCTTGTGGAATCGGGTGGTTTTTCAACACACCGAACCCCGTTTCGCGTAGAGAGGTAACGAACTGTTGAGCAGCATCGTCAGCAAGATAATCGACAGTTTCCAGTTTCATGGCTTTACTTCTTTTTTATTAGACTGAATCATGGATTCTATGGATGGGCATGTTGTAAATCAAACTTTAATGAAAAGTGCACGCGCAAACGTTTTAATGTTGAGCAGTTTGCCAATAAATCAACATTTTCAGTGATCAAAAAACCCATTAAAATATCAATTGCACACCGTTCAATTAAGTGCAATCATTAACACAATCTATGGAGTCCCACTGTAAGATAAATTGAAGGATCAAATAACTCTATGAAAAGCACCTCGACACTCTTAGGATTAACGATTTTTTATGCCATCGTGTTTTTATTTTCTGCGTTGGAACCTAACTCACGCGCAGTTTGGTTTGCGGAGATTATCCCGGCGATTGGTATTCTTGTTGCTATTTGGGCGATTTCGATTCGCTATCAGTTCAGTAATACGGCTTACTTTTTAATGTTAATCTGGCTCTGTTTGCACACTATCGGTGCGAAATATACGTTCTCCGAAGTGCCGTTTGACTGGTTTAACGACATGATTGGTTCAGAGCGAAATAATTTTGATCGCGTTGCGCACTTTTCAATTGGCCTTTACGCATATCCGATCGCTGAATACTTGATAAACAAAAAACGGTTCAACAAAGCGTTATCTTGCTGGTTTGCCTTGTTTGCTATCATGTCACTTGCTGCTGGCTATGAGATTATCGAATGGTGGTATGCGGAGTTGGCTGGTGGCGATGAGGGAATTGCCTTTCTGGGCTCGCAAGGTGACATATGGGACGCCCAGAAAGATATGTTGTGCGATACCGTTGGTGCAGTGTTGTCGTTATTCTTAATGTCGGCTCAACGTCGATTCTCTCAACCATTCTAAATAAGGGTTAAACCCATCAACAATTGGAACCTGTACGATTTGAGCTACCTCGTATTCGTGCAGGTTTTCTATTTTCTCTTCCACCAATTCATAAAGTTCTCGACGAGTTTTGATCACCAGCAACCATTCGTTGTCAGTACAAATCTCCCCTTTCCACACATAGTGACTTTCAATAGGCATCGTTTGAATACACGCGGCTAATTGAGCATCTAGCAAACCTTTAATGATCTGATCTCGATTTTTTTCATTACTGGTTGTACTTAAAACCATGCAATAGTCATGTTTCATACTCATTTTCTAGCCCTTTATTATTTCATCGTCACTTTGCCGCCAATCATTTTGTAAGCGGGGGTTCCTCTTACTAAAGTGTCTCTTGCAAACTCTTGTCCGCAAGCGGGGCAAATACATGGGGTTTGTGTGAAATCGTCAACAATGCGCTCTTTGAAGCATTTAACCAGTGCGCCTTTCCCGCCTTTACGGTACTTAAATAGTTGAGTTTTACATTTAGAGCAAAAGATATCGACGGTTTTCGTCGGTTGTTTTTTATTCGGTTTCGCCATGGTTACTTTCTATATCCGGTTTGACCCATACATTATTAAAATCAAACCAACCTAAGGCATTACACTTTGCATTTTGTAACGCACCGCTGTGGTCTTTATTCACGCCTAGCCAGCAGTGAAACATAGGAATCACCTGACAGCTTTTTACTAACTGTCGTCCTAGCTCACGCGCAGGAAAGTCTGTGTGCATGCCGGCACGCCATTGATCGACAAGTTTAGCCCATTCACTAAAATCGTAACCTGAACTGAACTTCTCAATATCACTGTAATCCAGGAGCCAGCCCGCCAACGCGTCATTTCGGTTCGTTGCAATGCCCATAGCTTTCACCCAGATATCCACTTCCTCCGGTGCGGGCGGTTGAGCATCATAACGAATAAACTCAACCTCTATACCGTGCGGTTTTAAGAGTGTCTTGATGGCCTTGGCAACTACTGGAAACATCGGATGCTTTTTCTGATACGCTACGGAAATTACCTTATTAACCTGTGGTACGCTGCCCGCTTCTGCTGGCCTAAGATCAATCCAACCGGGCTTAAGGCCAAACGCTTGCAATACTCCCAGTTCCATCACTTTATCTTGTGGAACATGCGCGTAAATCTGGTGACTGTTGAGGGTTTGCGAGAGGAACTCTGCCCAACGTGGATCTTTTGCAATCCCGGTGTTTTTGTTTAGTAATAGGAATGTACAGCCAGGGTCCAGCTCGACTTCATCGGATGAACCTTGTTTATCCATCTTCGGTTTTGACAGGCTTGGATAAACCATTGAGGAATAGGCTTCATCGATTACCCACACCTCCACTTGGTCAAGTAAAGGGCGAAAACCAAAGTAGCCATCAAAAGCAGTCAAAATAAGACGCTTATCATCATTCATTTTAACTTGGAACGGCCCTGTCCCTATCGGTTGTCTATCGAAGCTTTCAGAACGCAAAGCACTCGGTAGCAAAATTTTTGCTTGCGACTCACTCAGAGCCAGAGGAAGGTAGCGATCAGGACGGACGAGCTCAATATCAACGGTCCACTCTTGTGGTGAAGACACCCGCTTTATGTGAGAAAACAAGTTCAAGCTATTTAACGCAAGCACACTTTCAAGAACACAACTGGTTGTTAACGGTTCACCGTTATGAAAGCGTACTCCACGACGAAGATAAAAACGCCAATGTGTATCAGAAATTGCTTCCCACGTGTGGGCTAAATCTGGTTGAAGTTGTTCATTTTCATCAAGGCGAGTGAGTCCGCTAAAAATTTGTCTGGCGATGTGCTGTTCAGAACGCCGCATCGGTTTCTGCGGGTTTAACATCGACAATGGTCGATAATAAGGCAAACGCACGACCTGCTCGCCCTGTCGATGCTGAAGCCCTAAATAACCTTGGATAACCTGCGTCAATCGTGCCGCATCGTTATCAAGCGCATCTAGAGCCTGACCGATTTTCCCTTCATCGAGATAACGCCTGGCGAGGTTTTCGCTGACGTCGCTTCGATTACGTTTAAAAACGAGTTTCGAAAGTTTTCCTCGACCCGCTGCCGGATGCCACTCAATCCAGCCCTCTTCTTCAAGTTTATTTAGAACAATACGAGCATTACGACGTGTACAAAACAACGCTTCCGTGATGTCTTCGAGCTGAACGTCCGTATCGTGACCGGAAAATTTTTCAAACAGTGTTTCGAACTGAACACGTAAACGAGGGCTACTCATAAAGAGGAAATTCTTATCTTGTTGTCGATAAGCTAAGTTTCCTCATTTTTTCCAAAAAGTGCAAACATCACACTATAAATTATTGAATATCGATACCAATTTCTCGCGAAAGTTCAGCCAGTTGTACCTCGTTGTCCAGCTTGATAGACCATTTGCACTCTGCTCCATGAGATAAAACAACGTTCGCTCCTCTACCCAGCAACTGAATTGCATCGGTTTGCGCTTGCAAGGTTACCATTGCACTGCCGGAGAGCTTAATCACTATTTCACGCTGGGTTGCAATGATTTTTCCTAATGAAAACTCAATCACCATCTTAGTTTATACCGACTTTGTTTTGTGTTGTTTCACAGCGATGGTCAAGCGACTGGTACACACTAAACGGCCTCGCTCATCAGTGATATCGATTTGCCACACTTGCGTTGAAATACCCAGATGAAGCGGTTTTGCCGTACCAATCACATGACCACTTCGCATGGCTCGCACATGGTTCGCGTTAATATCTAAACCGACGCAGTAGCTGCCCTCATCGACAGAGAAGTTTGCAGCCAATGAGCCTAATGTTTCTGCGAGCACGACTGATGCACCACCGTGAAGCATTCCTAAAGGTTGATGAGTAAAGCTGCATACGGGCATGGTTGCTGTAAGGGAGTCGTCAGTGAAATCTGTATATTTAATTTGTAGGTGCTCGATCAGGGTATTTTTTGACGTGGCATTCAGAATCTCTATGCTTACGGGCTTTTTCCATATACTCATTGTTTTACTCTTAGTTTCACAAACTGGTTTGTTAGGTTGTAACGATGTGCTAGGAAGCTAGCATAGACGCTACTTGGGCATAACTTCAAGACGTAACATCTCACCTTCTTTATTAATCAGATGAATAACTTGATCCATGCATCATGTTACTATTTGGGTATATACTATTGCTTCAAAACAAAAAATTAAATGGAGCCTGTTATGAAGGTATGGATGAAAGCCTCTGCTCTTTTAACTATCGCGGGTTTAACAGCGTGTAGCGCATCACCGACGGGTCGCAACCAGATCCTGATGTTTTCAGATCAGGAAATGTCATCGCTTGGCGCTAAATCTTTCGAACAAATGAAGAAAGATATCCCAATCAGCAAAGATCGCAAAACGAATGCCTACGTTCAATGCGTTGCCAAACACATCACTGACACCATTCCCGCTCAATCTGGATTTAAAGACTGGGAAGTCGTTGTTTTTGATAGTGAACAAGTCAATGCGTTTGCTCTACCAGGTGGGAAGATCGGCGTGTATACCGGGCTTTTAGATGTCGCGAAAAACCAAGATCAGTTGGCAACAGTTATTGGTCACGAAGTCGCTCACGTCCTCGCTGACCACAGTAATGAACGTCTTTCACAAAGTCAGTTAGCAAATGCCGGGTTGTCTCTAGCAAACGTTGCCATTGGCGCTTCCGAGTACAAACAGTATCAACAAATGACGATGGCGGCACTTGGTGTCGGTGTCCAATACGGTGTTATTTTGCCATACGGTCGTACTCAGGAATCTGAGGCTGATATTGTCGGGCTGGAATTCATGGCAAAAGCAGGTTTCGACCCACGTCAAAGTGTCGATTTATGGAAAAATATGAGTGCTGCATCAGGTGGTTCTCAACCACCTGAATTCTTCTCAACCCACCCATCGCACAGTACGCGCATTAAAGATTTACAAGCAACCATAAATAAGCTGCCTGCGTATAACGCGAAAGCACCAAGATGTGGCTAATTCATTGCTACTATCGTCTACTACTTAAGCTTGCCAAATAAAAAAGCTCCCTAGGGAGCTTTTAATGATTCTAATCAAGTGCCCAATATCTGTAGCGGCAAACTTAACAAACTATCTCCGAGAGTGGCAAAATACCAGATGATAGAAACAAAACCTCCGACAGAGACCAAGTACCAAGCCAGTGAGAATAGCTGCCCATAACGGGTTAATGGCAATAAATGGCTTTGATGTCGAGCTCTCCATTCCATCACCACTTCCAACATTCCCATTAACAATAAAAACCCTAGCAACGTCAGACCGAAATAGTAACTGATAAAAATGCCTAATAAAGCGGTCGCAATACTGCCAACTAACCCGACCCAAGTATTCATTGAGAAGGTAATACTTTTGAGCACATGGCCACCATCTAATGGTAAAATAGGCAGCAGATTAAATAGGTTTAGCAAGGCGTTAAACACGGCAAGCCCAGCGAAGATCACCTCACCAGTCATCCAATAAAGCAAAGTAAAAACAATACTAAGTACTAAACCGAAAAATGGTCCCATGATTGAGATAACCACATCCTGCCAGCGCGTGTTTATCTTTTCGTCACTTAGCGCCAAACCACCTAGGAATGGAATCAAATAGATTCCTTTGGTCTTCATTCCAAAATACTTCATCGCTCTAATGTGACCATATTCATGAAAAACCAAACAAGCGATCAACGCTAGCGCGAACTCGATGGAAAATAGCCAAGAATATGCAGCGAGACTTGCAGACGCTAACGCCACTTTAATAACTTTCGCACTTTTAAGTGCTTTCATCCCAAGAGATACGAGGCCTATTACACTTAAACGCTTTTCGGATGGTGGCGTAACTTCTGGCACTTGGCGCTCGATGTCTTTTTCATTTCGACAACCTTCGTTGACGAGCTCACCGTTAATTGTGACCTTGTAACTCAATTCAAACGGTTGCCATGTTAAAGAACACTCTAAATGACAGTTCAGGATTTCCTCACCCGCAGAGAGCCTAAACTGGTGTAGACAAGTCTCTGCGGTATTGTCACTGGCATCGATTTGAGACACCAACGTATTATCCCAATATAACTGCTGCCACCCAGCCATCGATCCTTCGAGCCTTAGCGAACGACCTAAAAATTCAACATTCAGTAATTCCAATGCGGTTCCTATTGCGTCTATTGAATAACTACATAGCGAGCGCGAATTATGCCTGTGAAGTGAAGAAACAGCAAAGCGAGCTATCTCTTGATTTGATCGTTATTTAACTATAAAGCTCGCAAAACAATTCTGGTCGTACCATTCTCTTCAAAAATATAAAGATAATACATGCCCTTACAAGCCATCGTTTGACCTATGCATCATATTTAAAACGCAAAATACGCTCAAACTTTGACAAGTTATTAAACATACAATTAACATTACATTTACATCATCGTTGTATTTCGCGTATTAACAATTGGTGTAAGTACCACACAACAATTACAAGGACTTCGGTCCAGCATTATGACACCCTAGGAGGGTCAAGGATGAACAAGAAGCACTGCTCTCTGCTTACAATTTCAATATTGTTTGCGTGTAATGCCCACTCAGCGGGCTTCCAGGTAGCTGAACATTCGGCATCTGGTCTTGGTCGAGCATTTTCAGGTGAAGGGGCTGTTGCAGATAATGCCAGCGTCCTTGCTCGTAACCCTGCAGCAATGACACTTTTCAAAGAAGCTCAATTTTCGGGCGCGTTATCTATCATCGACCCTGAAGTCGATGTGTACGACACTGTAAACAATGAACACGCGAAAGATGTCGCCCCTTTACAGATCGTGCCAGCAGGTTATTACATCAGCCCTATCAATGATAACTGGGCCTGGGGCATCGGTATGTTCACAACATACGGTGTTGCCACTGACTATCCAAATGATATTTCCGCAGGTGATATGGCGGGTGACACTTCCCTACTTTCAGTAAACATCAACCCTAATGTCGCTTACCGTATCAACGAGTCTTTCAGTGTCGGTGGTGGTATCAACCTAGTATACGCTGAAGCAGAGCTGACTCGTCACAAAGGCGCACTCGCCGGTATTTTAGGTGGTAATAAGTCCGATAACCTTGTCGGCATGGAAGGTGAAACTTTCGCTTGGGGTTGGAATGTCGGCGCTTTATTTGAGCTAAATGAAAACAACCGTTTTGGCTTTGGCTACCGCTCTAAGGTTGATCTAGATTTTGATGACGGTGAGTTTAGTAGTTACGACTCTGGTCGAGCTTCATCACCAAAAGTTGATGGCCGTTTAAAAATCTCTCTCCCTTCAATTATCGAATTATCGGCTTTCCATCAACTGAATGAACAATGGGCTGTACATTACGGCTGGCAACAAACCGACTGGAGCACATTTAAAGAACTAAAAGCGACCAGTAACGAATGTAATGACGGAGTATGTTTCTTTAAACCTGAGAAATATGAAGACAACAATCGCTACTCCGTTGGTGCAACTTACATACTTAATACAGACTGGACATTCCGTGCAGGCTTTGCGTACGACGAACAAGCAGGTGAAGCGACATTGAGTATCCCTGACAGTGACCGTTTTTGGTACAGCGCGGGCCTAACTTACGCAATGAGTGAGAATTTAACTTTCGATGCAGGCTTTGCACTTGTTAAGAGTAAATCAGGCTCTTTCACTGAGACAAATGCTCTGGGTGAAGAGATTAAGTTTGACTCAGAAGGTACTGCTTACATCAGCGCGGTACAGATGAACTACACCTTCAAATAATGGGATTACGGAGTAAACCAATGAAACACACGTTTAAATTATCAATGCTTTGTTCTGCAATCCTTCTTGCTGGTTGTGGTGATGATACCTCCAGCTCTGGTACTTCCGACAAAGTTCAATTTGAAGATGAAGTCCAAGCATTGCTTGATCGCGAAACATCCATCAGTTTTACGCTTCAAGGAGCGAACGCAGATGTACCGGCACCGTCTTACTTATTAATGGACACAAGCGATGGTACGCTTGGTCTGCCAACTGATGGCGATGATGCTTTAACCAACCCTAGAGCCTCAATGAACACGATGGATGGATGGTCAACGTCTATGCCAATCGTTCTTAACTTCAACGGCGACGGTTTTGCAACGGGCATGCTGTCGTCTGGTGTTAAAGTCATCAAGATTAACCAACGCTTAACCGAGTGGGACGGTAAATCTAACCCAATCGAAGAGGTACTCGTTCAGAATCAGGACTACGTAGTTCAAGCAAAAGGTAGCTCTCTATACATCCAGTTCTTGGCTGCACTTGATGAGTCAAGCGAGTACATTTTTGCGGTTACACAAGATGTTACTGACGTGAATGGTGAGCCAATTGGTACATCAGCAAGTTATGCGACTGGTAAATCGAAAGAAATCGTTTATGAAACTGGCGACCTTGCTTCTGTTCAAGCAGTCACTCAGGCGGTTGAAGGCATTTTTGGTCTAGCTCAAGTTGACCCTAACGACATCGTTTACTCCTCATGGTTCAGTACCCAGTCTGTAGGTGATACGTTAGCGGCAGTCAAAGGAGTAACCGCTACTGGTTTTTCTACTGGCGCAAACACACTAAATACCGTTTACAAAAATGACTCAAACGAAGGTTCAGTAGACTTATCAACGGCCTACACAATAACGCTCGGTGAAACCCAAGACTTTAGCACTGCGCTAGACTCTGACGATGACTTTAGTAAATACATTAGCGATCTAGACGCAGCTAAAACGGCAATTAAAGGCCTTTACATGCAATCAGGTGCCGATGTAAGCGTGACACAAGGTGTGGTAAGACTGCCTCATTACTTGGAAAAAGGCGCAAGCTGGAACATGCAACCAATGGTATCTGCGATGCCAAGCCTAGCGAAGCTAAGCGCAGCATTAGCGGATCCGAACGAGCAAGCAAACATGGTTCAGCAGCTATCAACAGGCGTTTTTGCAAATGATCCTGTTGATGTGACAAAGCTTGCTACAGATCCTACAGAGCAGCTAAAACTTGTTGGAGCTAAGCTTACTCTTACCGATGGTACCCAGCTTGATAGTGAGCGTATTATTACTCGCTACTCGCCTGTTCCCGTAGTGAAATCGGTTGAAGATGTCGAAGTACTGGTCTTCACACCTAAATCTGGCGTCGCGACAGACGTTGTGATTTATCAACACGGCATCACCTCTGCGAAAGAGAATGCGTACGCGTTCGCGTTCAATATGGTAAAAGCAGGTGTGGCAGTTATCGCTATTGACTTACCTATTCATGGTACGCGCAGCTTAGATGAACAACGTTCCGCAAATGCGAATGTACTGGCTTATCTAAATCTTTCCAACTTAGCCGTTGCGCGTGACAACCTACGTCAAAGTGTTCTGGATGTGTTAGGTTTGCGCGCTAGCTTGGTAGTATCTGCTCAAGGCGGTCTTTTAGCTGGAGGTCCTCTGCAAGGCTTCAACCCAATGACGGGTTCAAAAGTCAAAATGCTAGGTCATTCACTTGGCGGTATTGTCGCTACATCTGCCGTCGCAGCAGCAAACAATACATTGGGCAGCTCTACTGCGGATGCGCTGTACACCTTTAGTTCTGCATCAGTACAGAACTCTGGTGGACAAATTGGTAATTTGTTACTGGGTTCAGACAATTACGGCCCTCAGATCAAACATAACCTCGCTTATGCAGCATCAAAAGACTATGCGAATTACGCTGATGCATCATGTGCGGATCTAGAAGATAAAACATGTTACGAAGCATTTGAGGCTGCGGCAACGGAAGCTCAAGTAGCAGCGCTAGAAGCAGGTTTCTCACAATTTATCTATGCAGCACAGACTACACTAGACACTGTCGATCCGTTCACAAACGCTTCAGATTTAGTGGCATCTGGTTCGCTAACGACACCATTCTTTATGACAGAAGTGGATGGCGATAGCACAGTACCAAACAGCGTTCCAAATGCACCATTCGCGGGTACTGAACCGCTTGCTAATAAGCTAGGGTTGAAGACTGTGAACAGTACGGACACTACTGTGAATGCAACTGCGAGCTTTGTACAGTTTAATGCTACTGCATCGCACAGTACTTTTGCTTCGCCAAATGGCACTTTGTCTGATATTGATCATCATGTAGAGATGCAGATGGAAAACACTGACTTCTTAATGGATGACACACTAACAGGTGTCGCTAACACTTCTGTTTTGAAGTAATCGCAACACCCTTCCTACCAAAGCCCAGTTTCTACTGGGCTTTTTCATTTCAATTGTATTCAAACCCACTCATATTTCCTCTGCTATAGTTAAAACGATGTCTTTGCCTAACTCACTTGTTTAAAAGGAAAACTCTATGCGCGTATTGACTGTTATTGCCACTGTATTACTTCTTGCTGCATGCGGAAGTAGCCAATATCTGATGTCGACAAATGAAGGGAAAATTATTACCTCTTACGGTAAACCAGACCTGAACGAGGAAACGGGTATGTACGAGTATGAAGACATGGATGGTAAAGAAATGAGTATTTCAAAAGAGCAAATTGTCCAGATTGTCGAACGTTAACGACAGGCCCTCTGTAAATTAGAGGGCTATGTTCTAGCCACCCTCTCTCTACATTTACCTCTTTTAGGCTTGTAATCGTTGTAGAAATTGACACAACTAATTCATAAGCCAAAACAATTAATAGTGTCTTTTATACTTCCGTATTATTTATTTAGCGAATATTTTACATCTTCACCTTAATCAGGTTGGAGTATTGTAAAATCTAGTCTTTAATTCGCTAACACCCTTTTATTTCTCAGGATAAAGTGGATAATACCGCCACAAAATAACATTACTAAGGTGAGTCCTTATGTCTATTGAAGCTACTCTGCTTGCGCGCTGCGAGTCAAAATGTGAACTGTGTTCTTCTGAATCTCAACTAACTGCATACGCTGTCCCACCTCACGGTAATGTGACGGTTGATACTGCCATCATGGTTTGTGATAAGTGTCTGGGTGAGATCGATGAGCCAAAAGACATTAATCACTGGCGTTGTCTAAACGAAAGCATGTGGAGCCAGGTTCCTGCTGTACAAGTGACTGCATGGCGCCAACTCACTCGCCTAAACACAGAAAGCTGGGCTCAAGATGCTCTTGACATGATGTACATGGAAGAAGAGCAAATGAACTGGGCAATGAAAGGGATGTCTGCTGACGATAAAACGGTTGACTGTAACGGCACTGAACTTAAGAAAGGTGACGATGTAACAGTAATTAAAGACCTACCAGTAAAAGGCACTAACCAAGTAATCAAACAAGGTACAGTGATTCGTGGTATTAGCCTTGGCGATGATCCAAAGCTAGTTTCGGGTAAGGCAAATGGTGGTCAGTCGATGTACGTGATCGCAGAATACTGCCGCAAGAAGTAATATCGCACTTCAGTCATGTCAAAACGGGGCACCAATGGTGCCCCGTTTTTCTATACAACACTTAATCTACTATCATGTCTACCTCCTCTAGAGTGTTTCTTTTCTAGGGCGTAGGTTGAGTAGGCATGTTTTACAAATAAAAAAATACCGGCTCATAGGCCGGTATTTCTTACACTATTTCAATATTAACGGTACATACCGATGTCTTTTTGAATATGTGCTGACAAGTCTTCTGCGTAGTAACTGCGTGGCGCAGTGTTATCTACAAATAGAATGTCCAGTAAGTGAGCAATCAGTCCTTTGAAGTTAACCGCGTAGGTTTTCTTATCCATAGAGGTTGGTAAAGCTACATTTGTCATTTGCATTGCTTGTGCCATGATTGCCTCTCTTTAAAAGCAGTAGTCTGTTTAGTTGGTTGTATATTAGTCAGTTTCTTATTGTTTAAGAAATGACAAATTTTACCCATTCAAATTAGAATTTCTAATAAAACAAACTCATTACAAAACTCAAAAATACAAATGAATAATAACGGCATAAATAATCACAATTGCTGTAATTACATTGAATAACTGAACATTACCTGCATAATTGCCCCTTAAGCAACAACATATATTTAACAATATTTTTCGTTATTTCTTTTGATTTTAGTGCTTACTTTATATTTTTTGATTAGTAATATTAACGCTAGTTTGACGCTTCGCTTTATTTTTTAGGAGTGATGCAACCACTGCCGATGTCATCACAACAACTAAAAATGTGAGAGACCATGCTGTCGGAATCTCATATTCTGTTCCAACCAATAGCATTTTTACCCCGATAAACATCATGATTACTGATAATGCTGGTTTTAAGTATACAAACTTGTCTAACATTGCTTGAAGAACAAAGTACAGCGATCGCAAACCCAGTAATGCAAATACGTTCGCGGCTAAGACTAAAAATGGCTCTCGTGTTACCGCGAATATAGCTGGTATAGAATCCAACGCAAACATAACGTCCATTACTGCAATGACACCAACAACGATCAGCATCGGTGTTGCCACCCACTTACCAGCTTGCTTTAAGATTAAGCGATTTCCTTGGTAGTCATCTGTAACTGGCAATACCTTTCGAATCAACTGCTCCGGATATGGATTAACCTCTTCTGCTTCGCCTTTGTCGCGAGCTAGCTTAACACCCGTCCAAATAAGAAAAGCAGCAAATAAGTACAATACCCAGTGATACTGTGAAAGTAACTGAGCACCAACCGCAATCATGACAGCGCGTAAAACTAGCGCACCTATCACCCCCCAAAGCAATGCTCTCGGACGCAAGTGCTCCGGCACACTGTATTGTGCAAAGATGATGGCAAACACAAACAAGTTATCCACGCTTAGCGACTTCTCTAGTAAGTAACCAGTTAAGAATGAAATCGTTGCTTTGTCGTTCGTATAAGCGCTATGTGGCGCGTAAAAGTCCCAGAATAAATAAATAGAACCTGCAAAAACAAAGGCAAGCAAGAACCAAAAAACACTCCAAACGATGGCTTTTTTCATCGTGATAACGCCACCACGTGTTTGATAGATATCAAGCGTAACAAGAACAAGGGTAAATAAACCAAAAGCACCATACATCGCTAATGATTCTTGAAGAGGCACCGATTGGCTCAATTGGGTGGTATTTTCGATAAGAGACATATTTCCTCCCATGGCGGAAGGACTTAGTTTGGTGACCTTCCGCATACAATAACAACCAACAGCCACATAACGATTATGTGCTGCTAGTCAATGAATGCGTTGGTCTCGTTGAAGTGTTGATGTGAATAAACCACGTAACACCTTTACTTACCGGATAAGCTGATGCTTAACGAGATGACGATAAGTAAACTTGCGCTAACTACTCCCCAAACGTCGACATAATAACGCCGAGCGTCAGGCTTTCCAACAAAAAAGCCTTGTCTTATCGAAATAAAATTCTTATCAAAAATCAGGAAGCACTATAAAAAGAAAGAAATGGATTCAACCACCTGAACTTTAGTAAACAGACAAAAAGCAGCAAATGGATCAAGACAAACTCTTCATTGGTTAGAGCCCTAACGGGGAAGATAGATACAAAAAAGGAGCATTACTGCTCCCTTTTGTAACATCCACATTCTTAGCAATTCAAAAGCCGCTTAGAGGCACAAAGTAGACCAGTGTTGACCAAATTGCGATCCAGGCAACCACGACTGCCGTATCTGCCCAATCTTTATTCCACATACTGCCATCCTCATCAACCCATGTAGTAAGTGGAGAGCAGCAAAATCAATACCAGTATCTATTATCGACGTCGCTTTGTGTAAAGTTTGTGACTTTGATTCAAACAGTTTGGCTCATCGGTCAGGAGTTCAATAAAACAATCAGCCATGGACAAACTGGTCACACGTCCTTCTCCTTTCATCTCCTGCAATGCGTCGTACCCCTCTTTCCCTTTCATCGTATAGGCAGAAGAAGTCCCTCGATACCAAACATCATCTTGAACACCAACCCATTGTTTGCCATCAAAAATCACTAATGATTGAACTCTTTCACCTTTTGGGGCATCTGCGTGGTACTCGAAGTTTAAATTGTAAGTGTACGGATAACTGCCAGATCCAGTGCCTTCTACGCCATTGTTGAGTGCATTATTTATCGCGCCTTCAAGTGCACGGCGAATAGCGCTGCCTTTTACATCGTAAAAGCCGATAGGAACGGCAAAAGGCAACAGCCGTCCGGCAATGTCTGCCACTGTAATGTTGCCAGGGTTCAAAGAGGTTCGCACGCCACCCGCATTATGAATTGCAAATTGAACGTCATATCCACGTTTGTTTAAACAGTGCAGAAATGATCGGGCAACGGAGGAAGCCAACTCACTCTCACCAAATTCATCGGGAATTCTCACATGACGCTTTTTGGTGTCAACACTAGCAATGACTTGTGACTGTAACTGCCTGACCTGAGGAATATATTTATCGCTCAGGATCGCTTGAGTTTCCGGGTGTTTCTTACAAACCACGACATTCGGTTGACCATGGATGAAGTCGCACGCGGTTTCGAATACACCTTGGTCGAGCTGTTGGTTTAGCGTCGAGTCCCAAAAAATACGTCGACCAAGCAACAGTTCATTTTGTCCACTCAACATCGTTGCTTTACCGTGTTCATCAAACTCAATGACGCAGTGCCCCATTGTCAAAGCATGGAAACCCGCTTGCACCACATAGGTATCATTAATTTTGATACCGTAGGGATCGTCTTGTCCTAACCCTATTGATGAAAAATCACCTTGCAACCGGTGGCTGTGTCCACCAACAATTATACCAATACCTGCGACTTGCTCAGCTAACTCTAAATCACCTTCATAACCTAAGTGGCTCAGAAGAATAATATTTTTTATACCTGATGAATGGATTTGTTTTACGGTCGCCTTGGCGGTTTCAATTGCTGAGTGAAAAGGCGTGTCTGCATCAGGGTTTGCGATGTCGCTCATTTTATCTATGGATAATCCGAAAATCGCGACCCGCTCACCATGGAATTCTTTAACAATGTATTGAGCGCTCTGTGTATCCGGTTGGTAACTATATACATCCTTGCAATCACTGATACGGTGAGGTTTTTTAAGTGATTCATTGGATAAATCCCAGTTGCCAGCAAGCAATGGGAACTGAGTACGTTGGCAAAACAATGCAACTGGCTCATTCCCCATATCTAATTCATGGTTACCTAACGCCATTGCATCAATCTTTAATGCGTTCAATAAGTCGGCATTGGCTTTGCCTTTAAATAATGAGAAATACAGCGTACCTTGGAAGCAATCTCCGGCATGGAGGAACAACATCCCATGACCTTGGCGCTGAGCATCATCTCTTAACTGCTCGACTCGGGTTGCGATACGAGAAAAGCCGCCAGCACTGACATAGGGCTCTAGCGTGAGTTCATTGTTTATCTTAAGCTTTAACTGTAATGACGTTGGTTCAAAGTAGGAATGTGTGTCATTGATGTGTGCCAGTTTGATTCTCACTGGCTTATGATTGTTATTCATCTTCATCTTCTCTTTTTTCATTCCTTATAATAATAAGAAGTGAATCATGACAGAATCATGAATTTTATGAAACTGCGATTTAGGATTTCATGTTTAAGTGATCACGATGCTGTCCCCCGGCTTTGAAAGCAAGCCTCGCTTGTAACGGTCTCTATTCAGTAAGAGGCTCTCGTAATTTTGTGAACTGAGCTTAACTCAAAAATTTCGAATTCATATATGCTTAGGAGTAGCAAAATAACTCTCGATAATTCAAATAATTGCAAGGAGGATTGAGATGAGACTAGAACGCATCGAAATCTCCGGGTTTAGAGGCATCAAACGCCTTTCACTCTCTTTTGACGAACTCACCACGCTTATCGGTGAAAACACGTGGGGCAAATCATCATTACTCGATGCCCTTTCCATCGCATTACCTGCCAATGGCTCATTGTATCAATTCAAACTGAAAGATTTTCACGTTGACTACTCAATTTCTCATCCACAAACACAACACTTACAGATCATTGTTTGTTTTAAAGCACAGGATAAAAACGAAGTAAAAGCGGGACGCTACAGACGCATAAAGCCTACATGGTGCACCAACGAAGATGGTGAGCAAGTCATTTACTATCGTATTAGTGCGTCTCGCGATGAGCACGGCATTAATACAGAGTACGCGTTTTTGGATCATAACGGCAAACCCAAAAAACTTCACCACTCAGAGAAACTCGCTATTGAGTTAATGACACTTCACCCTGTAATCCGACTACGCGACTCCCGACGCTTCCCAGATTTAAACCATGTCAACGGCGATGGTAAAAATGCTCGGATTGAAAAACGAATCAACAACACCTGTCGACGCTTATTGGCTATGCCTGGCCATGTGAATAAAGGTGAGATTCGTAGTAGCCTCGACTCAATGCAAACGCTTGTTGAACACTATTTTGCATTCAGAAGTGTCAGTAAAGGTAACCCACGCAAACCTCGTGATGGTCTTTTCTATACAAGCCCTTCCTCTGATAAAGGTTTGAGTCAGTTCTTGAAAGAAACCAATGACAAACAAAGCCGCTTGCTCTTAATGGGGTTACTCAATGCCTATCTTCAAGCTAAAGGCCCCACCGATTTAAGGCGCTGTGCGAGACCAATACTGATCATTGAAGATCCAGAAGGTCGACTGCATCCAACTCATCTAGCGAGAGCGTGGTCCTTATTGCAATTGTTGCCAATGCAAAAGATATTAACCACCAACAGTGGCACGTTACTCGGTTCTGTTCCACTGTATTCAATTCGACGTTTAATTCGGCTATCAGACAGAACCATCGCTAAGAGTTTAAACTCAACAAAGTTTGGTCGAGATGAGTTGCGCCGAATTGGTTTCCATATTCGTTTTCATCGTTCAGGAGCATTATTTGCGCGGTGCTGGTTACTTGTTGAGGGCGAAACCGAAGTTTGGCTTTTTCATGAACTGGCTCGTCAATGCGGGTATGACTTGGCTGCCGAAGGGGTTCAAATCGTTGAGTTTGCTCAATCAGGTCTAAAATCACTCATCAAAGTAGCAAAAGAGTTTGGTATTGATTGGCATGTCGTTACCGATGGCGACCCAGCAGGGAAAAAGTACGCGCATGCAGTACGAGCACAGCTCGACCATGATCAGGAAAGGCATCGACTTACGGAATTACCCGACCGAGACATCGAGCACTTTCTGTACAACAATGGGTTTGAACTTTTCTTTAAGGACATAATCAAAGTTCCTCATGACCACCCTATCCCTGCTAAAAAAGTCGTAAATCGTGTTTTGAAAAAACATGCAAAACCGGACTTAGCTTTGGCTATTGTTTCTCATTGTGAAGAGAAAGGCATGGAGTGTATTCCTGTTCTTCTGCGCTGGACACTTAAACGCGTTGTTACCATGGCCAACGGCAATACATGAGTTAGGCGTATTTTACACTTAGCGTATTGTCTTGTAATACAAAAAAAGCACACCAATTTGGTGTGCTTGTATCAAATATCATTAATTTTGATTAAGGGTATTGAGAGGGATAAAACTCAATACACAGTGGATACCAATAAGATCGGGGGTTCACTACTGTGCTTGCTCAGCAAGCGAAGAAGAAGTAGCGGTTGATTTCGTATGCAACCATAGCCCTGTCGCTTTCATTAGATAGCCAAACACACCACCTAGCAACAACGATGGAATGACAAGTTGCCAGTTTCCGTCAGCCGCAAATGTTGCGCATGAACCAATAAAAGTACCAGGGATGTACGCGAGCCAAGACTGTTTAGCTTGAATACACATGAAGAATGCCACAATAGCGGTAATCACATAGCCAATAATTTCCAACCCCACGTAAGTGGAACCGTGAATAATTACCATTGCCCAGAATACGCCTGTCATATTGGTGATTAAGCTGATGCCTAGTCCTTTCAATCCGCTCGTTGGCGCTGCAAAGTAGCTCGTGCAACCTAAAAAACCAGCCCAAGAAAGCAAACCTAAAGAGATGGCGATCCAACCCCATACGCCAGATAAAATTCCAGTAGTGATAGAAATAGCTAAAAGTGTCGTCATGGTAGTCATACCTACTCGGCTATTATCGTACCTATATGGTTCAATAACTGCCTTCATACATTGAAATCAAGGACACATGTTAGATACATCAGCTCAGCTTATCGGTGATATTGATCACAATAAGATATTATTATTTTCACAATTTACATTAAAAGTTTGACGCAACCGATAAATCAACAGATTTAGGGAATAAACCAACTCATCTCGTAGGCATATTTAATCAACCTTTAAAGAACTGAAGGCTTCCCTTTCATCATTCGCAGTCCCTCTCTTTTAATGCAGTCGACTAATGGGTTTTCTGCCATATCTGAACGCCATATAAATGAAAGTGTCCTTTCCATTTTTAACTCAGGTACATTTAATGCCACAAGGTGACCTGCTTCTATATATCGCTCTACATCTAAATACGGTAAGCAAGTAAGGTACTGGCCATTAGCAACTAAACTACGTAACACCGGAACGTGTTCGTACTCGCGCCACACATCCAAATCTTCAATAAGGTGGTGAATAGAACTATCAAATGTTTTTCGTGTGCCAGAGCCATGCTCTCTTAGTACCCACTTCGCTTGCTCTAACTGCGCAAGGCTAACAGACTGATTACGCGCAAAAGGATGATGAGAAGCTGCGACAACAGTAAGATGATCACGACACCATACTTCTTGGTGTAAACGGTTATCATCACAGCGCCCTTCAATAATCCCTAAGTCATACTTGTAATCTAATACCCCATCAATCACTCCTTTCGTACTTTGTACACCGAGAGAAATACGCATTTCTGGAAAGTCATTATCAATGATACTGATAAGGTCGGGAACTAAGTGCTCTGCTGGGGTTTGACTCGCTCCCATACGAATCTCACCACTCAATAAATGTTGCTCATAGAAGCCCATTTCAATCTGCAATGCATCTTGTAGCAAGCGTTTTGCTTTTGGTCGTAACCACATCCCCCAATGGGTTAACGCCATTTGCTTGCCTTGCCTCTCAAACAACGGCCTGCCAAGCATCTTCTCTAATTGCGCAAGCGACATACTCGTCGCTGATTGTGTCAAAGCCAATTTTTCTGCGGCTTGGCTTACACTGCCGGTATCTGCAACTGCGTCAAAAACCGCTAATTGCTTAAGTGAGTAGCGCAAAGTGTCCTCCATTATTAGTGGGTATTTCCCAATCCCCACAATTGTTAAAGCATGCCCCAATAAGCAATAGAGTTCATTTTACCTGGCCCCGTAAAGTTATCAATTAATTTGATGAGGTTTCTAAATATTATCAATTTTACCTTACTAACCGTTCTCCCTATTCTGAGTACGCGGTTCGGGAACACCGCAAGCCTCAATGGTTTTGAAACCGAAGTCATTGAGGCTCTTAATAAAAACAACAATTTCATTTTTGAGTTAATAACCAAGGATTTTTTATGCGATTACAAATTAAGGAGTCAATATGGCGGTGACCAGTTCTCAAAATCACCAGTATTTTTCTCCAAAAGAGATGATGGTTGAAGCGGAAAAATTTGCGTTAAGTAAGGCAAACAAAACCAGCAGTATGACATTAAGCCTCGCCATTATGGCCGGCGCGTTCATCGGGTTAGCATTCTTGTTTTACATCACGGTGACCACCGGCAGTACGGGCGCGGGTTGGGGCTTGAGCCGCCTAGCTGGTGGACTCGCATTTAGCATGGGATTGATCCTCATAGTGATCTGCGGTGGTGAATTATTTACCAGCTCCGTCCTATCCAGTATTTCTTGGGCCAATAAGCAAATCTCGTTCGGTAAGATGCTTTCGATCTGGGGCAAAGTTTACGTTGGTAACTTTATTGGTGCGATGTTCCTACTTGCGCTGGTTACTGCTGCTGGTCTTTATCAGATGGATGGCGGTCAATGGGGATTAAATGCGCTTAACATCGCACAACACAAACTTCACCACACTCTCATTCAAGCGTTTGCACTCGGTATTCTCTGTAACCTGTTGGTCTGCCTAGCGATTTGGCTGACATTTAGTTCTGCAAATGCAATGACAAAAGCAGCAATGACAATTTTGCCTGTGGCAATGTTTGTCAGCAGCGGTTTTGAGCACTGTGTTGCGAACATGTTTATGGTTCCACTTGGTATTGTTATCGCGAATTTTGCACCTGAATCTTTTTGGGCATCTGTCGGTGTGCCCGCGTCACAATACACAGACCTAAACATTAGCCACTTTATTACCGCTAACTTAATTCCTGTCACGCTTGGCAACATTGTCGGCGGAGCGGTATTAGTTGGCCTTTCAAACTGGTGTATTTTTCGCCGACCAGAACTAAAAGCAGCGAATATTTCTTCTATCACTACAACTACAACACTGTCGTCAGTTAAGGATTTCACCATGAAAAATGCCTCTTTTGTTAAAGACATTATGAACCCAAAACCAATCACCATTCGTGCAGAAACGCCAATTGCAGCCGCGCTGGATGTGTTACTTGATAATCACGTAACGAGCGCAGCTGTGGTCGATGTACATGATCGCCTAGTTGGCTTTTTCTCTGCTCACGATGTAATTGTAGAACTATGGTGTGAAGACTATATTCCGGTGAAAGAACAAAAAGTTGTCGACATCATGAGCAGAGATGTGGTCGCAATTGACGCTGATGATCGCCTCGTTGATGTTGTGGAGTTCCTATGTATCGATAAAGAGCAGTTGTACCCAGCAAGCAGTATGGGTGTTGCCACTCGCTTGACGTCTTTGTCTCTCGAAGAACGCGCTAAAAGTATCAAAGTAAGTAAGCCACAAGTGCTTCCTGTGCTTGAAAATGGGCAGATGGTCGGGGTGGTTACTCGTACTGAAGTATTAAAAGCACTACGCCCGATTTTTGGTGAGCGTTTAAACCTAGTGGAAAAAAGTGAGTTAGAAACAGCGTAATTCGCTAAACATTTACAACGTCTATTGGCTTTCAATCGCTATCACTGACTGGTTTATCGATGTTAGTGATGTGATTAAGATAATAAAAAAGCGCTCTTCAAGTGAAGAGCGCTTTTAGTGTATCTAAAAGGAACTAATTACTTCTTAATACCTTCGATATGAAGTTCCATATCGACGTAGCTTGAAGCACCCATTACTGGGATGTCAAAGTCAGCAAGCTCTAGGCGAGTGTTGCCAACAAAGCCAGCGCGCTCGCCTCCCCATGGGTCACTGCCAGCACCAACGAATTCAGCCTCAATAGTAATAGGCTTAGTAACACCGTGTAGCGTTAGATCACCAGTTACATCTAGTTTGCCATTGCCTTTATCAACCACTTTTGTGCTCGTAAAGGTTGCTTCACTGTATTTACCAGCATCGATGAAGTCACCACTACGAATGTGTTTGTCACGTTCAGCATGGTTTGAATCTAGGCTGGTTGTATCAACAACAACATTTACTTTTGAGTCAGCAATGTTGTTTTCATCAAAAGAAAAGTCACCAGAAAATGTATTGAAACGACCTTTGATGAAACTGTAACCCAAGTGGCTAACTTTAAAGTTGATTGAAGCGTGAGCACCTTTGGTATCGATGACATAATCTGCAGCTTGCGCACCAAATGGCAGTGCCATAGCGATAGCTAATCCTGTAGCGAAAAGTGACTTTTTCATTTTGAAGCTCCTAACATTTTTCTTAATGTGTTGTCTTTATCGATAAAGTGGTGTTTTAGTGCAGCAATAGCATGTAAACCTGCAATCAGGATGACTGCCCAAGCTGCATAGAAGTGAATCTCACCTGCAATATCTGATTGGCCTGGGAATAACTCTCCCGCTCCTGGCACGGTGAACCAATTAAACACTTCGATGCCGCGTCCATCAGACGTTGAAATGAGGTAACCTGAAACAAAGATGGTGACCAATAGTAGGTACATGACACCATGCGCTGCTTTAGCAGCAAGCACTTCGTAACGTTTGCCTTCTACCTTTGGTGACGCCGTCACATGTTTCCATACGATGCGTGCCAAAGTTAAAATAGCGAGTAAAATACCGACAGAGCGATGGTAATGCGGCGCAGTTCGATACCATTCGCTGTAATAGCTAAGGTCGACCATCCACAAACCCACTGCAAATAGACCAATAATGCACAGCGCTGATAACCAATGCATCACGCGTGCAGTAAGGTTGTAATTCTTTACCAGTGTATCCATCTCAAGTTCCTAGATATATTCCTAAGTTAATGCTGAGCAAGAAACACTACATTAACCTATTTACGTCATATGAAACAGATTATTTACCATCATTTACATCCAGCCAATGGTGCCGTATCTATCAAGTTGTTCGAATTTTTTGAAGGAACTTTAAATCGTTTGTAAAACTGAAACTTACAGCTTAATTTCTTGTTCTATCTCATACAGCTCTTCGGAAACTTCTAACATTCTGCGTTCAACCAGTAACTTAGCATCTTCAACACCCTTGTTATAATAAATTGGTCCTAGTTTTTCTGTAATAAAATCAATTAGAAACTCACTATCGAACTGGCCAATTTCAACATCTAGCTCGTCTTGCATGTAATCTTGAATGGCGGTGGCCAACGCCTCTTTTTGTGCGCGTTCTAGCTTTATCATTTTTTCCCTTTCAAATTTTTGTTCAACTTCTGCTTCTTTCGTGTTGCTCTATTAAAGATTAGACACGGTCATTTGTGAGAAATTTGGTGTTTAGATCAAGAAGTTGCCGAAGTAAATTAGTCTATTCTCAAAAGACTATGCTAACCTTTTGCAGTTCGTTTTTTAATTATTAAGGGATATTCTTTGCTACTCGACCTAGTTATTCAAAGTGTTAATGATTTTCAAGACGACTGTCTTAAGCTGTGTGAAAAGCATTACCCTGCGGTGCATAACCAAGGCATGAGTGAGCATCATCTTGGTCTCGCGTTTTCAAGAAGGATGGAACATACTTTTTGTCACTTTGGATACAACTGCGTGATAAAGCCAATCGAAATGTTGGATTCTCCAGACCTTCCCCATCACTATCGAATTTCATCCGACATTGGCACTGTCTGGGTTCTGAGTCACCATATGGTCAGTGCCGGAAAATCTTGCCGGGAAAACTTACTCTCATCAATTACGGAATGGCAGAGTGAATATGGCTATGCCTTACAGCCTAATGACCTACTCTTTTTGGTTTGCGATCATTGGATAAGTCGCAGCAAAACGAGCCGAGAATTGCTTCATTGGTGGATGGGTGAACTACCCGATCAGATCAACGAATACACAGAACAAGGAATCACACTGTACACCAGCGAGTCGCAACTCACACAATCGTTGGACACTCGATTCGGTATTAGCCCTTGTTACATTAAGTTTGGGCATCCTTTACGGCGTTCGAACAAACAGCAGTTAGTCAGAAAATATTTGCAGTTGTATGCCGTACTGCAATGGTAGCATCAAATTGAAGTGCTGAGATTATCAATTATTTCATCAATTTGTTTGATGTCACTCGACAAACCTACCCATCCATTACCATCGTTCTTGCTTGAGTTAATGAGCACACTTAGATTCATTGCCAATGAAATAGAAAAATTAGCGCGATAACGCTGATGTTGAGACATTGATTTAGGTTGTGGTAACAATGATGAGCATCTCGCAACTACTTAGTTGCATCCGGAAACAAGCCGACGGGCAGTATATTGCGAAATACGCGAACTTCACTCTCCGCAGTGTCTTTCAACCCATATATAAGAACGATATTTCCATCGTTGGCCTTGAAGCACTGGTAAGAATTAGCAATGCCAATGGCAACATGGTTAGGCCAGATCAGTTTTTCCAATCCAAAGCGACTCCCACTCAAGATTTGCTCAATGTTGAACGCTTAAGTCGCCTAATCCATATCAAAAATTTCTCTCAGTCTCGCTTTCACACAAAACAATTGTTTCTCAATGTATTACCGGTAGCGGCAGAGATACTAGTCAAAGACATCACGTATAACCGACTGCTAAAACAAACCATTTATGAATCGCATTTGATGAATGAACAAATCGTCATGGAGTTACTTGAATTGAAGGTGGAGGATGAACTCTCTTTGTCGCAAGCAGCTCGTGAATTAAGCCAAGGCGGGTTTAAATTGGCGATCGACGATTATGGCGTCAATGCATCGACAACTGAGCGAGTGAGAAGCGTTTGCCCAGATATAATCAAGATGGATCGCTCTTTATTGCTAAGGTATGAAAACGGTGATTTTAAAGCGCTTAACGATGCATTATCACTCGCAAAAGCGTTATGCTCTAAAACCGTTATCGAAGGAATTGAAACCGAGCATCAACTTCGCTTAATGAAAAAGCTCGGTTTCGATATGTATCAAGGGTACCTACTTGCTATCCCCCAAACGTTAGACGTCTATGAAGAGGCAAAAACAGCCTGACTATGTAAGAACAAAAGTTTGCGCGGTTTAGCGAGAGCTACGTGATTTACCACGATTTTTATGAATCGCCAATTTTGCTTTTAGCTTACGCTTCTCAGATGAACGACTACGACGACGCCCACCCCCATTTTGTTCAGGCTCAACTTCTTCTACAAGACTTGGTTCGAAACCTGCCAGCCATTCTTGGGGTAAGCGTTGATCAAGCAGGTTCTCGATAGCTTGCAACAAGTACTCCTCATCTCTACTCATCAGAGAAACCGCCAAACCTGACTTTCCTGCTCTTCCAGTGCGGCCAATTCGATGGACATAATCTTCTGCTTTGAATGGCATATCAAAGTTCACGACTTGTTCTAGCTCTTGAATGTCTAACCCTCGTGCTGCCACATCGGTTGCAATCAAAGCACGTACCTTACCTTGTTTAAATTCATCCAAAGCTCTTTGGCGGGCACCTTGTGATTTATCGCCGTTGATAGAAACCGCTTTGATGCCATCTAACTTGAGCTCTTTCGCTAACTCATCACTGCCTTGCTTCGTTTTTGTAAATACAAGCACTTGCTGCCAATTCCGCGAGCCAATTAAGTACGCTAGCAATTCACGTTTCCGTTTTTTATCCGCTGGATAAACCATTTGTGTTACCGTTTCAGCAGTCGTATTTGCTGGTGAAACTTCGACTTCAACTGGCGATTCCATGAGTTTATACGCAATAGTTTTGATTCGCTTCTCAAATGTCGCAGAGAACAATAGGATCTGTTTCTCAGCAGGCAAACGTCGGAAGATGCGCTGCAAGTCAGGCCAAAATCCCATATCTAACATACGGTCGGCTTCGTCTAACACGAGCATACCGGTTTTAGAGATGTTTACGTTACCATTAAACAGGTGATCCAAAAGGCGGCCTGGCGTGGCAATCAAAATATCAGCGCCCTCTTCTAACTTTCTCTTTTGTACGCCAATGCTTGTACCACCATAAACACACACAATGCGAAGTTCTGTTTCTGCCGAGTACTGATTCAAATTATCAAATACCTGCTGTGCAAGCTCGCGTGTTGGAACCAAAATCAATGCTTGAGGTGTGCCGTTAAGTTTCTTTTGCTGAACGGTTTGTATGATAGGTAAACCAAACGCAGCCGTTTTTCCCGTACCAGTTTGTGCAGCAGCAAGTAAGTTTTTTCCTGCAAGGACGTGTGGAATTGACTTTTCTTGCACTGGTGTTGGCGTCACGATATTTAGATTGCCTAGCGTCTCGATTAGCTTTTGTTCGATGCCTAAATCAGCAAAATTAACAGACATGTGTAACCTCATTATTTTTGGAGCGCAGAGTTTACCAGAGCCCCTAAAGCCATACTACTTTTCTATCTCATTGAGTTGAGTCATTAAGCTGTTGCTGAAAATCATACGACTGGCGCAAAACATCTCGATAAAGTGACGAGAACTTCTCTTCTAATTCGGTGTAATCACTTTCAATCACTTTAAATGTTGTGGTTAAGTCTGCCATTCTAGGGCTTCTTTGCGACATCCGATGTAGTGCAAATTCTATATTGTCTAGATCTTGATAGGATTGAAGCCATCGGCCATGCCACATTCTGCTGTGGAGCACCAAAAAACGTGGCGGCAAATGTTCATGAACCTCTCGGTTTACTCGCTCGTATGCCGTTTGGACGAAGTGTTCGAGAGGCACGGAATGAAAGTCGTTCCAGTGTTTTGCGAGGCAATGATCCCAAAACATATCCAAAGCGATAGGTGCAAAACGTCTCGCAATACCAGTGAAATGAGGCTTACATTCGTTGACGATTGGATGATGGTCAGTAATACGGTCAACAAATCTATGTAATCTGATGCCATTTGAGATATCGCGATCATACAGCTTGCTTGGATCTCCTTTTACGAAGTCTCCAAGCAAGTTTCCCAATAAATGGCTGTTACTGTGATCTGCGATATGCAGGTGGGCTAGAAAGTTCATTCGACGCCAGTTTTGGCCTCTAGGGCTTGGTGTGACATGAACCTAGTATAACGTCAATTACGACGAGATGAGAGTGTTCCGCTATTCGGCTTCGTTGTCTGAGCCAACGTATTCCGACAAGATAATGCCAATTTCAAGCGCATCTAGCAGCTCTAGGCTCTCATCGTTTTGGTATTGGTCGCTCATTGTGACCTCCTTTATTTTAAGCTCTCTTGCTTTTACTTGCTGACGGCCTGACTCTTGCCATATCCACATCAGCAACTCCTTTTTATAGTCTTTATATGACACATTCATGACAGCGAGAAGTAAAGATTTAAAAACCTATGAGCATAATCAAAAGTAAACGATTGCAATTAGATTTCATATCCGCTTAACACTTTAGAGAAATGACTCTTTTATCAACATTCATGTCAATTTAAAGATATAACATACTGTTATAGGCGTCCTTAGATCTCATTTCTTAAACTAAATTTAGTATTCGTTACATATTTTGCTGATTAACTTCGCATATTTTGTTTCGATATAGCAATAGATTTGGTCAATATCTTTTATCTCTAATGGAGCTTTAAATGAGAGAAGTTGAGTTTAGAACGATAGACAGGCTGTTTATCAAGATGTCTATCAACGACAAAATGTGGGTTATATTCCTACTATTTTTAGTAGCCCTCACTTCAGTGGCTGGAAGCCGCTACTTCAATGAAATACAACAATTTGAGCAGCAAGCCATCTCGGCGAGCGAAGCGAAGCTTTCTGGTATCGTTGATGCTCAATCAAACCGCGCTACAGAAATTGACGGCGTATCGAAATCGAACCGCGTAAGCGAGAGTTCTTTTGTCGATGGGTCTGTGACCGCTTATGCCAAGTTGCATTCTGGAGAAGTGATTAAGCTGACTCAAAATGTGTCCACACAATACGAATCGGTAAAATCATCAGCTCTATCGTCACTATTACTCAGCTTCTTATGGGTTATTCCTTTTGCCCTATTCTCTTACTGGGTGGCAACGTTTATCGGAGGAGCTCTGTGGGTTTTATATACAACAACCGAAAAAATTGGTGACGGTGACTTAACCTCTCGTCTTGGTTTCCATCCAGGTCGAGATGAATTCGGTACCATCGGCTGTGCGCTAGACAAGTCTATGGATACCTTAAGTGAACTGGTTAATAGTGTTAAAAATAATGCAACGATGTTGAGCGAGACATCTTCTGCATTCGAAAAAGATATGCAGTTGAGTGAAAACCAGATATCTCATCAATATCAAACGCTTGATTCAGTCGCGACAGCAATGGAAGAAATGACAGCCTCTGCAAAGGAGGTATCAAGTATTTCTCAACAAGCAACGACGCAGTCAGACCAAGATGCCCAGAAGATCGAACTAAGCAGAAGCCGTGTACAAAACGTGATTGGCGAGATAGAGACGTTATCTAGCTATATTGAACAAGCCTCTACGTCAGTAACCAATTTAAACGAGAATACGACGCAGATTAATGACGTGATCACAACGATTAACGCCATTTCAGAACAAACTAATCTGTTGGCACTAAACGCAGCAATCGAAGCAGCCCGTGCTGGTGAACAAGGTCGTGGATTTGCAGTGGTTGCCGATGAAGTACGTACATTAGCAAGCAGAACTCAACAGGCAACAGTAGAGATCCAAGCCATGATTGAGAAGCTTCAAATTGAGAGCCAGAACATTGCTTCAATCACCAACCGAACCGTTCAGCAAGCTCAAACCAGCAGCCAGCTTATTGATGAAATCGGCCATGATGTTACCTCTATTGCCGAGTCAGCACGCTCATTAATGGACATGAGCATTCAGATTTCCACATCTGCTGAAGAACAAAGCGCAGTGGCTAACGATATTGCATCGGAACTTTCAGAAATTCGTAGTCAATCAAGCACAATCAGAGAAGTGGCGGAGCAATCTACCGCTGGCGTCGCTAATCTCACGCAAGCCTCTGTTTCTCTTGGTGAGATATTACAACGCTACCGCACCGCATAACATTGTGGAACTTATGATCAACAAGGGCTCCTTAAGGAGCCCTTTTCTTTAAACCGTGTTCAACTATTACCTTCGATATTTTCTAAGACATCCAAGTGGATATTTGAAGTGAATCTCAAGTTCTCGCTGTACCGGATGAAATAATGTTCTTAAACAAAGCGTTCCGCTATGCTTGATCTTGCCAATTCCAATTTGCTGCTGGAAAACAATATGAATAATTACAAAGACACAAAAGACATAGAGAACCTGAACTGCCCACTCTGCCAAGGAGATGAATATCTCATTTCATCGGATGGCGAGAAATTCACATGCGCTGCTTGCGGATTTCATACAAAAAACTTCTCGTCTATCCAATGTCTACATCAAACGCCTTACCTACAGTCTAAACTTAAGCACATCCACAGCTTGAGTCCGGTTTGCCATTAATAGGTCAAACAGAGCAGCCACACAGCTGCTCTTTTAATTCATCTAAATGATGGATGCGAATTACACGCTCGTCATCAACACGATTGATAGCTTCACCATTAAATAACTGCACCGTTTTGATACCGGCGTTTAGTCCCGCCTCGACTCCTTTAGGCGTGTCATCAATATAAAGACAATCACTTGGTAAAAAGCCCATGCTCATAGCACTGTACATGATTAAATCGGGCTCAGGTTTCCAACTATTCGCATCGAATGCCGAGAACACTTTGCCTCGGAAAGCATCGAGTAAACCGGTTAACTCCAAAGCGTATTCAATTTTATCTTTAGGTCCATTAGACGCCACACAATATTCTATATTATGCGAATCCAAAAACTGAATTAGTCGTTTTGCGCCATCCATTGGCTGTAAGTGACGCACAAAAAGAGACTGGACTTCTTCTCGGTATTGCGGCTCTAAAACATCAATTGGAACTTTGATATCTTTCAATTCTTTAGTATCTAAAAGGATGTCAGCGAGCTTTCCTCCTTTAAAGTGAGAAACGCACTCTTCCATTGTTAACTCAGCCCCATGCTGGTTAAATACATTGACGAGCGCTTGGCAACACAGTCTTTCGCTGTCGACCAACGTACCATCACAGTCAAATATCACGCACTTAATATTGGTAATTGCCATAGCCATCTCCAGACGTCTTAAAGGCTCAAGCCCAAGCGATTTTAAGAATGTTTGGATTAATCTTATTTGAGTTTGGGATTGTTGAAACGACGAGCTTGGCATTTCATGGAAATAGAAGGGAGCAATTACAGTTTTTCTAAGCAAGATCACCCAACGTCATCTTGCTTTACTTTTTATGCACATTGATGTGTAAGTTAGTTTTCGATAACCACTGAGTCTAACAGTTTTTGCTCGGTGCTTAGTCTTTTAGCCAGATCAGCCACAAACGAGCTTTTGTATTTTGATTCAGAAACAGCAACATCAGAGATGAGTGTATTTCCTTCGAGATGGCTAACAATAGCAGCACCAATTGGGACTCCAGATTTAAAACCAACATATAATTCAAAATCTGGCGTGAGGATAATCTGTGTCAGATATTCAATGATCATATCTTTATCATACTGCTGTTCCCAGCGCTGAGATTGCAAGATAGAGAACATAATGGTCAGTCGATGAAAATCGACCAGAAAAATATCGTCGGGGTTAAATTCAGAGTCACTTTCCAGTAGTGTGTCTTTGTCGACTACTTGATACGTTGCTTTTTCTAGCGTTTTGAAATAGACATCGCGCCCTTTCAAACTCTCTGGTGTCGGAAATTCAACTTCGACCAGATCATACAGCCATGTATTTTTACGCTCGATACTGGCTAACTGTTGTTCATTCATCTTGATACCTTCGTTTAGAGCAGTACATTAGCATGAAGCCCGCAACAAACCTAGCGCACATAGACCTTTCCGTGGCTAAATTTTGTTTTAGGTGCAAACCTCTGATAGATTTCATCAATATCTTTCCTAGTTAAGGACAAAAATAATGAAAAAGATGCTGTTAAGTGCATTGCTTGCTACTACTCTAGTTGGTTGTTCAGATAACGATGTTGCTGACGTGGGGCTCGGTTGGTTTACTTTGAAAGACATCAAAGTCGGTGAGTTGAAAGACGAGGTGGTAACAGGTGTCACATGTCACATCGCCTCTATCGAAGCGGATTTCAGCTTAGCAGATCCAAGTGATAGCTCAATATCATGTCGTCAGACTGGCGAAATCACACCGGAAATGATTGCAAAAATAGATAAGAGTAAGTCCGGTGAAATTGTATTTAAGAAGTCAAAAAGCATTTTCTTCAAAACAATGAAGGTTCGCCGTATTTATGATGCCGATAACCAAACCTTACTCTACTTGTCTTATACAACAAAAGAGACCGATGGTAGTTTTAAGCATAGCCTTTCGACAGTCCCACTTTGGGGTACCAAGGCTTACGTTGAGCCAACTGAAGTGAAAAAGTAACGCGGGTAAATTTAGTTAGCGCGGAGCAGGCTCTTTCCGGGCGCTGCTGAGCAACAAGTTTAAAAAACAACCCATTGCAATACGACAAGCGTCATAAATTGCAGCTGCTTTGGTTGCTATTTACTCAGCTCGCTGATTTTTTCAGCGAGCAGACTTCTTTGTAATAAATCGCCACGATTTTCATTTTTTTGTGATACAATCCCGCCTCTTTTTTTTCTCACTCAAGAACAAGCATGAAGTTTCCTGGTCAGCGTAAATCTAAACACTACTTCCCAACTCACGCTCGAGATCCATTAGTAAACCAAATCCGACAGGCACCTAAGCTATATCGCCCAACTATTGTTGGTGTCGGTCAAACCATTGTAGATATCGAAGCACGTGTAGATGACGCGTTTTTAGAGAAATACAACCTGAGTAAAGGACATTCGCTCGTTCTTGAAGAAAGCAAAGCAGATGCACTTTACGAAGAACTGGTTGAGCAAGGCCTGATCACACACCAATACCCAGGTGACACGATTGGCAATACTCTTCACAACTACTCAGTTTTAGCCGATAGCAAATCCGTTTTGCTCGGTGTGATGTCTAAGAACATTCAAGTCGGTTCTTTTGCTTACCGCTACCTTTGCCGTACGTCTTCACGCATGAACCTTAACCATTTACAAACGGTAGATGGCCCTATTGGTCGCTGCTACACCCTAATTTCTCAAGACGGTGAGCGTACATTTGCTATCAACGAAGGTCATATGAATCAACTACTTCCGGAAAGCATTCCTGAAGAGATCTTTGAGAAAGCATCAGCCCTGGTTGTTTCTTCTTACCTAATGCGTGGTAAAGAAGAAGATCCAATGCCTAAAGCGGTACAAAGAGCGATCGACTTTGCTAAGAAGCACGATGTCCCTGTTGTACTTACGTTAGGGACAAAGTACGTTATCGAAGGTAACGCACAGTGGTGGCAAGAATACATTCGCGAAAACATTTCTGTTGTCGCTATGAATGAAGAAGAAGGTGCGGCGCTAACAGGTGAAACAGAGCCGCTAGCTGCTGCTGATAAAGCACTTGAATGGGTTGATCTCGTACTGTGTACGGCAGGACCAAATGGTCTGTACATGGCTGGTTACACCGACGAGAAAGTAAAACGAGAAACCACACACGACATCCTTGAAAGCTCCCTCGAAGCCTTTAACCAGTACGAGTTTAGTCGTGCGATGCGTAAAGAAGACTGTCAAAACCCAATGAAGGTCTACTCTCACATCGGCCCTTACCTTGGTGGACCATTAGAGATTAAGAACACTAATGGTGCAGGTGATGCAGCCCTTTCAGCCTTACTGCATGACATGGCAGCAAACTCTTTCCACCAAAAAGAAGTGCCTAACTCAGAAAAGCACGAAGTACGATGCTTAACCTACTCCTCGCTTTCTCAGATCTGTAAATACGCAAACCGAGTAAGCTATGAAGTGTTGACGCAGCACTCTCCTCGCCTATCGCGAGCGCTTCCTGAACGAGAAGATAGCTTAGAAGAGACTTATTGGGATCGTTAAAACGACAGCTTTAAAGCTAAAAATATATCAAGGTCACCATTTGGTGGCCTTTTTGTTTTTATCTAGCACTATAACGAGTAGATTTCGTTAGTATGTCGCACAATACGAAGCAGTAAACTCTTTACAAGCCTAACCGAAACAGTACCATCACCAAGCAGACCTTTGCCTCACAATAATACTCGTTATAACTCAGGTAGTTTTTCAACGCTACCCGTGTGCCACTTTGGGGATTCTCCATGCAGTCAGATATCGAAATTTGCCGAAACACACCACTTTTTTCTATTGATGTTATCGCGGAAAAAGTAGGACTATTGCCCGAAGAGTATGACACTCACGGGAAGCACAAAGCCAAAGTCCACGCAAAATGTTTGGAACGACTCAAAGCAAATGATGACGGTAAACTTGTACTCGTCACTGCGATCACGCCGACTCCTCTTGGCGAAGGAAAAACCGTTACGACGATAGGACTGGCGCAAGGTTTAGCAAAGCTTAATCAATCTGTTATTGCATGTATAAGGCAACCTTCGATGGGACCCGTCTTCGGTATTAAAGGTGGCGCAGCGGGCGGCGGTTATTCTCAAGTAGCTCCAATGGAAGAGTTAAACTTACACCTTACTGGTGACATTCACGCAGTGACAGCGGCGCACAACCTTGCTTCAGCCGCTCTTGACGCTCGCTTGTTCCATGAGCAACGCGAGGGTTATGATGCCTTTGAATCACGCACCGGGTTAAGAGCACTTAAAATCGACACGGCAAGTATTACTTGGAAACGAGTGATGGACCATAATGATCGTGCACTACGTAAAGTCAAAATTGGCCTCAATGATGCAGGAAAAACCATCAATGGTTTCGAGCGTGACGAAGGGTTCGATATTTCAGCCGCTTCTGAGTTAATGGCTATCATTGCACTAGCCAAAGATTTAAAAGATTTACGTCAACGTATTGGGAAAATTGTCGTAGCGTACGATTTGAACGGAAACCCCGTCACTACGGAAGATCTACAAGTTGCAGGAGCAATGGCAGTAACACTAAAAGAGGCGATTGCACCAACACTGATGCAAACTCTAGAAGGTGTTCCTACGTTGATCCATGCAGGTCCATTTGCAAACATCGCCCATGGAAATTCATCCATTATCGCGGACGATATTGCGCTAAAACTGTCAGGTTACACGGTAACTGAAGCCGGTTTTGGTTCGGATATGGGATTTGAGAAAGCGTGTAACATTAAAGCTGCTGCCGCCAACAAAGCCCCGGACTGTGTAGTGATCGTAGCAACATTACGCGGCCTCAAAGCGAATTCCGGACACTACGATTTACGACCAGGTATGGCTATTCCAGATTCCATTTTTAATCCGGACCAAGCAGCATTGGAGGCTGGGTTTGAAAATTTAAAATGGCACATAAATAACGTTCATAAATACGGTTTACCTGCTGTCGTTGCCATTAACCAGTTTCCACAAGATTGTGTGAAAGAGCTTAAAGCTCTTGAAGATCTGATTCACCAATTTAATCCCGAAGTTAAAGTAGCCATCAGCACCGCTTTTTCGCAAGGCGGACAAGGCGCAACGGAACTAGCTCAACATGTTATTGATGCGTGTACCACGCCTGTAGAGTTTTGTCCGTTATACAACAAAGAGCAATCATTACTCGAAAAGCTCATGGCAGTATGTGAAGCGGGCTATGGAGCAACCAATATAGAAATGACTCCTATCGCGACTGAACAGCTCAAACATTTTGAGCAATTAGGCTTTAACAACTTAGCGGTTTGCATCGCGAAGACACCACTATCTATAACCACGGACTCCGCAGTCAAAGGGGCACCAACTGGTTTTACCGTCCCAATCCGCGAGCTGCGCTTGTGTGCGGGTGCAGGATTCGTTTATGCATTATCTGGTACCGTGATGACGATGCCAGGCTTACCTGATAAACCCGCATTTATGAACTTAGATCTTGATGATGAAGGAAATATCGTCGGTCTCTCTTAGTGCAGTGATAACGTATCGCTATCAGTGAAGTGAGCATATTCATTGAGTGAGTGGTCTACTTACCTATCCACTCACTCTCAACAACTGTGAAAAGAGTTGTCTCAGGCCTTCTACTCTTGAATCGTTGATACAAAGCTCTCCTGCCTTACATCAACGCGCCTGTTTTAGGCCTTTAGAGTTAAGACGCTAACCCTAAGCCTTGTTTGGCGATAGTTATTAAGCTAGAAAACCCTATTTATCTTCTTGTTTTGTCGCCACTTTACATTGTAAATCCATACTTGTTGACTTCTCCTTTCTACAATTTTGCGCCAATTTGATGCACGGGCTATTTAGCGCTTCACTAATATGGTGCAGTTGTCTTACAGTGAAATTTTAACCTCCTTGATTTTTAAGGAGATATTCTATGGCTCGATTCTTGTAGTAGACTTTTCACTAATAAGCACATTAGCACATGCTTTTCAAAACCTCTGCGTTGCATACCACCTCCTTCAGGTTAGCACCGTTTTGATGCATGTCAGAAAAGGGAAAGGGAATACTATGGAAGACGCACTTGCCGTAATTTTAGCAGGAGGGATGGGGTCTAGACTCAGCCCACTCACCGATGACAGAACCAAGCCAGCCGTACCTTTTGGCGGAAAATATCGAATTATAGATTTCACACTAACCAATTGTTTACATTCGGGTTTACGCAAGATCCTTGTTTTAACCCAATATAAATCTCATTCACTTCAAAAACACTTACGAGACGGCTGGTCGATATTCAATCCAGAGCTAGGCGAGTACATCACTGCTGTTCCACCACAAATGCGCAAAGGTGGTGCATGGTATGAAGGAACCGCCGATGCGATTTATCACAACATGTGGTTGCTATCGCGAAATGATGCAAAGTATGTGGTTGTGTTATCCGGCGATCATATCTATCGAATGGACTACGCCGCAATGCTTGAAGAGCATAAAGAGAAAGGTGCTAAGCTCACCGTTGCCTGTATGGATGTTCCCGTAGAGGATGCTTCAGCATTCGGTGTAATGGGCACCGCAGAAAACGGGCTCGTTACTTCGTTTATAGAGAAACCTGAAACCCCACCTACTCTTCCTGGAAGCGCGACCAGAAGCCTTGTTTCTATGGGAATATATATCTTTGATATGGATGTTTTGAAAGAAGCGCTTGAAGAAGACTCAAAACTCGATTCATCAAGCCATGACTTCGGAAAAGACATCATACCTAAGCTGATTGATACCGAATCCGTTTACGCTTATCAATTCTGTGGCAGTAAAGGGCGCGTCGATAAAGATTGCTATTGGCGCGACGTGGGTACCATTGATTCCTTCTATGAAGCGAATATGGATCTACTAGAACCTGTGCCGCCAATGAACCTTTATCAGTCCAATTGGGCGATTCGTACTTACGAGCCGCAGTTTCCACCAGCTCGTACTGTATCGTCGGCCACGGGTAATGAAGGCATTTTTATTAACTCCATCATTGCTACCGGTGTCATCAATTCCGGAGGCTCAGTACAGCACTCCATAATCTCCTCTAACGTACGCATTCAAGATAGTGCAACGGTAGTCGATTCCATCATTTTTGATGACGTAGAAGTCGGTGAAGGAAGTCAGTTGGTCAACTGCATAGTTGATAAACATGTTCGTATTCCGCCACATACTCAAATTGGCATCAACAAACTTGAAGATGCGAAGCGATTTAAAATCTCAGACAAAGGTATTGTCGTCATACCCGAAAGTTACCAATTCGATTAAACGACAAACTATCACAACAAAAAAGCGCACGATAATCATCGTGCGCTTTTGTTTAAGTGCCTGTAAACATTAGGCTATAACAAATAATCCATAATAATTAGATGTTACATACCGTTGACCAGCTACCATCTGTACCCGGTTCAGCCGCTGTCCACCAGTTCGCTTGGTAAACCACACCGTTGTGGATGATCTTATCACCTTGGTTAGCGTGGCTTGGATTACCTGCCCAATCCGTTTGTGGCAGAGCTGGGTATGTCACTAAACCTGTCGTATCACACGTACCTGGTTCAGTGGTACCACCACCCGTGCCCGCATTGAGATCACCAATTGGTAGATCTGGCTGTTCAAACTTGAACGCAAACTCTTTACCACCAGAAATCACTGAGTAGTTAGCCGGACCAGAGATTGGTAGGTAGTAAACCATATCAAGCCCGTAAGTGCCGCCCGCTGGCAAGTCTTTCCATGCTGGTAGAGAGAACGACACACGGTGCATTACGCCATCTAAGCCACCAATGTTGTTTGCTCGAGTATGTCCAGAAGCAATCACTTTCAAACCACCACCTGATTGGTCTTTCGCGTTGTCCGGCGCAGATGCTGGGATATCGAATTGGAATTCAGTACCGCCAGGGATCGCTTGACCAGTGTTGTTCGTAAACGTGATTTTCGGGTTAATTGGGTAGTTTTGATCGCCAACTTTGAAGCCGCCAACACTAACAGTAATGTCTACTGCTTCAGTTGGTGTTGGACCAGTCGCTACTTTATTACCGTAAGGCGTCGCAGACTTAAACTTGTCGTAGATAGCTTTGGTCATAGTGTTACCCATGTGGTATTCACCATTACCTGCCGCACAAGCTTGTTCAGTGGCATCTACTGCCGTACGATTACCATTTGCATCCAGTACGTAACAGTTGTAGTCACCGGCTAGTTCCCAGAACATGATACCGCCGATCTCTTTATCGATAACGTAATCGGCTTTCACCTCGATAGAAGCTTTATCTTCCGTAGATAGGAATACGCTCTTCTCTGCGTTCCACAACCAAGGTGCCACAGCAACGCTATCGTAATGACGGGTATAAGTACCAACAAACTTATCTGAAGGATCGTTGACAGGGTCGAGACCGTAAGCAGCTGCGTAAGAGCCCCAAATACCGTTTTCTAGGTTCTTAGCATGCCACATTGGGTTAGAACCAGCGCCCATTTCGTTTCCTTTAGGGTCGGTATCATGCCACATGTTGTCGATACCAATAGCGCCGTGACCACAGTTGTTCTTCTCACCTTCACCTGTGCCCGGTTGGCACTCTGCTTGGTTTGGTAGTGCCGCTCGGCCCCAAAGGCCATTGTCGCCACCAGTAACACCTTGCCAACCACGGGTGTAGTAAGGAACACCAATGTTGATACGACCTGCTGGCATAGAGCCACGGAAGTAATGGTAAGCCCAGTCTGTGTTCAAGTAACCGATACCACCGTATGCAGCAGTGCCGTATACGTTCCACTGCGCTAGCTCAGAGTCTTTACCTGTATCGAATAAAGCCGCGTTATGACCAACGTGATCATTCCAAGCCCCATGCAAGTCGTAAGACATGATGTTTACGTAGTCTAGGTACTTAGTTACATCGAAGGTTTCCATCCCACGTAGCAAGTAACCTGAAGATGGTGCTGCGATAGTCAGCATATAATGAATACCATCTTGCGCGGATGCCGCATCAAGTTTCTCACGCAATACTTTCATCAGCTCTTGGTAAGACGCCCATAAATACTGACGACGTGGTTCCATGAAGTCTTTGTCGTAAGGGTTACCAGCACCAGCCATTGACGTCGGGTATTCATAGTCGATATCCAGACCATCGAACTTGTACTGACGCATCATTTCAACGGCTGAAGTTGCGAACTTCTCAATACCAGCATGATTAATAGAACCGTCCGCATTCGTCGTCATGGTGTAGAAGCCACCATCAGCTACACGATCGCCGTTCGTATCGAAGTGACCGCCCGTTTCAGCCCAACCACCAATCGAGATTAGCGTTTTAACATCATGTTTTTGCTTGTAAGTTGCTAGTGCACCAAAATGACCTTTAAAACCAAGAGCGGGATCTACCTCAACGCCTGGCCAAGTTTTACCTGTAGCAGGGTTGTTAGGATCATTTACGTCGCCAACGTTTACTTTGCCGTCAGAACCAATGCTCACAAACGCGTAGTTAATGTGAGTAAGTTGTTCCCAAGGAATGTCTTTAACAAGGTAAGTCGATTGTGGGTCGTCACCTGATCGCCAACTGGTGAAGTAGCCGATTACACGACGTGGGTGATCAGCCCCCATTTTCTCACGGCCTTCTTCGTCATAAATAGAACAGTAAGGAACATCTACACCCGTTGTTTGATAAAGACCATCAGGACGACAATTAGATGTCACTGCGCCGCCGTTTACTGTTAACGTCGCAATTGCAGAATCTGCTGTTGCTCCAGCATCATCGGTTGCTCTCGCATAAACACTTAATGAGCCAGCTTGTGAAGGGGTTACATCCAGCGTGTATGGCGCTGTTGTAGCAGTGCCAGCAAGCACACCTGCAACATAAAAATCAACTTTAGCAACGGTACCATCCGCATCCGTAGCATTTGCAGTCAGTGTTACGGAACCACCCAGGTCAATAGAGCTCGCAGAAAGCGCGACATCCACTGTCGGCGCTTCGTTACCAGGTTGCGCTGATGCCACAGTTAACGTCACAACACTTGCCGTACTAACGGCACCTGCATCGTCATAGGCCTTGGTAGAGAACTCGTGCTGTCCTTCAGTTGCTGTCCACGATGCAGCATACGGCGCAGACGTTGCCTGACCAACTAATACACCATCAACAAAGAACTCTACTTTGCTAACAGTCCCATCAGTATCTGCCGCATCTGCAGCTAGGTTAACAACATCACCCGCAGTCACAGAAGCCGACGCAGAAGGCGATGTCAGAGTAACCGTCGGGACTTCATTCTGAGGTGGATCAACCGGTCCAGTGCCATCACAAGCGCCAAGTGTTTCCCACTCGCCCCACTCACCAGATTGCGCTGGATTATTGTTTTGCGTCCAGTAACGCGCTTTATAAGCATTACCTTCATGCTGAACTTGGTCGCCACCGTTATAAACTTTTGATGATTGCCAAGTTTCTAGAGGGGCACAGTCAACTGCTGCGTAGCTATTGAAGGCCATAAGACAAGAAGCAGTGAGTGTGCTTAGTGTGAACACGTTTTTCACTGCGTTGCCGTTTTTAAGGTGCATAATCGCTCTTCCTTAAGTTATTGTTAAAACAATACTAAATGCGCTAAACGAAGCGCATCTATACTTTTATTTCGACGTAAAATAACTTAAGTACAAGTTGGTGATTTCACACTATCTATTTACGAGTTTTCCACACCGCCTCGCAACAATCCACTAAATGATTGCAACAACGTACCTATTATTTGGCACCAGTAACTAATTTTATAACTTAAATAAATATGTCACTCGCAAATTAATAAAAAAGGTAAAAAAAGTCGCCATTTTGAAATAAAGATCACTAAGCCTTTGTTGACCTTGGCGTTTCATTAAAATGCCGCTTGTACTCGCGACTAAACTGTGATGGGCTCGTGTACCCAACCATTCTCGCTGCATCATTAACACGTCGCCCCTCTAACTTGATCAATTCGCGCGCTTTGTTAAGTCGAACTTTCTTAATATATTGCAGCGGAGATTCAAGCGTGACATTGCGAAATGCTTGATGGAAAGCAGACACACTCATGTTGGCTTCTTCAGCCAATGCTTGTACGTTCAACTGTTCGTGATACGCTTGATGCACGCGATTTAGTGCTTTAGCGACCCTCGCGTAAGAACCTTCTTGATGTGCTAGGTCAAATAAAACATACCCCTCTTTGCTCACCAAAGTACGATACACAATTTCCTCAAGAAGCAGCTCGCCAAGCATGATAACATCAAGCTCGTCACACATTGCTTTCATTAACCGCTTGCACGCATCCAACATACCTTCATTCATACGTACCGACTTAAGGCCGCAGCGGGTAGCATCCAGACACTTATTACTGAATTTCTCAGCCTCTAATTTTTTAACGAGTTTATGAAGAAGCGTTGGCGAAATATCTATCGAAATGCCAAGTAAAGGCTCATTGTTTGTCGCAAACGCTTCGCACTCTAGTGGCATGGGAACCCCGACAACAAGGTAATCATCGGGCCCATATTGCACTGGTGTATCACCAATATGAATGTTCTTATGCCCTTGACCCAAGACGATGATGCCGGACTGATAGACAAACGGCTGGCGATGATTCCCTTTGCTACTGCGATAAAACCATACGCCATCTATCGCTGTTTTCTTCATACCTTCTAGGTCATGCAGCCCCTGCTTTTCAACATATTGCTGCATGATATCTGCGAGAGTGTGCATTAGAGCGCTCCATCAATGACCAACGAGTTTGGTCTCTATTATCGTTTCGAGCACTATACTTCCTCTCGACTTTAACTTTCTAGCTCAAGAGCATCAATTTTGTAGAAATAGGCAAATTATTTGCAGAAATCGACCTGTTAACCATCGTTAATCAGGACTAATATGCATGTATTCAATCTCCTTCACTGGAAGCAAGAGGGCTAATAATGAACTTTTCTTATGTAAACCCAACCAAGATTTTCTTTGGTCAAAAACAAATCGCAGCAATCAAAGAAGCTATCCCATCCGACCAAAAAGTTTTAGTGGTATACGGTGGTGGCTCCATCAAAAAAAATGGCGTGTACGACCAAGTAGCAGAAGCTCTTGAGGGACATGAATGGCTAGAGTTTTCAGGTGTTGAACCAAACCCAACCAAAGAAACACTCGATAAAGCAGTCGCAATGGTAAAAGAGCATGGCGTTGACTTTATTTTAGCGGTAGGTGGTGGTTCAGTCATCGATGGCTCCAAATACGTAGCAGCGGCATCAAAGTATGATGGTGATGGTTGGGATATCATGATTGGTAAGCACCAAGTCACTGAAGCGACGCCTCTAGCTGCAATTTTGACATTGCCAGCAACAGGCTCAGAGTCAAACATGGGCGCAGTTATCACTAAAAAAGAAACTCAAGACAAACTTCCGTTCATGTCTCCAGCAGTGCAGCCAAAATTTGCCGTGTTAGACCCAGATGTAATGAAAACACTGCCAGAACGCCAGCTTATCAACGGCATTGTTGACGCATGGGTGCATGTATGTGAGCAATACTTGACGCTTCCTACCGGTGCAATGGTTCAAGATGGTTACGCAGAAACACTGCTGAAAACCTTAAAAACACTCGGAGAACAGTTTGCGGAACGAGACGACGATATGTGGCGCGCAAACTTAATGTGGTCTGCTAACCAAGCATTGAATGGGTTAATTGGTAGTGGCGTTCCACAAGACTGGGCGACACATATGATCGGCCATGAATTAACCGCTCTATGGGGCGTTGATCATGCGCGTTCTCTTGCAATTGTCCAACCGTCGTTACTTCGTAACCAAATGCAGTTTAAGCGCCCTAAGTTAGAACAAATGGGTCGCAACGTATTTGGTCTTGAAGCAGGTGAGGATTTAGCAGAGCGCACAATCGAATCTATCGAAGCGTTTTATCATCAACTTGATGTCGCAACTAAGCTCGAAAACTATGGTGAGAGCCGTGAACAAGCTATCGATGCCATCATTGATCAACTAAACAAACACGGCATGACTGTTTTAGGTGAAAACCAGGCGATCACACTTGAACGTAGCCGAGAAATCTTAGAGTTAGCTGTCTCATAACTGCAACAATTCTTCACTGCCCTTCCTAGGGTTTAACGGTATTGTGACTTAACAGTCACAATACCGTTTTTTTATGCTATTTTGTAAGCCGCATCACGTTCAAAACGAGGAGGCTTCTAAAAACAACGATTCCCTCCAGACAAAAAATCGGCCGTGTTGGTTAGTAAAGAGACAACTGTCCAGCTTTACACAAATAAAAATAATTGAGATCAAAGAACGAGTTAACTCGTTAATTAAGTTTTGATTTGTTGTAGTGATGTACTACATAATTTTGTCTGTTCGAGAAAACACTTTATGTGGCTAGTTGTTGTCGTATTAGCATTCATACATATCATCAGTATCCGTAAAGGCTCTAAATGGCTCTTTTACGTTTCTAAACCATTACCAGTGCTCTGTATGCTTGGTATTTTAATTCAGTCCCCGGCTTACCCAATGCCATATGCGCATTGGATTTTGATTGGCTTATCGCTCTCGTTGCTTGGTGACGTGTTATTAATGCTCCCTAGAGACAAGTTCATTACAGGATTAGTGCTCTTTTGCTCTGCCCATCTCTCCTATAGTTATGGTTTTGCCATCATGTCAGCGTGGCATTTTACACCTTGGCTCCCAATTGCCTTGTTCGGACTCGGTATATGCGTCTACTGGTTGTTCCGACCGGATCTCGGTAAAGAAAAACGGCCAGTTGCTAGTTATATATTGGTACTGATGACTATGTGCTGGGCTTCGATCGAGTATTATTTGAGTGGGAAAACACAATCCTCCTCTTTTGCAGTGCTCGGAAGCTTTATCTTTATTATCTCTGGCATCGTATTGGCTTTCGAACGCTTTGGAGGACGGTCAATATTTTCACGACAAGTTGTCATGGTGACCTACTATTCTGCACAGACACTAATGGTTATGTCTGTTGTTGCGATTGTTGTTCGTTATCCGTATCTCGTTGAACTGAGTTAGTCATACTCTAGACTACACCAACATTAAAGAAACATGGATGTATCTTGTAAGCGATCTGAATAGAGTCTTAAAATCATCGCCTAAACATTAGCTTATTCTTAATGAAATTACGCGCACAACTTGCTATTGTAAAAGGATATTTTTCCGTTATAGCGTGCCCCTTTGAAAGAGAATACTCCCGTCGTTGAGTTTAGCGACGTAAATAAGTGGTATGGCGATTACCACGCTCTAAAAGACATCAACTTCTCCGTGCATTCTGGCGAGATCGTCGTGGTGTGTGGCCCTTCAGGTTCCGGAAAATCAACGCTCATTCGTTGCATCAATCATCTTGAATCGATTCAAGAAGGCCAGCTTCATGTGTTCGACCAGCCTTCTCACGCAAAATCTCTCAAGCCCGGTAAAATCGGCATGGTGTTCCAACACTTTCACCTTTTTCCTCATTTGACTGTACTGGAAAACCTCACCTTAGCGCCGATTCGCACACACAAATTATCAAAACAAGAAGCTGAAAAACGCGCAAGACATTACCTAAAGCGAGTCAATATTGAAGAGCAAGCGAGTAAGTATCCTATCCAGCTTTCTGGCGGTCAGCAGCAACGCGTCGCGATTGCCCGCTCCTTGTGTATGGAACCGGATTTACTCCTGTTTGACGAGCCAACTTCAGCGCTTGATCCGGAAATGATCAACGAAGTGTTGGATGTCATGGTTGAGCTGGCTCAAAGCGGAATGACGATGATTTGCGTCACACATGAAATGGGATTTGCCAAAAAAGTAGCGAACCGCGTGGTATTTATGGACGAAGGCCAAATCGTGGAAATGAACTCTCCAGTCGCCTTATTTGAGACACCACAGCATCCACGAACCCAAGCATTTTTGAACCAAATTTTAAGTTACTGATGATAGTTCGCTTAATCAAACCTGTCCTTCAAGCTATACTGCAAATGACGCTCCTCTTCATCGCGATTGTGTGGGTGTTGGACTCTGGTGCCGACGCTATGGGCTATCAATGGCAATGGGAGCGCGTACCTGATTACATCGCTTTTTATGAAGATGGCGAATGGTGGCCGGCAGAACTTATTGATGGGCTATTGGTAACGCTTAACATCTCGGCTATTAGTCTATTTTTTACCTTAGTATTAGGGTTGGTTACCGCGTTACTAAGGCTTAGCGATTCGAAAGTCGGCAATGTTATTGGTACCACTTATGTCGAAGTAATACGTAACACGCCGTTGTTGGTGCAAATCTATTTACTCTACTTCGTGTTTGGCCCGGTGATTGGTTTGGACCGATTCAGCACCGCCGTTTTGGCATTGTCCCTTTTCCAAGGTGCCTACACCGCGGAAATATTCCGTGCAGGTTTAAACAGTATTCCTAAAGGGCAATTCGAAGCAGCACAAACTCTCGGGCTATCACCGTTTTACACCTACAAAGACGTAATTTTTCCTCAGGTTTTACAGCGCACATTACCGCCATTAACCAATGAAGTGGTTTCTTTGATCAAAAACTCTTCCATTGTAAGCGTGATGGCGATTTTTGATCTAACAACACAGGCACGCAACATCGTCTCAGAGACGGCGATGCCGTTCGAAATTTGGTTTACCGTGGCAGCAATTTATCTTGCTCTCACTCTGTCACTTTCTGGCTTGTCTGCATGGCTAGAACACAAACTCGGAGCCAGTTGGCGCAAATTATAAGGAGATAACATGAAGTTATTCAAAGCGACCATTACTGCATTATTAGGGCTAGCCATCACTATGCCTACAATCGCGAAAGAAGATGTCGCCACACCCAATGTAGATCAAATCAAAGAACGAGGCACTTTGCGCGTTGGTATGTCAACATTTGTACCTTGGGCAATGCGTAACAAGCAAGGTGAGTTAATCGGTTTTGAAATCGATGTGGCCAAACGCTTAGCACAAGATTCAGGTTTGAAAGTGGAATTCGTACCAACTGCGTGGGATGGCATTATTCCCGCACTACTGGCGAAAAAGTTCGACGTGATCATCGGTGGCATGTCGGTTACGCCTGAACGTTCCAAAAGCGTGTTGTTTACTGAGGCCTACTCGCACTCAGGCGTTCAAGTAGCAGCAAACAAAGAACTCGCCTCTGATTTTAGCGAATTTTCGGATTTTGACTCACGACGCGTAAAAATTGCGGCTCGTCGCGGCGCATTCACCGTTCAAGTAGCCAGAGAAACCTTCCCGAAAGCGAAGATCCTGCAATTTGATGACGACGTGCAAGCGTTCCAAGAGGTGCTGAATGGTAACGCCCACGCGGTCATTGCTTCTAGCCCAAAACCAGAACATGAGACAGTGAAACACAGCGACAAACTATTCCTTCCATTCTCTGAGCGACTATCACAAGGCAACGAAGCCTTTGCAGTTCGCTTGGGGGAAGAAGATAAAAAGGCCTTTTTCAATAAATGGATTGAAGCAAGAACCCAAGATGGATGGTTAAAACAACGTTATGAATACTGGTTCTCGACATTAGATTGGCAAGATCAAGTCGCGCAAGGCCAGTAATCTAAATGGCTCGTGGACGCCGCGAGCCTATACTCTCCAATCATCCATTTTACTTTTCCATAACTTATCGGAGTCAAATTTTTGGGCGAACACACTACCACTCGCACAGCACCCGCGAAATCCAGCACAGGCTACCTTTTACCGCAATTAAACACACTAGACTGGGTACTACTTGTTATGTGCGGTATCGGTGGTGTTTGGCTGTACCATCGGTCCGCTGTTGGTGTGCATTATTTGTGGCAGTGGAAAGAGGCGCTTGAATTACTTTTCACGCCTAGAGCAGGTGGTGGTTTGCCCTACTTCTTCCAAGGTTTGATTTCGACGTTAAGGCTCAGTATTTGGGGCATCAGCTTCGCATTAGTGTTTGGCACTTTGTTAGGCTTAGCACGCTTCTCTCGTTCCGTTTGGTTGCGCACACCTGCCAATGCGTTTATCCAGTTAGTGAGAAACATCCCTCCGTTGGTGTTTGTTTTTATTTTCTACTTTTTCATTTCTAACCAATTGATCCCGTTACTCGGTTTGGAAGATCTTCTACGAAACTACAACGGCGAACCAAATGCACTACAGCGCTTTCTGTTTGGGCCTTCAAACCTTTGGGAAAACCTTGCCTCTGGCGTATTATGCGTCGGCTTACTCTCTTCTGCCTACATTGCAGAAGTTGTGCGCGGTGGTTTACAAAGTATCGACCAAGGTCAGTGGGAAGCGGCTGACTCATTGGGCTTGTCTCGATGGGTGAAATACCGATTTGTTATCGCGCCACAGGTGCTTAAATCAATAACACCTGCACTTGCCGGTCAAACCATCTCTTTGGTGAAAGACACCTCTATTGTTTCACTGATTTCGATACAAGAAATGACGTTTGTTGGGACAGAGATGGCAAATTCATCAGGGTATATATTTGAAATCTGGTTGATTGTCGGCCTTGCTTACTTCTTAATCTGTTTTGGTCTGTCACTTATTTTCCGCCATATTGAAGCAAAATCGGAAGCCATTTCAAATTAACTCAACCGCATATGTAATTAGGCACATTTGATTCTTCAAATCAGAATTGCACCCTGTTACATTGGCAAGATGCTAAATTTTCGGCGTTTTTCATGGAGTTAAAGAATCAATCCGACTACGAGCGATACATAAAACAAGATAATCTTGGTGAATATTACGTAGTTCTCAATCAATTCACTTTTCACAGTGTTTATCAGCCAATTTTTGATAGACGCCAACGTATTATTGGTATGGAAGCCTTACTGCGTATTCGTGGCATTGATGGTTCCCTAATTCGTCCTGACGTGTTTCTGGCCAATAATGCTCTTGCTCCCTACTTTCGCTTATGTGTAGAGTTTTTATCCAGAGCAATGCACATTCGAAATTTTGCACGCTATTTCGCAGGGACACCGATCAAACTGTTTCTTAACGTCATGCCTCAAACGCTACTCACGCTAACCAAAGACATGGGCTTTAAAGATAACGGCCTGCTTTACAAACGCCTTTCCGAACTTGGTATGAGCCCATCAGACGTAGTTTTTGAAGTAGTCGAAGAGTCATGCGGAAATACGGATTTATTAATCAAAGCCGTACAGTTAATGAAAGCGAATGGTTTTATCTTTGCTATCGATGATTTTGGCGCCCAACATTCTGATATCGCACGTGTTCAGCAGCTCTGCCCTGACATCATCAAAATCGATCGTTCCTATTTGCTAGACTACTGCGCCGGAGAAACCTTTTCCATACATAGCGCCGTTGATCTAGCGGATCATATGGGAGCAAAAGTCATTATAGAAGGGGTTGAAGAAGACGTGCAACTACAAGCTATGTATCAACTTAATTTGGATTATTACCAAGGCTTTTACTTAGGAAAGCCTTGTGCCATTCATCACTGGACAGATAGCCTAAACATCGAGACGACAGTGCATTAACACTACCCACTTACAGCACAGTGAAACCAAAAAAGCGCCGATATAATATGCTCGGCGCTTTTTAGTTTTACTCAGATGTCACTTATTTAGTTAAGCGTTCATTTCCCTAGAAAAAATCAATAGAATTACGTCCGCTCTTCGGATCACGAGTGGCTTGCGGTTTGTCTTCTTTTTTGCCTTTCTTAGCAGACTGAGACAACGCTTCTTTCTGCGCTTTACGCTCTTTATGTGCCGCTTTACGGCCTGTTGATTTAGGCCCAGAGGCTTTGGGTGACTTACTTTGACGAGACTTATCTTTACGAGAAGACTGTGCTTCTTTTTTCGCTTTCTTTTCTGCTTTTTGCTCTGCCGTTTCAGGTTCGGTTACTGGCGCATCGCAAACCACAACATAATATTCCTGGTTAAACTCGAAAAAGTCACCATCATACATCTTGCGGCGCTTACGTGTTTCTAGTTCACCATTCACCGCGACATAGCCTTCCTCGATGATATGTTTTGCTTCGCCGCCACCGCTGACCAAGTTTGCGATTTTAAAAAGCTTGTATAGTTCGATTGGATGCGCATCAACATCGATGCCAATCGCTTCGATCTCAATCTCTTCGCCTTCTAAATACTCTTCGTGGTCGTAATCTTGGGTCATGTTACTTACTCTTACTATTTGATGCCCTGAAGTTTAAACGCAATGCTTAAAAATAGAAACCTCTGCCGATGTTCAATCACCGATTCGCCTTGGCATTTGAGCACCTCTTAACCCATTTAACTTGTCGCTCGTTAGCTTGTATACCGATGCGTAGCTCAAACGAAGCTGCAATTACGCAACCTGAAGGTATATACTCTCTAAGTTATTGTTGAAAAGAGTGAATACTTTGTCTCAACCAAGTAGAATTACCTTTGTCACTGCGAACTTGTTTAATTTTGTCGCACCGCCTAACGCCTACTATGATTTCGAGAACATATACTCGTTAGAGCAATGGCGAGACAAACTTTCGTGGACGCAACGTCAAGTTGAAAAACTGGAAGGCGACGTGATTGGCTTACAAGAAGTGTTCAGTATCGAGAAGACCCAGGCATTCTTTTCAACCATCGGCTACCCCTACTTTGCGACCGTTGACACCCCACATGTTGAGGATGAGTACATTTACTCAAGCCCTGTTGTGGCAATCGCCTCTCGGTTTCCAATAGAAAAAGTACAAGCGGTAGAGTTTGACTTAGCAACGCTTGAGCCTTTTGGAGTAAGTGTTGCTCCAGAGTTCAGTCGCAAACCTATCTATGCCCAAGTAATACATCCTGTACTTGGTCATATCGCCGTTTACGTAACGCACCTGAAATCTCAACGCCCGGCCGACTCAGAACAACCAGAAACGTCTAGCACGATTATTGGGCGCTGGTTATCCACCCAGCAAAGAGGCTGGGAAGCAGCGATGTTAAGAGACGCGATGCAAAAGAGGTATCGAAAAAAACCAATGCCGACAGTGTTAATGGGCGATATGAATCAACCTATCACTCCTATCAGCGTTAACAGCGCATTGGTATCCAATACTGGTGACAGCGTCACTGAATTACAACTCAAAGATGGTTGGTTATTGCAAAGTGACGCTCAGAAGGATGAACGCCCCGCCACGCATTATCATTTTTCCACTGGGAACGTACTCGACTATATCTTGCTCTCACAAGAGTTTGACACCTTATCAGATATATCGGTTGCCGAGGTTGTTGACTATCAGGTGTCTAACCAACATCTGATCAACCCGATTTATGACAGAGATAAAAACGCCAGCGACCACGCATTTGTGGCGCTGACGGCTGAAGTAAAGCTTTGAGCAACCTATTTAGTTACTTAGTGACGTTTCACAATTTTACGCGGGATAAGTTCTACGCCAGGCTTGTAACGCTTGGCGGAAGCGTTGAGTGCTAACTCCATTGCGCTGTCCGCGATCAACTCAAACTGTTGAGGCAAAGAGTTGATTTTCACAGGCAAGAAGTCCAGCAGTCGATTATCACCAAATGTCGCTAAACGCACCTTTCCCATCAGTTCTGGTTTTTCTAGCATTACATCCAACACACCTTCTAACAGTGTGTATGACGTTGTAACAATGGCATCCGGCAATGCGTTCTCTATTAACCATCTCTCTAAGACTTTCTTGCCTTCTTCCCGGGAGAAGTGTTGTCCATAACCCACTGTTGCCGTTTTGCCACCTTGTTGAGAAGCAGATAGAAAACCGAGCTCACGCTCTTTTGAGACTTGAAGATCTTGCAATGCACCGATTAAGCCAATGGACTTAATATCCTCTGACAGTACTGACTGAGTGAGTTCAAGTGCGGCATCAAAATCTTCGCTGATGACACAACAAAAGTGCTCATCATCCATTGGACGGTCTAGCGCGATAACTGGCGTACCAGAATTTTGCAACTTAAGGTAATACTCGTTTGCAGTGGGCATACCACTTGCCACAAACAACGCATCAATGCGACGACTGACTAATGCTTCCGCCACCTTTTGCTCTGTATCAGGATCATCATCAGAGCAGCCAATCAAAATTTGGTACCCCGCTTTCCGAGAGTTCTGCTCTATCAGCTTTGCAAGACGCGCATAACTGGTGTTCTCTAAGTCTGGGATGATAAGCCCAAATGAGCGTGAATTACCTGCCCGCAAGGAAGACGCCGCATGATCTGGCTTATAATTGTACTCATCTACAACGGCCATCACCTTTTTCTGAGTCTTCTCGCTGATGCGGTATTTCTGCGCTTTTCCGTTAATCACATAGCTTGCAGTTGTCTTAGAAACACCCGCTAATTTGGCTATTTCATCCAGTGTCATATTCTAAACCTTATTCTGTGCGCGCGATCATATTAATACATCAACGATCTTTCGATAAGTTGAATTATAAGCTGAACCGATTCAGTATAAAAGCTGAAAGGATTCAGCAAAACTTAAAAATTGACGTAAATCACCCGAACACGCAACAAACCAATTTGTGAGCTAGGCTATAGGACAGCGGCAAAGGCTCGTTTGTTAACGTCAGTTTTTAAAACAGTTTTTCTGAGTCTTTTAAAAAATTTACCAACAAGCTGAATCGATTTAGCTTGAAAGATAAAAGGTTTGAGGAGTGATAAGCGCTCAGAAGAAGCGGCGTTCAACTTCTCACACAGAATACATTTTTAAATTGATACCTTAAGGCTGGAGAAGCACCATGCTTAAGCTAAATAAGAACGACATTACCCTCTCGCAATCAGCGACAGATAAGTTTGAAGCAATAAAGAGTATTGCTCATAGCCTGACTGATAAAGGCCTAGTTGAACGCGGTTACGTTGAAGGCATGCTAAACCGTGAAAACCAAAACTCTACGTTTTTGGGGAACGGTATCGCCATACCGCACGGTACAACCGACACTCGTACAATGGTGAAAACAACGGGTGTTGCTGTGCATCACTTCCCACAAGGTGTCGACTGGGGTGATGGCAATACTGTGTTCGTCGCTATCGGTATCGCAGCTAAATCTGATGAGCACCTTGGTATTCTTAAACAGCTCACCAAAGTGCTAGGCGCAGATGGCGTAGAAGAGCGTCTGCGTAATGCAAAAAACGAAGACGAGATCATCGCCCTACTGCACGGTGATGTTCAGCTTGAAGCAGACTTTGACGCTTCTTTAATTCAACTCATGTTCCCTGCGAGCGACATGCTACAGATGAGTGCTGTTGCTGGTGGTCTGTTAAAAAATACTGGATGTGCTGATAACGAGTTCGTTGCAGATCTCGTTACCAAACAACCAACTCACTTAGGTAATGGCCTGTGGTTAATTGGCAGTGACAAACATGTCACTCGCACAGGTGTGTCATTTGTCTCGACGGCAAACGACTGCGAATATGAAGGTCAAAAAGTGCGTGCACTTGTCGCGTTCGCGGCATGTAACAATGCTCACCAACCTATCCTAAAAACGCTTTCTAACATTGTGTTTAACAATGAACACGGCAAGCTTTTAGATGCATCAGTAGAACAGATTCTTGCTTTGTTCAAAGGTGAAGAAGTCACAGCCGCACCTTCAGAAGAAGGCAATACCGCTGTATTTAAAATCAAAAACTCTCACGGCCTACATGCTCGTCCGGGGGCAATGTTAGTCGCAGAAGCGAAAAAGTTTGAATCCACTATACGTGTTTCCAACCTAGACGGAGATGGAAAAGCAGTAAACGCGAAGAGCCTAATGAAAGTCATCGCGCTGGGCGTTAAGCACGGTCACCAACTTCAATTTACAGCAGAAGGCCCTGATGCGCCGCAAGCCTTGGAGTCTATCGGAAATGCAATCGCTTCTGGCCTTGGTGAAGGTTAAGGATCCGATATGACAAACAAAACAAATAAGGTTGTCACTATTACGCTCAACCCAGCATTGGATTTAACAGGTTCAGTAAATGAACTAAACGTTGGTTCCGTGAGCTTAGTACAGCAAAGCAATCTCCACGCTGCTGGTAAAGGTGTCAACGTAGCAAAAGTATTGAGCGATTTAGGCGCAGACGTCACGGTTACCGGCTTTCTCGGTAAAGATAACCCTGAGCTATTTCATCAGCTTTTCAATGACATCAACGTTAAGAATGAATTTGTGGAAGTAAAGGGTGCCACTCGTATCAACGTTAAGCTGGTTGAGGCCAATGGCAACGTCAGTGATATCAACTTCCCTGGCGTTCAAGTAGCGGCCGACGAAATTACTCGCTTTGAGGAGACACTATTTCGTCTAGCGGAGACGCATGATTACTTTGTACTTGCAGGTAGCTTACCTGGAGGCGTAACCGCCGAACAATGCGCTGCATGGATAGAAGCACTGCATCAACAAGGCAAAAAGGTGTTGTTCGACAGTAGCAAAGCCGCATTGAAGTCAGGTATTGAGGCTCACCCATGGTTGATTAAGCCTAACGATGAAGAGCTTGGTGATTTTGTTGGCGAACATCTAGCAACACCTGAACAATGCCAAGCTGCAGCGCAAACACTGAGCGACAAGGGCATAGAAAACATCGTGGTTTCTATGGGTCCTGACGGTGTTATGTGGCTCAACCAAGGCGAATGGCTTAGTGCAAAACCGCCTCGAATGCATGTCGTGAGCACCGTTGGCGCAGGCGATACGCTGGTCGCTGGCTTGTGTTGGGGCCACATGCAACTGATGCCTAAAAACGATTTATTGCGCTTCGCTACGGCACTTTCTGCTTTGGCAGTTAGTCAAGTTGGCGTAGGGCTAACCAGTCAGGAAGAACTGGAAAATATCAAGCGACAAACTGAAGTTAGCGCGCTTTACCCTATTACAAACTTAGAACAAAACTAAGGAACAGAAGGTTATCGTATGAATATTGCCATTATTACTGCCTGTCCGAGCGGTGTAGCAAATAGCATCCTTGCGGCAGGATTACTAGAACAAGCCGCCGCAAAATTAAACTGGAATGCCAAAATAGAATGTCAATCAAGTGTGGTTGAACCAACACTATTGACGGAAGCTGACGTTGAACAAGCAGAAGTCATTGTCATTGCGGCAAATACTAGCGTCGACACTTCTCGTTTTGTAGGAAAAAAGGTTTACCAAGCGGAAATTAGCGAAGTAGCAAAAGACGCAACTGCGTTTCTCCAGCAAGCGGTTGAAAACGCCACTTTACTTGAAAAAGCAACCACACTTGCAGCCCCTATCACTACAGATACAACATCAGCATCAAAGAAGATTGTTGCAATCACGGCATGCCCTACTGGCGTTGCGCATACCTTTATGGCGGCAGAAGCTTTAGAAGAAGAAGGCAAGCGTCGTGGCCATCAAATCAAGGTGGAAACTCGTGGTTCAGTTGGCGCTAAAAACCAACTGACTGAGCAAGAAATTGCAGATGCCGATCTGGTGATCATTGCTGCGGATATTGAAGTGCCACTTGATCGCTTTAACGGCAAAAAGATGTACCGCACGAAAACAGGCCCAGCTCTGAAAAAAACAGCCGAAGAGATGGACAAAGCATTCGAGCAAGCCACGATTTACCAACATTCAGGTTCTGCAAATTCTGCTTCGGCAGCAGACGAGAAGAAAGGCGCTTACAAACACTTGATGACAGGGGTATCGCACATGCTGCCTGTGGTTGTCGCTGGTGGTTTGATCATCGCCCTATCGTTCGTGTTTGGTATTGAAGCATTTAAAGAAGAAGGCACACTAGCAGCAGCCTTGATGAACATTGGTGGTGGCTCTGCATTCGCATTGATGATTCCTGTACTTGCTGGCTATATTGCGTTTTCAATCGCTGACCGTCCTGGTCTGGCTCCTGGTCTTGTTGGTGGTATGCTAGCAAGTTCTACTGGCGCAGGTTTCCTTGGCGGTATCGCGGCTGGTTTCATTGCTGGTTACGCAGCGAAACTCCTCGCAGATAAGGTGAAACTGCCACAATCGATGGAGGCGCTTAAACCGATTCTGATCATTCCATTTGTGGCAACATTGTTCACTGGTCTTGTGATGATCTACATCGTAGGCGGCCCAGTTTCAGGCATCATGAACGGCCTGACTGACTTCCTAAACAACATGGGTTCTGACAGTGCAGTACTACTGGGTATTATCCTTGGCGCTATGATGTGTTTCGACCTAGGAGGCCCGGTAAACAAAGCCGCTTACGCATTTGGTGTTGGCCTTCTGGCTTCACAAACTTACGCACCAATGGCGGCAATCATGGCCGCAGGTATGGTTCCTGCGCTAGGTATGGGTTTAGCGACCTTCATTGCGAAGAACAAATTTGAACAAAATGAACGTGAGGCAGGTAAAGCATCATTTGTCTTGGGCCTTTGTTTCATCTCTGAAGGCGCAATTCCATTTGCTGCGAAAGATCCAATGCGCGTGATTCCATCTTGTATGGCAGGTGGCGCGCTTACTGGTGCCCTATCGATGCTATTCGGTGCGAAATTAATGGCACCACACGGCGGTCTATTCGTGCTGCTAATTCCTAACGCAATTTCACCAGTATTAATGTATTTAGTGGCTATTGCAGCAGGTACAGCGGTAACTGGCTTTACTTACGCATTCTTAAAAAGCAAAGCAGAAGCGAAACAAGAAGTCGCAGCTTAATTAGAGCGACTCCGGTTAACAATGCCACCCTCGAATTTGGCATTTAGCACCTCCCTTTAATTCCGGTTAAGGGAGGTGTTTTTTATTCCGCAGCCGGAACGGCTACAATGTCTACTTCCCCACTGCTCATATCCACCGTTGCTTGATAAGCGCTATGCGGGTCACCGTAGTGCTTGAAGGTAAAGTGGTAAACGTTAGCTGGCGTCCACAAGGTTTTTGATTCTGCGGGCAGAATGTCATAGCCGTCTTGCTGATAAAGCTCTGTCGCCATTACATTTGCGATTGCCGCCTGCTGGTTAGCGTCTCGATCCACCTTTGGCTCTAGTGACGGGTTACTTGGATAAGACTCACCGTTGTAACTCATGAGTCGATAGGAGCCATTACTCCAAACGATAAAGTCCTGCCAACCATTACTGTAACTGTCGGCTAGTACAATAGGCGTGCGAGTTACCGACATTCGATTAATAACGTTTCCCTCATTATCAAACATATATGCAGCACAGCCACCACTACCACAGAAATAGCGATCTTGAAGCAACACTATGTATTCTGCCTTGCCGTCGCTGTTTAGGTCGGCGCTACCCGATAGATAACGTAGATTGTCTTGCTCGAGCGACAGCCCTTCAGGGGCTAAAACCTTACTATCAATCCAACTGGAAATGACTTCAGCACTAACACTGTTGACTTTAGGGGCAGGTTGTTTGGTTTCTGTCGGCATGCTATCCGTCGCGGTGCAGCCAACCAAGGTGAAAGAACCAACGAAGAAGAGTCCGTTTAATATGCGCTTATTCATGTAATCTCAATCTTTGATGTGTCGTTACATCAGTATACGCATGATTTGCATTGTAATCGTAAGAAAATCATTAAAATCAAGCAAATGAATGGTTTGGTATATATTAGTAAGATCAAAAAAGCCCCGAAGAAAACCTTCAGGGCTAGGCAGGAAGCTGGCAAATAGCCAGGAGTCCCTATGCAGTGGTCGGTTTTACCCTAAACAGAATTGCAAACATCACTGGCACCACTATCAGTGTCAGTACAGTAGCAAAACCAAGACCTGCCATAATCGTTATTGCCATCGAGCCAAAGAAGGCGTCGAAGACCAGTGGAATCATCCCCAAGATAGTTGTTAGCGCAGCCATACTTACCGGACGAACGCGGCTTATCGCACTATCAACAATCGCGAGGTAAGGATCTTTACCTGACTCCAACTCAAGGTTAATTTGGTCAAGCAACACAATACCGTTTTTCAAAATCATGCCACTTAGGCTTAACAAACCAAGGAATGCTGTAAAACTGAACGGCATGTTCGTGGTAAGCAAACCAAAAGCAACGCCAATGATCGCTAACGGAACGGTGAACCAAATTACCAACGGCTTTTTGATTGAGTTAAACAATAAAATAGTAATGATGAACATCAACAAGTAACCCATCGGCAATGAACCGAATAGGCCTTCTTGTGCATCTTTGGATGATTCGTACTCACCACCCCATGTGATTTCGTATCCTTCTGGAACATGCAATGCCATCACTTTAGGCTGTACACGAGCAAATAAGCTTGCTGCCGTGTCGTCACTCAACACATCATGGTCCGCGAGAACGGTTAACGTACGCTTACGGTCACGACGCTGAATTAGCGGCTCACTCCAATCCAGTTGAACGCCATCAATCACTTGATCAACCGGAATATACGTTTGCAACGAAGGACTCCAAATGGTCACGTTTTGTAGTGATTCAAAATCTACGCGTTCTTCTTCAGGAAGGCGTGTCATAATTGGCAACGTATGTGTGCCATCACGCAAGTAACCTAAGGTGCTACCACCAAACGCCATTTGCAGTGTGCTTGAAAGATCTTCTTTCGAAATACCTAAGCGACGAGCTTTAGACTCGTTGAAAACGGGTACAAGTTCCTTGGTGCGCTCTCGCCAATCGTGACGAATGTTTCGGGCACCAGGGTCGGTATGAAGGATGTCTTCAACTTGCACCGCCAAGTCACGTAAAACTTGTGGATCAGGGCCAGTAATACGCGCTTCGATCTTAGACGCTGGTGATGGACCAAATTCCATCAATTTAAACTGGAACGTAGGCGCATCAAATGTTTTCGCCAGATTCGCATCTAACTTATGCAGCAAACCAAACATTTTCTCACGGTCAGTCGCGCGAACTTGGAACTGAGCGTACGCTTCGTAACTTTTTTCTGGTTGATAGGTTAAAGCAAAACGCTGTAGACCCTGCCCAATCGAAGCAGAAACAAAGTCAATATCATCTTGCTGACGAATGTAGCTTTCGACCTCTTCAGCTTTTTTGATCGTTTCACGGATGTCAGTACCCTCTGGCATCCACATATCCACGTAGAACATCGGCGTATTCGATGGTGGGAAGAACTGCTGTTTTACATTACCAAATGCCACGACAGCACCCACTAACAGCGCCACCATGCCAGCAACGGTAAGCCAGCGGAATCGTAATGCAAATTTCAGCGATGCCCCAAATACGACAAACAACCAGCCTTTATAAGGATCATCTTCGCTAGTACCCTGCTCTTTGTTTTCCTCTTTCAACAAAAGATCGGCAAGGAAAGGCGTCAGTGTAATAGCGGTAATCCAGCTTAAAAATAGGGAGAAACACAGCACCCAGAATAGAGAGCCCATGAACTCACCTGTCGCATCTTGCGACAAACCGATAGGTGCAAAAGCCGTAATTGCAATAACAGTTGCGCCCAGCAAAGGCCATTGTGTTTGCTTTACAATATCGACAGCCGCTTGAACTTTGGTACGCCCTTTCTTTAGGCCAACCAATATGCCTTCCACGACAACAATCGCGTTATCAACCAGCATACCTAAGGCAATAATTAACGCGCCAAGAGAAATACGATGCAGTTCGATGTTGTTGTAATTCATCAAAATGAAGGTACCAAATACCGTCAATAACAACACAACTCCAATGATGACACCACTGCGTAAACCCATAGTAAACAGCAACACAATGATTACGATCGCCACTGCCTCCGCTAGACTAATTACAAACGCTTTAACAGATTCATCCACCTCATTGGCTTGGTTGTAAAAGTAGTTCATATCGATGCCAGCAGGCTTGATAGACTCAAGGCTCGCGAGCTCCGCATCCAAACGTTCACCAACCTCAACCACGTTCACACCCGATGCAAACGAGATACCGATATTAATCGCTTTTTGACCGTTAAAGAGTACGACGTTGCTTGGCTTCTCTTGAATACCGCGAGAAATCGTTGCTACGTCTTTTAGACGAATTAGATTTCCTGTGTCACGGCCATGAATGATCAGATTTTCTAGTGCTTCTACAGTGTTTAAGGTGCCGCTTGGGCGAATAACAAGGCTTTCGCCATTGACCATCACTTCACCTGCTGAAACCACATTGTTTTGCTGGTTCAACAAGCTCGAAACCACATTCATGTCTAAGTTCAGTGCAGCAAGGCGATCAAGTGAGATCTCAACGAATAGCATTTCTTGCTGATCGCCCGTGATGTCTACCTTACCAACACCATCAACAAGCTCGATTTCACGGGTCAGGTAATCCGCATAACGTTTCAGCTCTACATAGTCGTAATCGTCACCAGTGAGCATTAACATCACGCCATAAACGTCACCGAAATCATCAATGATCTGTAAAGACTGAACACCTTGAGGCAATGATGGTCGTAAATCATTAATTTTACGGCGCATTTCATCCCAAATTTGCGGCAGTTCATCAGGACCATAGTCCATTTCCATGCTCACCGTTATTTGAGACATACCATTAGAAGACGTAGAGGTAATTTTGTCGATATAAGGGAGTTTTCGAATCTCTTTTTCTAGAGGATACGTCAGCTCTTCTTCAACTTCTTTTGACGTCGCGCCAGGGTATGTTGAGATGATCATGGCATCTTTGATCGTAAATGCCGGGTCTTCTAATCGTCCCAGCTCCAAAAATGACGTTAAACCACCAACAGCAAGGATAATAATGAACAACCAGCTGATGACTTTGTTTTTTATTGAATACTCAGCAATGTTCATTATTGGTTATTCTCCACAACATCCACATGTTTACCTTCGCGTAATTTACGCAGATTTGAATTAATCAGAATATCGCCCTGGCTAACACCTGACGACACAATGGCTCCATTGCCATTCACTTGAGAAATCATGACAGGCACCCGTGTGACAATGTCACCTTCTTTTTTCCACACAAAGAACTCATTCCCTTCACTGCCTGCTTGAAGCGCCGTGACAGGCACACTGTAACCATCGATAGAGGTAATGCCCGCCTTCACCATATCGACCAAAACGCTTACGCTGGTTCCCGGCAATATCTCTGTTTTTGGCTGTGGCATCGTCAAGTACATTTCGTAGGTTTGAGTTTCAGCGTTGGGTTCACTTGTGTGCTCTAAATAGTCCAAAGCAAATCTGCCATCGATGCCGGAGAAGGTTGCTTTAGGCTTGTAGCTCATGCTGTCTGAGTTTGGGTCTACCATCGCTAAAACATTGTCGGAAAGCTCAATACGCACGTAAACCAAATCGTTTTGGTATAGGTTTAACACGGGTTCACCAATTGCCACACGCTCAAAACGTTCTTTGAAAACATCAGATACTTTACCGGCGAACGGGGCGAATAAACGGGTGTAATTCAATTGATTGGTCGCGTTATAGAAAGTAGCCTCAGCTAGCTCTTTATTGGCGGTTAGCTCATCAAGTTCCGCTTTTGAAATCATTTGACGTGCATGCAAGTCTTCACCGCGTTTAAGCTGACGAATTGCAAGTGTGTATTGTGCTTCTGCGTCATTCACGGCTTGCTTCTCTTTACTATCATCTAGCTTTGCGATCATTTGCCCCTGCTTCACAACGTCACCCGCTTTAACCAATACGTGCTGAACTTCCCCAGCGCGGCGAAATGCCATTGGCGTTTGCTCTGCAGGCACTACTATGCCTTTGAACGCGCGATGTTGACTTTGTACTGGTGCATCCACCGAGATAGTCGACACAAAAAGTGGCTGCTCGACGATAGCTTGGTTTTCATTTTTGCACCCTGTTAAAACTGCAAGTGCAATCGCAGAGATCGTAAGTAGAGAACGTTTCATTAAATGCCTCCCTCACGAACCCAAGCTTTCACCACTTGTCCTTCAACCAGTCTCTCAACACCAGCAATAACAACGTAATCATTGTTATCAAGCCCGGCTTTCACACCACCTGCTGCGTCAAGTGACACAGTGACTTTATTGACCTGCTGCGTGCTTCTGTCCATTACCCAAACTTCACCTTGCGTCCCATTTTTGTTGACCCAAGCAGACTGAGGTAACGTCATCGCGTCCGATACATGTTGTTTAGCAATGTGTACCTGCCCAGTCATACCTGTCAGCAAATTGCGATCTTCTGGTCGAGTGATGGTCACGATCGCCTCATAACTATTGGTATCGATGTTTGGCTGCGTCGAAATTTCTTTAAATTGCCCAGGGATACGTTTTCCTGGCTCGCTATCCATCGTCACCCACATATCGGAGTTTTGCAGTGACTCAAGTGATACAGATTCCGCATAACTTACTGGCAAGGTGAAAGATACATCCAACGTCGTGTTATCAATGAGATTCAAGATCTCCTGCTTCTCTGCTACTACTTGAAACGGGTTGACATAGGTATATGACACAATGCCATCAAACGGTGCGTGAATTTTGGTATAGCTCAAATCGGTTTTAGCTTGTTCGTAGTTCGCCAATGCCGCTTTATATTGAGTTTCTTTCTGATCGTACTCATCAGTACTAATGAGTTTTTTTCCGTAAAGGTTTTTCGCGCGGTCCCATTGTGTTTTCGCTAACGCGTACTGCGCTTGAGCGGCATCTAACGCAAGCTGAAGATCTTTAGGGTCTAACGTTGCGAGCACTTCACCTTTTTGGACTTTTTGACCCATGCGTACACGTAATTCATCAACCTCTCCACCAACCTGAAAAGAAAGCTGCGCGCGATGTGTTGCATCAATACGCGCTAAAAAGGCGTGCGAGTCTTCAAGTTCTAGGTCTTTCACCGCCAGTAATTTTACAGGTTTGATTAAAGGTTCAGACGGCTCAGAAATGGCTTTATTACACCCAGTTAGCATCCCAGAAAGACTTAATGTCACCACTGCGCCAACTAAAGTGCGCTTTAAATATTGTTTTCGCACCCGCTTTCTCCGTAGGTTTTATATATTACACAGCCGTGCAGTATAAGCAGAATTTGAAATTGATCAACATATTTTCCAGGTGGATAGCAAATTAATTAGTCAAAGCGTTCGGTTTCTGGTAAAAGTAAGCGCGTGATTAATATTCGGGAAAATTCGAACTATGAATGAAAGAAAGCAGGGGCGTAGAAGTGCTGAAGCAGCAGAACAAACTAAGTGTCTGATCCTTAAAGTGGCAGCAGATATGTTTTGTGAACTTGGTTACGAGCGTGTCTCGCTGCGCAATATCAGTGAAAAGGCTGGTGTTTCACATAGTTTGATCCGTCACCACTTCGGCAGCAAAGAGAAAATCTGGCAAGCGGTTAGCGATGCAATGGACGAGTTCATGCAGTGCTATATGGCTGAACTCATCAATGAAATGCCGGAGAACACACCTTCGAATAGAAAAATTTATCTGTTTATGGTTCGCATGCTAGCATTTGCTCTCGTCAATCCTCATCCAGTACAGATGATCGCCGATGCCATTCGACAAGGCGATGACGGTGCTCTGCTGCAGTATTTCTTAAAGTCAAAAGATGAGTTCGCTGCGATATTTACCGGAATTTTCGAGCAGTACAACAGCGAAAACCCTAATGCACAATTTGATCAGTGGGAATCAAAGTGGCAAATGTTGATCTTCGCACATGGTGCTGTCAGTCTCGCGCCAATGATGCAAGAAACATGGCCGGATATTGCAGATAATCGCGAAAAACTGCTGATCAAGCATTGGGAATTGTTTAATACCATTATGGCCTCTCAATTTGGGATCCCAAAAGAAGAGATGATTCATCCGGAAAAGCTTGAAGATATCGTTATTGATATGTGCTGTACTATTGATGAAGCAGTAAACTAAAAGTAAACAAGCGAAAAGAAGACATAAAAAATGCCGAGCTACAAAGCTCGGCATTTTTGTTTCAATTCGTTTTAACCACGGTAGTAGCGTTGTGGTACGAACGGCATTTTTTCAACTGTCATTGGTAGCATTTTGCCACGCACTTCAGCGAACACTTCAGTACCAATCGCCGCCAAATCCGCACGAACATACCCCATTGAGACTGGCTTACCTGCATTCGGGCCCGCCGTACCGCTGGTTACAACGCCAATTTTAACGCCGTCAGCATCAAACAGTTCAACACCTTCACGCACTGGCGCTTTGGTTTGACCTACTAGACCCACACGCTTACGCGCCACATCTTTAGTCTCAATCTGCTTAAGAATAATGTCTGCGCCAGGGAAACCACCTTCACGTTCACCACCAATACGACGAACTTTTTGGATACCCCATAGCAAGCTCGCTTCAACAGGTGTTGTTGTTGTGTCTAGGTCATGACCGTATAGACAAAGGCCACACTCAAGACGAAGTGAATCACGAGCACCAAGGCCAATCCATTCAACTTCATCTTCCGCAGTCAGTTTACGTGCTAGCTCTTCCGCTTTGTCAGCAGGAACCGAGATTTCGTAACCGTCTTCGCCTGTATAACCACTACGAGAAACAATGCACTCGGCGCCTAAAACATCGACTTTACAAATATCCATGAACAGCATTTCAGAAACTTCTGGTGCAAAACGCGCCAATACAGCTGCCGCTTTAGGGCCTTGGATTGCAAGTAGAGCTCGGTCTTCGATAATTTCTAGCTCAACACCAGATGGTAAATGCGCTTGTAGGTGTGCGATATCTTGTGCTTTACATGCTGCGTTCACAACCACAAACAGATGATCGCCTAGGTTAGCCACCATCAAGTCGTCCATGATGCCGCCCTCTTCATTAGTGAAAAAAGCGTAACGCTGTTTACCAGACTCAAGATCCACAATATCCACTGGGACTAATGTTTCTAGGAACGCAGCTGCACCGTCACCAATTAGGCGAAGCTGTCCCATGTGAGAAACATCAAACAGACCTGCCGCATCACGAGTATGTAAGTGTTCCTTCTTTACGCCTAGAGGATACTGAACAGGCATATCGTAACCCGCGAACGGGACCATTTTGGCACCAACTTCAACGTGAAGTGCGTGTAGTGGTGTTTTCAGTAGTTCTTGAGTCATTTTCGTCTCCATTTAGATAGACCCGAGAATGCTATCGGCATTCGATGTGTTTCCAATAATAAACATGGCTCATTCTATTTTGCACGAACAAGACGTAGATCGACTTGCAAAAGTGTGACTCTTAACATTTTAATCACAACAAATCGTACAAAAAAAGCGCTTTAATGAGTAAGCTCTCATCAAAAAAGCGCTTTTTCATCATAACGACCACCAATAGCAATCGTTTGCTTTCACTATAGGAAATTTACAAGTATTTATCACTATTTGGCTGTCACCCACAAAATGAGCGCATCTTCCTCGCTAACACTGGTCAACATATGTCCCATATTTGCATCGTAATAAACGCTGTCTCCCTCGCTTAAAACAACAGGTTCGTAAAACTCAGAATAGAACATGACCTCACCAGATAAGATAAGTAAAAATTCTTCGCCGTCATGACGAACCCAGTCTTTATATTCATCAAAACTACGAGCTCGAATTTGGCTCTTAAACGGCATCATTTTCTTATTGGAAAGTTGTGTCGCGAGCAGTTCATGTTCATAGGTTTGTGTTGGGTGTGGTTTACCTTCATTCTTCTTGGTAACATCCCTGCGCCCTGTCGCTACCTTTTTTCTAGGTGGCTCAAAGAGTTGTGGCATGTCAATTTGTAAGCCTAGTGCCAATTTTTGCATCGCTTGAAACGTCGGGGAGATCTGCTCATTTTCTATTTTGCTCAGTGTAGATCGAGCAAGCCCGGTTCTCTGACTCGCTTCTTCTAATGTGATACCGAGTTTCGAGCGGATATCCTTAATACGCTGGCCCAGTTTTAACGGCTCGATATTTTGGTCATGTTGCTCTTTTGCCAACGTCATCGATGGGTATTCATCGTAAATACTTTCTGCCATAAATCCCTCTATAGATATCCATATTTTTTGTCTTACTCGCATTGTGCATGAAGCACATAGTGGATAGAAGTCCACCAAGTGAATTAAAGCGTGCTCTTGTTAACAAATTTTGAAATCTTGTTTCCTATAGGAAATTTTTGGTTGATTGTTCCCGCCACAGGCGCTATGTTACCAACTTGTTAGATGTAGAGATGCATATTTCCGTAAGAGATTGGTAAAAGAAACACGCAATCCAACGGAGTTTTTGCCCAAATTTAGGGCCGGATGTTCACTCTGTTCTGCTACGCAGTTCAGCTGTTTTTGAGGACAAATGAACCACAACCGCAAATCATAACTCATCTATTGCGGGTTCATTTTCAGATTTGGAAGGTCAACTACCATGAATAAGAGTTACCCTAACCACAGCTTGGAAAACTTTTTCTCTACCAACCTCTCTGCGACAGATGATGCTGTCTTTGCTGGAATTCAAGCGGAATCCGCTCGCCAAAACGAACAAATCGAACTTATCGCTTCTGAGAACATTGTTTCTAAAGCGGTAATGCAAGCTCAAGGCACATGCCTAACAAACAAATACGCTGAAGGGTACCCAGGTCGCCGTTACTATGGTGGTTGTGAGCACGTAGATACAGTGGAAGCCATTGCTATCGAACGCGCAAAAAAACTTTTTAATTGTGAATACGCAAACGTTCAACCACACTCAGGCGCACAAGCAAACGGCGCAGTAAAGCTGGCACTGCTTCAACCTGGTGACACCATTCTTGGTATGTCTTTAGACGCAGGTGGTCACCTGACGCACGGCGCACGCCCTGCACTTTCTGGTAAATGGTTTAATGCAGTTCAATACGGTGTTGATCGCGAAACACTAGAAATTAACTACGAAGATGTTCGTGAGCTAGCACTTGAGCACCAACCTAAAATGATCATCGCAGGTGGTAGCGCTATTCCACGTACTATCGACTTTGCCAAATTCCGTGAAATCGCAGACGAAGTAAATGCAATTCTTATGGTCGACATGGCGCACATCGCTGGTCTTATCGCAACAGGCGCACACCCTAGCCCACTGCCACACGCACACGTTGTTACGACTACAACACACAAAACATTGCGTGGCCCTCGCGGCGGTATGATTCTTACTAACCACGAAGACATCATTAAGAAAATCAACTCAGCCGTATTCCCTGGCCTACAAGGCGGCCCACTGATGCATGTTATCGCAGCCAAAGCGGTCGCATTTGGTGAAGCGCTTGGCCCTGAATTTAAAACTTATATTGATTCGGTGATCAATAACGCAAAAGTCCTAGCGGAAGTATTGCAAACTCGCGGTTGCGACATCGTAACTGGTGGTACAGACACGCACCTAATGCTGGTTGACCTTCGTCCGAAAGGGTTGAAAGGCAATAAAGCAGAAGAAGCTCTAGAGCGTGCTGGGATCACATGTAACAAAAATGGCATCCCATTCGATACAGAGAAGCCTATGATTACATCGGGCATCCGTTTAGGAACGCCTGCGGGTACAAGCCGCGGCTTTGGCGCTGAAGAATTCAAACTCATCGGTAATTGGATTGGTGACGTACTGGACGGTTTAGTGAACAACCCTGAAGGTGACGCAGAAGTTGAAAAACGCGTTCGCAAAGAAGTAAAAGAACTTTGCAGTCGCTTTCCTCTATACCAGTAAACGATTTTTTTGAAATCATAATAATTCCTGACAAGTTATTCGGAGATTAAGCAATGGACAAAACACTGAAGTTTGCAGATAGCCACGAGTGGGTACGTGATAACGGTGACGGCACAGTAACAATTGGTATTTCTGAGCATGCACAAGAAATGCTAGGTGACGTGGTATTCGTTGACCTACCAGACGTAGAAGACGAAGTTGAAGCAGGTGAAAGCTTCTCTCTCGTTGAATCTGTAAAAGCAGCGTCAGACATCTACGCACCAATCACTGGTGAAATCGTAGAAATCAATGAAGAACTAGAAGACAGCCCAGAGCTAATTAACGAAGAGCCGTACGAAGGTGGCTGGATCGTAAAAGTGAAGATGTCTGATGTATCTGAACTAGATAACCTGAAAGACGCAGACGAATACCTAAACTCTATCGAAGAAGAGTAATTAGGATGTGACGAAAGCTGTTCCCTAGCCTGTTTAGAGAACAGCTTTTTTTCTAGGTTCGGACGTATAATTTAATTTATCAGTAACGCAAATCCGTTACCCGAACCAAGGAGTAGGTAAAGGACAATGACTGAATTACTTCAAAGCCTCAGCACACAAAACGAGTTCGTTGCTCGCCACAATGGACCAAACAAATCTGACCAACAGAAAATGTTGGAAGCGATCAACGCAGTTAGCCTAGATTCGCTTATCGACGAAACCGTACCAGCACAAATTCGCCTAGAGCAACCAATGAGCTTGGCAGAAGCGAAAAGCGAAGCAGACATGCTGGCAGCCATGCGTAAGTTCGCCGATCAGAACCAAGTTAAACGTACATTCATTGGTCAGGGTTACTACAACACCTTCACGCCGAACGTGATTCTACGCAACGTGATGGAAAACCCGGGCTGGTACACTGCTTACACCCCTTACCAACCAGAGATCTCACAAGGTCGTTTAGAAGCACTTCTAAACTACCAACAAATGGTGATGGATCTTACTGGTATGGAAATCGCGAACGCGTCATTGCTCGATGAAGCAACGGCAGCAGCAGAAGCGATGACACTTTGTAAGCGTGCGGGTAAAAGCAAGAGCAACGTATTCTTCGTTGCTGACGACGTTCACCCACAAACCATCGAAGTGGTAAAAACTCGTGCGAAATTCATCGGCTTTGAAGTCTTGGTTGGTTCTTTAGAATCACTACCAGAGCAAGACGTGTTCGGTGCACTAGTTCAATACCCAAGTACAACAGGTGAAGTTCGTGACCTAACGGACATCATCGCTAAAGCGCAAGCAAACAAAACACTAGTGACTGTAGCAACGGACCTTCTTGCTTCTACCCTACTTAAACCTGCAGGTGAAATGGGCGCAGACGTAGCAATCGGTTCAGCACAACGTTTTGGCGTGCCGATGGGTTACGGCGGTCCACACGCTGCTTTCATGGCAACTCGTGATAAGCACAAGCGTACAATGCCTGGTCGTGTTATCGGTGTTTCTATCGATACCAACGGTAACCAAGCACTGCGTATGGCAATGCAAACGCGTGAACAGCACATCCGTCGTGAAAAAGCGACTTCAAACATCTGTACTGCTCAAGCACTGCTAGCGAACATGGCGTCTTTCTACGCGGTTTACCACGGCGCAGAAGGTCTACGCACGATTGCTCGTCGTACGCACCACATGACAGCCATCCTAGCCGCTGGCCTAACTAAAGGCGGCTTCGAGCTTGCTCACAACAGCTTCTTCGACACCATTACTATCAACACAGGTGCACAAACTGAAGACCTATACGCGAAAGCACTAGCCGCAGACATCAACCTACGTAAGTTGGGTACTCAGCTAGGTGTGAGCTTCGACGAAACCACAACCGTGGCAGATGTAGAAGCCCTATTCGCAGTATTCGGTGTGAAAGAAGAAGTCGCAGCACTATCAACTGAAATCGCAGGCAACGAGTTTGCAGCCATTCCAGAAGCATTGCGCCGCACAACAGAATATCTAACACACCCTGTGTTTAACACGCACCACAGCGAAACACAGATGATGCGTTACCTAAAACAGCTAGAGAACAAAGACTTCTCACTCACGCACGGCATGATCCCACTGGGCAGCTGTACGATGAAGCTGAACGCAGCAGCAGAGATGATTCCAGTAACTTGGCCTGAGTTTGGTTCGATCCACCCGTTCGCACCAGCAGAACAAGCAGCTGGTTACGCAGCACTCGCAAAAGATCTTAAAGAAAAGCTATGTGAAATCACTGGCTATGACGCATTCTCACTACAACCAAACTCTGGTGCATCGGGTGAGTACGCAGGTCTTATCGCGATTCAACGCTACCACGAAAGCCGTGGCGAAGGTCACCGCAACGTATGTTTGATCCCAAGCTCTGCGCACGGTACTAACCCTGCGACAGCATCTATGGTGTCAATGAAAGTGGTTGTGGTTAAGTGTGATGAAGAAGGCAACATCGATATCGACGACCTAGCAGCGAAAATCGAGAAACACAAAGACAACCTATCAAGCATTATGATCACTTACCCTTCGACGCACGGCGTTTACGAAGAGAAAGTGAAAGAAGTGTGTGAAATGGTTCATGCCGCCGGTGGTCAGGTTTACCTAGACGGCGCTAACATGAACGCGCAGGTTGGTCTAACATCACCAGGCTTCATCGGTTCAGACGTTTCTCACCTAAACCTACACAAAACCTTCTGCATCCCGCACGGTGGTGGCGGTCCGGGTATGGGTCCTATCGGTGTGAAATCTCACCTAGCTCCTTTCTTACCAGGGCATATTGAAGACGGTGTAGAAGGCGCAGATTTCGCAGTATCAGCAGCAGATATGGGTAGCGCTTCTATCCTACCTATCTCTTGGGCTTACATCGCAATGATGGGCGAACCTGGCCTAACAGATGCAACAAAAGTAGCAATTCTGAACGCAAACTACGTGATGGAAACACTTCGCCAACACTACCCTGTTCTTTACCGTGGCAAAAATGGCCGCGTAGCGCACGAATGTATTATCGACATTCGTCCGCTGAAAGAAGAAACAGGTATCAGCGAAGAAGACATCGCGAAGCGTCTAATGGACTACGGTTTCCACGCACCAACTATGTCGTTCCCTGTAGCGGGCACGCTAATGGTTGAGCCAACGGAATCGGAAGATCTAGAAGAGCTGGACCGCTTCTGTGATGCGATGATCGCTATCCGCGAAGAAATGGAGAAAGTGAAAAACGGTGAATGGCCACTGGATAACAACCCACTTGTTAACGCGCCACACACACAAGTTGATCTTTCAGCTGAAGATTGGGACCGCCCTTACTCTCGCGAGATTGGCTGCTTCCCGTCTAAAGCGACCAAATCTTGGAAGTACTGGCCAACGGTAAATCGCGTGGATAACGTATACGGCGACCGTAACCTAATCTGTTCATGCCCAAGCATCGATAACTACGAAGATTAATTTTTGTAGAATCTAAATAAACAAAGGCGAACCGATTGGTTCGCCTTTGTTTTTGGTGTGCCGCCCTAACACTTGTTGATACATCGAGAAGGAATGATGGCTAGTTATTGTTTGCACAAAAGTGATTTAGAAATACAGTAACTTCTGAGAACCTTTGAATTAGCACTAATATCTCAGAGCCTTAAAGGCTTGTTGGAAACTCCTCATGAACACTATGCTATGCAGGTGCTATGTAGTTTCTAGTTCAGTTGCAGTAAGTCCCATTTATTACCATAGAGATCTTGGAACACCACCACTGTCCCGTATTCTTCTACACGAGGCTCTTCATTAAATACAACACCATTTTTCTTCATCAACTCGTAGTCACGCCAAAAATCATTAGTTTGCAGAAACAGGAAAACACGACCACCTGTTTGATTTCCTACTGCATGCGTTTGCTCCGGTGTACTCGCTTGAGCTAAAAGTAGGTTTGTACCATTGGAGTTTGGAGGAGAAACTTGAACCCAGCGTTTACCACCACCTAGGTTGGTATCTTCAACCAGAGTGAATTGAAGTTTTTGAGTATAGAATTCGATAGCATCGTCGTAATTTTCAACGACTAGAGCAATGTTTCCGATTTGCTGCTGAACAGTTTTGGCCATGATGATTTCCGCTGTGTCAAAACGCTAATTGTACTCTATTTTGAGACTTTTCTAGAAAGCACATAACGCCTTGCAAATGTGTAAGGCACACAATACGAATGCTTACGCACGGCGCCTTTGTCACTAGAACCGACAAACAATATAGCTGCCACCAGTGTCGAATCTTGATTGAGCAACTTATTAAAGCCTTAGCTATAACTCAAGAGCAAATCTCTAACCTAATAAAGAAGGCTGCTCGTATACCACGGTATTATAGTTCTTCTAGTTTTCCCTTAGCTAAATCTTCTTGTTGCTTAAGGAACATGAAGAAGTTTGCCTCACTGATAAACGGGTTACCGCTTGTGCCGAGCTTCTTCCTATTTTCAAAAAGGAAATTTTTATGTGGATGGTTCGAAAGGTTAACGTTCACAATAGGTGCCTGTAGTGAAATTTTTCTAATTTTCTCCATGCTAGTCAGGAACTGGCCAATAACTTCTGGATCATTGCTACTTACGCTATGCCCACCAACGATAAAAGCACGATATTGTTCGCCATTATCTTCAACAGTGAAGTCTAAGGAATAATCACCTTCCGTGTGGCCAGGTGTGAGATAGAACTTAAACTCATGTCCACCAATAGCCATAGAGCTATCGCTTTTTATCTCTATGTCTAAATTTGGAGGAAGGAACTTGTTCTCACCTTCGCTTTTGTTTGATTGCTGTATAGCTAGTTCATGAGCGCTTTTGGTCATCACGACTTTGGAACCATACTTCTCTTGAAGTAACTGGGCGCCTCCAACGTGGTCAGAATGCCCATGAGTTACCAATATGTGCGTTATTGGCTTATCTTTTAGCCCTAGCTTCTCTAGGTTGATAGGTATCCACTCAGAGTAAGGGAAGTCAAGCGTATCAATGATAACGAGTCCGTCGTCTGTAGCAATGGCATATGATGAGACCCACTTGTCTCCTACATAATAGACATTATCAAACATTTGAAATGGTTCTACATAACCGTTCTTATCATTCATTGCTGGAACATATTGACTTAAGGAAGCAAAAGACGAAGCACTGAAAAGTAAACCTACAATAATTTTTTTCACGAAATCACACACAAATATATCCTTAATAATTTCTTATAGAACCTCGCGGATGAGAAAGCTCTAAACGATTTTCAGAGGCAAATACAACTGCAAATACTTTCTACTTAGCTTGAGTTTTAGCTGACCGAATCACTTGTAAACTCGAATCCTATTAACTGCCTATGTATTCATGATTCTTTTAGAGGTTAAATAAATGAACTCAATTGAAGCAGAGTCATGAAGCTTCACTTGAGGTTAGCGGCACAGCACAATGTGATAAACCTCTTTCAAGCAAACATTTGAATGCGATTTTTCCAATTTAAGACATGTTCAATAAATGCATCAACTCTTGCAGGCCTTTTATCGCGGTCTCGATACATAATGAATACTTCTTTACCCGAGCATTGCCATTCTGGCAACAAAGGCAGCAGGTTATGTTGATCATGATTTAGCTCATGAAAGTAATAGGTTGGAATCCAAGCAATTCCTAAACCATGGATGACGGCGTCTCTAACTAGTAGTACATCATTTGAAGTGAATTGAAACTTTAGCGGACGATCAAATGTTTCATTGGTGATTTGATTAACTAATTTCCATTGGCTGTCGTTGTTTACCGTAATTAGGCGATGATGAACAAGTTGTTCTGGATGGGTAATCGGTTGGTGTTGTTCTAAATAGCTTCGTGATGCACAAAGCGCAAATGGAATCGACCATAATTTCTGAGCAATCCAGTCTTGTTCAATAAGATCACCAAGACGAAAACTAACATCGACACGGTTAGATACAAGATTGATTTTTTCATTCTGTACATCTAAATCGATACATATCTTCGGATGTTGCTCTGCAAATTCATAAACGCACCGCTTTAACCACATCTGTGTCATGTTAATTGGCGCTGATATTTTGATCGTTCCGCTTAAAGACTGACGCTCAGTCGCAATTCTCGATGTCACATTATTTAAGCTAAGAAGTAACGGCTCACAGAGTTGATAATATTTTTCGCCATCAGTTGTTAACGCAAAGTGGTGTGCACTGCGGTTAAATAGTCTGCAATTTAAGTTTGTTTCCAGCCTTTTTAACTTCCGGCTTAGCGTGGCTAACGGGACATTAAGACGCTCAGATCCTTGTGTTAGGCTTTGATAGCGAGCAACAGAAACGAATAACAAAAGGTCATCCAAAGAGTGACGTTCCATATTTGGGATTAACCCTCTTAAATTTGGCTATTAAAAATCAAATATGAAATATATAGCATTATCGCGTCAAGTTAATTTTTATCAGGAAGATCTATGTCTAAGCATTTATCAATTTGGTGCGGTGTTGTTGTCGCTATCTTTTTTTGGTCTAGTAACTTTAACGTAATAAAGGCTATTAATAGCGATGTCTCTCCTTTGGATTCAGCGACGTTACGATTTTCCGTTGCAGCTTTAATACTCTTACTGATAAGAGGTACTAAACGCTCTCCATATGGAGCCAAACTCACACGAAAAAGTATGTTGTCGTTGTTTGTTATAGCAACCGTGGGTGTAACTATCCAAAACTTCTCTATTTTCTCTGCAATGAGATTTACTACCCCAGTTAACGCAGCGGTTGTTCAGGCAAACCTACCACTTGTCACTATCTTGTTGTCGGGCGTTATTCTCAAGACTTCCATTTCGGTTAAAACTATTTTAGGTGCACTAATCAGTTTTTGTGGAGTGGTAATCGTCATTACAGGGGGAAATATTCATTCTATTAGCAGCAATAGTAATATTGGTGATCTATACATGTTATTTGCTTTAATTAGTGGGTGTTTATACACAATTCTAGCGAAGCGTTTAACATCTCATATCCCAGTAACTCAGCAGTTACGTTGGGTGTTAAGTATTGGTGCCATTCAAATGGTCGCTATAGCGATGTACCACGGCGACTTTAGCCGTAGCTTAAATGCCATAACATTTAAAGACCTAGCATTAATAGCTTACATGAGCCTGTTTGGAACTTTGATTGCTTATTACTTTTGGATGAAAGGCGCTATCGTTCTTGGTCCAGATAAGATGTCTCCATTATTTAATATTATGCCGGTATTCACTCTACTGATTTCGTTCATTTCTGGTGAGCAGGCTCAATGGGAAAATGTTTTAGGCGTCTTTATCGTTGCGGCTGGTGTGTATATAGGTAACTCAGCACCTTTTGCTCGTTTACGGAAGGTGGTGGAGTAAAAATAGACGCCAACCTTAAGTCGCATTATTTATGCGCAATACTTTGTTAATTGGCATGAGTTTTCTTGGTTTCCAATAGGTACACTTTTTCGCTTTCGTCGTTCACTCTTTTATCTAACTTTATTGAGTGCATGTCGAAAATCTTCAATCTTTTGCTAAGAGCGTTTTTTACTATGTAAAAAACAAAGGAGAATGACCATGAAAAAACGACTCTACTATATTGAAGTAGCGCCAAAGGCAATAGAAATCCTGTACGCTCAGGAAGCTTACTTCCATGAACAATTTAGCCAATCAGAAACCATGAACATGATCATATGGGAACTGGTTAAGTTACGCATATCGCAAATCAATCAATGTGCATTTTGTATCGACATGCATAGTAAAGATGCGCTTAAGTTAGGTGAAAAGCCGGAACGCATATGGGGGCTTAGTGCATGGAGAGATATGCCATTCTACAGCGATGCAGAACACGTTGCACTAGGCTGGGCTGAATTACTAACTGCTGGCCTACCAGTAGATGATGATACCTATCAGCTGACCTTGAATACCTTCGGAGAAGAAGCTATGGTCAACCTAACAATTGCGATCAACGCGATCAATAGTTGGAACCGAATAGTTAAGGCATTTAAGCCAAAGGTTGGAGACTATAAGCCTAGATAATTCTATCTGACAGTTTTTACTTATAAGTCACTGCTTATACCTCAACTTAATATGATGAAAAGTACATGTGTATCACTATCTCATTTTAAGTTGAGGTTAAATAGGATGATTCATTTGAACTTAGAATTTGATATTTTAAAACCTCAAAAGGCTTTAGCTGGCTATGTTCAAGCCATTTGGTCAGCATCCGTCAAACCTGATACGACGCAAGCCGTACGTAAACAATTACTCAGTGATGCTGGTACAGGTGTGGTATTCATTTTACAGAATGAAGTACAAATGGATGGTGAGTGGCAAACACCAGGGGTTGTCCTACTGCCTATAAGCATTCTGGCACATCAGGTCTGCCTACCGCCAGGCGCGGTGATGACTGGCGTACGCTTTCATCCTGCTGTTGGTTATCAACTATTTGGTAAACGTCTAGAACAGCTATTGCGGATTCAAGACGACCACCCTTTGGCTTCTTCTGCACTAGCAACATTTGAGTCTCTGCAAACAGCGCGTTCGCCATATGCAAGGATTTCTACGTTATATCGCTGGGTTCAAACACTGATTGAGGAATATGAACCGCAGTATGTCGGCCACATTATTGACCAACCGACAGGGACCATCAGTCAGCGCCAGAGAGAGCGCAATTTTCAGAAATGGTTGGGGATTACTCCTAAACATTACCAACGCATTAAACGAGTGAAGCACACTTTAGAGCAACTCCGAGCGCAACCCGATCTTACTTTATCGGAGTTGGCGCTGGAGCAAGGTTTTTCCGATCAAGCACACATGACTAGAGAGTGTAAGCAGATTGCGCGCATGACACCGAAGCAGTATGTCCGAAAGAGAAACCTCTAAACCTTATTAGCTTTCTACATCAAACCCCATTGATTCAGAATCGACCATATACTTGTTACAATGTTCGATCATATATCACCTACTTTTTCGATCGCTCATTCCAGCTTGATGTGAGTTGGTTAGCTCGCTTTTGATGCCGCGTGCCGCTCTACCATAAACGCGATCACTTCTTCGCTTAAGCAAGATTTGCTGATGTATTGGCGTTGTTTACCAAGGTGAAGGATAAAGCCCAAATCAGTTTGTTCGAGTTGGTCGATTTCATTGATAGCTAGGTAGAGTTGGTAATCATGCTGTTCAACACGGCCACAGTATTCAGTGCCTCGGTCAGTCAAAATTCTCAGTATTAGCATAGGTCGAGCTCCAACGTCGAAGTATTCTCTCTGAGTGCTTTTCTAAGGTTGTTAGGACTTTTCTTACTGGCTCTAGTCAACTAAAGCTTGTACTTGCCTATCTGTCATCGGACTCTCAGCATCCTTTAACACCGCCCAACGAAGAGCTTTTTGCATGTCATTGTTTTTCGAGCGTCATCAACAGCTCGTGTAAATAAATACACTACATGGAACCAGTCGAGAGTAACATCCGCTTTCGGAAGCTCATCTTTGACACCACTCCAACCTGCCCAGGCACATAGATGAGCTTTATAGTGAACTCGAGGTATTTTCGCTGTGATATAGCAATGGTGCTGAAAAAAGTTGAGATGGCGCCATGTTTTATCGGTTATAAAAAAACAACCATTTTCGCGGTGGCTATTGTTAACTGATCTTCATGATAAGAATTCAGAACGAGACAATGAGTATGCAAGCTTACGAAATGGACGTGGATAAGTACTTTAACGAATAGCTCGGTATTTTTTGCCAGAGGGAGTCTACTTATGTTTAACCCATGAAAGTAATAGACATGTCATTTACATTATTTTTTAAAGTATGCCTAGATATAAGCTTTGACATGACTTATTTTTGAGAATTGGGGCGGTTCTAGGCTAGCACTTGAGAGCATTAGGACATAGTATCGTCTCACGCGTGGATATGGGTTGACCTATGTACAATATTGGCAAACAAATGACTAAAATACTGGTTTCCCTTATGAGTGCCACAATATTATTGCTCTCAACAGGTTGTAACGCAGATATGTTTAATTTCTTCAAATCAAAAAAGTTTCAATACATACTTAGCTCAGAGATCACTGGTCGCTTATACTTAGACGGGAAAGCGTTTACTAGCGAGGTAGTTTATCTACACACGGCTTTTTCTAAAAACCGTTATATTACCGAGACAATTACGTCAGAAAATGGTTATTTTCATTTCGAACCTACATACCACTATCAGACGTTTAAAGAACCTGCCCTTCATGAATCCTCTAGCTACATTGGTATTTACATTTTTGTAGATGGCAAAAAATACTACTTACTAGAGGCTCGCTTTTCTGACGTGAAACCCTATGAATTTATTTCAGATAATCTTCTTGATTTAAGTTGTGAGATTAATTCGGACGAATATCGTTACTTTTTTAAAAATAAATTTGTTGAGAATGGCCTCGATCTTGAAATTATTAGTAGGTGTGATTTGAAAGGATTTTCTGAAAAAATATTACTAAATAAGGACACGTAATGGCAAAGTTAACACCAAAAATGGCTTCAGAAATAGCGGATATTCCTTACAAAGCTTATGAAAATAATGGCCGTTTTATCATGCCGGGCAAAAACAGTTTTTCAAATCACTTTTCTTTTTCTGAAAACGATGTATTTGATGGTTTTACAGGCGGTGTAGCGGGTTTATCCAATGTACCGGTATTGCGTAAAGTTATCCCTGGCTTGATGAGAACTTCAGAGGCGTTTGCAGTGGTTGGCACTGGTAAAGGTTCTACATTTGAGAATGAAATTGTCATTTCAATTCGAGGAACACAAAATGCTAATGATTGGATCACAAATGCGAATATAGGGGTGAAAGGATCACCAAACGGTTCGCCCGCTCATGCTGGTTTCAACAATTGTTTTCAAAGTCTTAGCCCCAAGTTGAAGCAGTATATTATGCAGATGAATCCTAAACCAAAACGTATACATTGCGTTGGGCACAGCTTAGGTGGAGCGCTCGCATCACTTTGCGCTGATTGGGTGCGTAGTGAGATGAAGGTCAGAACCACCTTATACACCTTTGGCGCTCCTAGAGTTGGTCTGGAAGCATACGCACGCTCATCGGAAAAGCTAAACGATGGTGTTTATCGATGTACGCATGGTGCTGATCCTGTACCAAAAATACCGCTTTGGCCATTTATTCATGCTCCAATCTCAACAGGCGAGTACCGCTTGGACTCTGGCACTGGATTAAGCATATCAGCCCATTTGATGGCAAGAAACAAAAATCCGGGTTACTTAAACACTGCTTCCTCGGATTCTTGGGGAGCGTTGAAGAGGAAATCGAATGACCACTTATTTACCCCTATCCGTCTAAAGTATGAGCAACGAAATCAAGCTTCTTTTTCGGAGTATTGGGCAGATAGAATACAGGGCGCACTTATCACCTATTTGAAAGATGTGGCTCTTTTGTCAACGGTAACGATTCAAGCAGGCGTGATTGCTGGCTTGACCTTTTATGATTGGCTTTCAAGAAAGCTAGAAGCCGTTGCTAAATCATCTAAGCGCAATGAAGAGCAACTAAAAGGCTTATTAGGCCATATGCTTGTTTTTGCCGGTCACTATGGGACCATCATTGAGGATCTATCCGCCCGATTCATTAGATGGGTTTTCGAAAGAACCATTGGACGACTAGTCAGAGTATCTAAACAAGCGATATCGTTGCTAAGTTAACCTAACCATTGCAATGGCATAGTAACGTGATTGCTTAGTTAGAGGTGAACTCATCACCTCATAAGTTAACTGGTGACATTGACATAACGCCGCTAAATGGGATTCTTATTAAGCACTTTTTAGATGAAACTTTCTAACCAAATCGGGGCGCGATTTATCAAAACGAATTTGAAAATAATGAATTTTTCACTATTTTCAAATTCGTGATTAGGATCCAAAATGTAGGTTTACAGTTTCAACTGTTTTTGGATTTCTGTTGGAAAAGTAACTTAAACAATTGACATTAAATAGATTTAATGGGAAATAGCTCTTACAAAACCCGAACTGCGCCCCCTTCCAAGCTGATGATGATGTAGGTTCGATTCTCGCTGTACACTCCATTCTCATAGGCTACTTTCCCTAAAACTTCGAACGCCTCCCATGGGGCTCGAATCGCAATTCCATGGATAGCCCCCTCAAATCGAATAAGTTTCTTCCGCATAGAAGTTACCTTTAGACGCATAAGTCCAACACTGGCCACATGAACTTTATTAGGGAAAATCCAACAAACTAACGAATGTCAAACCTTTGCCGAACATAGTAATCGAGCAAAAATGCTTTAGAAGTTGGCGTCATCACTGTAGGCTCACAATAAACTATCTCATTGTCACTTTTTTGGTTCAGTTTACACACTAACTCCGCAGCACACTTAAGGAGTCCATATACTGGAAAGACGCAACCAGAAACACCGAGTGTAGTGGTTCAGATTTTGAGTCTGAATCAGAGCTACCCCATAAGCATCAAACCCTAAGATCAAAAAAGCAAACCCACGGACTCGCTTTTTTTGTTAGCTCGCTTTTGATGCTGCGTGCTGCTCTACCATAAACGCGATCACTTCTTCGTTTAAGCAAGATTTGCTGATGTATTGGCGTTGTTTACCAAGGTGAAGGATAAAGCCCAAATCAGTTTGTTCGAGTTGGTCGATATCATTCCAAGCGAGGCTGCGGTCAACTTTACCGCTTTTGTAGCGTACGCCATCTGCATTCACTTCAAACACCACTTTACTGCCGCGGCTTGAGCTGATGGTTTGACGCCACAGCCACCAAGTTCTTTTGAAGTAAACGCTGCACGCTTCAATCACACTCAATACGATAAAGAACCAACCGACGTAACCGTTAGGTAGCAGTTCAAACTCCAATAAAACCACACCAAAAATTAGAAAGAGGATCCCTTTCAAATACGCTTGCGGGAACTTAACTGGCTGGCTAGTTTGATCATAACACTCAGCAAAAAATGGCTTGTCGAGTGTGTATTCTGTAGTGAATTCGAAATCTTTAGACATGTATGGTTACTTCAAGGCTTCTGTAAATGAGTATTCTTGGTTGCACTCTTGCAACGCGAGCATTGTAGCGCTTCTCTGGCTTTATCTTTAGCCCTTTTGATGCTGTTTTGTAAATCAATGATAACGAAACATTAGAAGGCCTCGGTGCACTTGCCAAGATCAGACAAGGCGAACCACCTGGCTCGCCTTGTGAATTAATGACCTATGTAACTTCTTGAGGTTTTTACTTTAGAGGGTCGTTGTCTGGCAACGCACTGTGTATCCATACTGCCAGTCGGTGTTTGATGCTTGCGCCGTCTAGCTTACTTTCCGGCAATGGCGTGATCTGTTTTGCATCGACCAAGAATAGGTAAATCGCTTTTACTCTTAGAGGTTGTGGTGACTGAGGAAGGTCAAAACCTTGTAGCTTCGCCATCTTCCCACCAATCTCTAGTGCCTTCTTAACCAGTTTGTCTTCATTGTGAAGCTTGGAGCTTTTTGACATTGATAAATCCTCTTCTTCGCTTCAATTAAGAATACATGAAGTGTCACGTATGGCGTGTTAGTAAGCTCGCATATTGATAAGTTTATGCCTTCTTACCGAGTAACTGATTGAAAAACGACCTTAATTCGTCATCACCAAGATTGAGCAGGTAGTCACCAACATACCATTCAACAATCGATTGATTTGGATGTGCCGTGACTTGCGGGTTACCAAACCAAATGCCCTTTTCCGTGGCAAACGTGTATTGGAGTTCTTTCAACTTTTCACAGCTGAAAGGTAGGATCAGGTACAACATGTTTGCTCGAGGTGCTGCCGAACGGCATTGCCGCAGACACTACATAAGGTGTTCTATTAATGATTTATTTAGAACAGAGATCATGCTCACCGTAAACGAGCCACTTTGGCAAATATGCGGTTTCTGGAATTGTCCAGCCATACTTATCGTATGCCAATGCAGCAAGACCAATCAGTTTCAAAGAAACATTCCCTTTTGGCGAATAGCGAACATCTTCATTCATGTAGAACTGGTAATGCGCCTCTAACGCATCCCTCAGTGCTTCTTGATAATGTGCCTCATCGCCATCGATAATGGCAACAAACACATTCACAAATGGAATAAACAAAGAGTGTACATATGGCACCCTGGTTGATTCTAAATATTGTGGGGAGGATTTCTCCATCACCGTTTGCAATAACTCAGGTAACGCTGATGAATTGCTAAATACACCGTTAACGAACTCGACCAGCGCAACATCAAAAGGATCTTTTAAACGCACTAATGACTCATCCATGATGGTCATCAGCTCTATGCAGCGCCAATCTCTCGCGGCCATCGCTAAACAGATTTCATCCAACCATGCATCCATTGTTCCTTCTGCAATAGAACGGTTACCCACTTCCGAAAAGTGTCGGTGCCCAACGGAAAATTCAACCACTTGGTCTGAATGATTGGCCAGCAAGTACACGTTATTCAGTAACTCAAGCGCTCTTGTTATATAAGCTGGCGAGACCTGATGTTGTCCGTATTTTGAAGCAGTGAAGAATGAATCAAGCGAATACCAAGCGTCGCCTTTCATTCTTTTGAGAGGTTGCTGATAAAAAGATTGTTTTTCATCAAGCATTTCTTCCCAGAAGTTGTAAAAATCTTCATCTTCCTCACGAAAAATACGCAATTTTCTTTCTTCAGGTATCTCTAAATAATGATTCTTCATTGCTTCCATCGTTCCCTAGCCTCGCATTATAAGTTGTTCTAATTTTTTGCCGTGATGATATTCATACTCAAAATCAAGCCGTGAATGATGCCGAAGTTAATTTATAAAATCAATTTATAATCAGTATGCTGTATCGAAAGTTAATGCTTAACTGAAATGAATCGAAAAGCCGAAAAACATTTGAAATATAAGGCTACCGCACAAGCCGCGATGGGTAAGCCAGAACGTACCTGTCCATAAACAGTGGACGACGAACACTGACTTTGTGGAGTAAAGATAGACAGATATTCACCATTGTGTTCGCCTTTCTTTTTCTGTCGCTTTCGATAATACTCTTGCGCAATATTACTCAGCTGGAAAATTTTATGCCTCAAGCAAACTCTGTGGTCGTACTCGACTTTGAAACCACAGGTCTCTCTCCTACTTTAGGTGATCGCGCAATAGAAATTGGTGCAGTAAAGTTAGTCAATGGCGAGGTTGTCGATAGTTTTCAGCAACTCATGAACCCCGGTTTCAGAGTGAGTTCTTTCATTGAGAACTACACCGGCATTACCAACAATATGTTGCGATCGGCACCAAGCTGCGAAGAGGTAATGGCGTCATTTAGTGAGTTCATTGCTGGCGAGAACCTTATCGCTCACAACGCGTCCTTCGATAAACGATTTTTAGATGCAGAGCTTGAACGAATCAACTGTGGTTATTCGGGTGAGTTTGCTTGCTCCTTACTGGTAGCAAGACGGCTCATTCAAGAAGCCCCATCACATAAGCTAGGTGAACTTGTTCGCTATAAAAATATCGACAACGACGGTGTTTTCCACCGTGCACTAGCCGATGCGCAAATGACAGCCAAGCTTTGGCTCTTAATGGTCGAAGGGATAGAAAACTCAGGCGTCGAAAAACCAAGTTTTCAGTTGATGCAAACGGTCAGTAAAACAGCTAAAGGAAAAGTCGACCTGCTACTCGCCAAAAGCCGTGCGTAACACCCTCCGAACTAAAAGCGGATTCTAGTCTCTTCGACGTTTAAGTGATTTTCGATATACATGCGATATTGGCTATATCTGTCAATATCGCAGTGCTTCTTATTCAAAACAAAGATCGCCTGGGTCACTCTATCCTCCAAAACTTCTAAAAAAATCGTGAATGATGTCTCACCGATTTAGATACTCGCTATAGTCACTCGAGACAATACGCAACAATTCGAGGTGTATTCACTGACTACTGATTTGTAAGCGATGATCAACAACGTTTTTCTGTTCTTAGAACAGTTTGCAGCTTTACTCATACTCGTACTGATTTCTGTTTTTGCTGTTGGCTTTTTATTTTTTGGTAAGGAAGCTCAAGAGTTTACACCAAGCATAAAAGGACGTATTACGAAGAACGATACCCCCATAAAGAATGCAAATGTAGTACTTACCATTCGGTCAGAAAATCGTTCTTTCGAACGTAGCTTCACCACGAATACAAATGGGGAATTCAAGTTTGATCCTGTTTTCAGAAAAAGGAATAAAGTTCTAAGTATTTTCGACGGTCTATTTCAAACAATATGCAGTGTAGAAGTGACCACAACCGTTGCCAATCAAAAGGTTGTTATTTGGAAAGGAGTTTTCAGGCATCATGTCATCGGTATGAAGGAAAGAGTAAATATGTCTAATTTAAACTGCGAAGCCACCAACCCCATCAGAAAGTTTGAATTTCAATCCCATGGGGATTCCGTAAGTAGTCAATGTGACTTAAGTGATTACTTAAAAGTAAACAGATAGAGTAATGTTTACTCTATCAAACTCCTCAACTTCCTGATCCGAAAGCGGTAGTTCGCTGGTCTCATCAACCAAACTGGCTTACTATGCCAGGTACCTAAAACGCTTTGTGAGTCACTCATGAGCAGAAAAAATAACAAAAATCTCAGCATTCTTCTTAAACTCAGCACCTTTATTGCACCTTATAAATGGCGGGTTGCGGCGGCCTTGGTTGCCCTTGTCGCGACAGCAAGTTTGACGTTATCCGTTGGCTATGGAGTGCGCATTCTTATCGACCAAGGCTTTGCTCAGCAATCATTGCAAGAGCTCACCAATGCGATTCAGTTTATTGTCGGTGTCACATTGTGTATTGCCATTGGGACTTTCTTTCGCTTTTACCTTGTCTCTGCCGTAGGTGAGCGCGTTAGTGCGGATATTCGCCTTGCGGTGTTTAACCATGTGATTACGCTGCATCCGAGCTATTTTGAGACTAACAGTAGTGGCGACATAATGTCGCGCCTGACTACCGATACCACATTGCTGCAAAGCATTATTGGTTCATCGTTCTCGATGGCGATGCGTAGCGCTTTGATGTGTTTTGGTGCCATCATTATGTTATTCGCTACCAACGTTAAGCTCACGCTGATTGTGCTTGCTTCTGTGCCTTTGGTTCTGGTTCCGATTTTGTTTTATGGACGACGCGTGCGTGCTCTCTCTCGCCAAAGTCAGGACTCAATGGCCGATGTCGGAAGCTACGCTGGAGAAGCGATAGAACATATTAAAACCGTGCAAAGTTTTAGCTCAGAGTCGCATGAACGAGCGGCTTTCGCTGTCGAGGTGGAAAAAGCTTATGAAGTAGGCAGACAGAGAGTAAAACAGCGCGCGATCCTGATATCAGGCGTTATTGTGATTGTGTTCAGCGCGATTTCAGGCATGCTTTGGATAGGCGGCAGCGATGTGATTCACGGAAAAATGTCTGCGGGTGACCTAGCCGCATTTGCGTTTTATGCCATTATGGTTGCCTCATCGACTGCAACCATTTCCGAAGTCATGGGTGAATTGCAAAGAGCCGCAGGTGCTACCGAACGGCTGATTGAGATCCTTCAAGTAGACAGTGATATTAAAGCGCCAAGCAACTATTTGCCTGTCCGTTCCGACATGCCTGCTGAGGTTAACTTTAATTCGGTGAGTTTCAACTACCCTTCTCGACCAAATCAACCAGCAATCAAAGAATTAAATCTAACTGCTGAACAAGGAAAAGTGTTGGCGTTGGTCGGCCCTTCTGGTGCCGGTAAAACAACACTATTCGAACTGCTGCAACGCTTTTATGATCCGCAAAAAGGGCAAGTGTTGTTTGGTGGTGAAGATATTCGACAGTTCGATCCAAACGAGCTTCGACGTCAAATGGCGCTCGTACCACAACAACCAGCGCTGTTTAGCCATGATGTTTTCCATAATATTCGCTACGGTAATCCTGAAGCGACGGATGAACAAGTTATCGAAGCCGCGAAAAAAGCCCATGCCCATGAGTTTATTGAGAAGCTTCCCGAAGGCTATCACAGCTTTTTAGGGGAGCGCGGCGTTAGGCTATCGGGCGGACAAAAGCAGCGCATTGCGATTGCTCGCGCGATTCTAAAAGATCCAAAAATCTTACTGCTAGACGAAGCTACCAGCGCCCTTGATAGTGAAAGTGAACATCACGTTCAACAAGCACTTGAAGCTCTAATGAAAGGACGCACAACGCTGATTATTGCTCATCGTCTTTCGACTATCCAACATGCGGATAAAATTGCGGTGCTCGACAATGGCGAGTTAGTCGATGTCGGTAACCACCAATCATTAATGCAAAGCTGTGAGTTGTATCAGCGACTTGTGGCATTGCAATTTAAGCACTTGGAGTAACGCCTAGTTAAGCGTTCAAAAGTAAGCAAAGGCGGACCAAATAATTTAATAACAGGAGTTTAACGATGTTTTTGTGTCAGTCCAGCGAGCCTTGGCGAGACTAAGAATCTAGCTCTGAGTGGTTAATGAGATAATTTAGACCATGAAGAGCTAGGATAGAAGATCCCACATCATGTCCCATCGTCGCTGTACAAGGTGACGAAATACAAAAGATGCCACTCGCAGTTAAACGAGCGGCATTAAACCAAGCAGCTCGCCTTTTAACAAAGGAATTCCAGTAAGAATCCAGTAACCAGCGTATTCTCCCTTCAACTAGAAATACTCGTTCACAACTACCATATAAAACCCAATCAACTTCATTTGTAACAATTCAGGTTTCAAAAATAGGAAATCATTACTGAAAAAGTTTACCGCGTTTTGTGTTGCTATCTATGGTTACAATGTTTGAGACATCAATGCCTTCAAACCAAGCAACACAAAAGCGGCACCGATATGAACAGCGAAGCGAAACAACTATTTTCTTATCTATGTCAGCGATACGATGCGCTTTCTCAAGAGCTTGAGTCTCGCCCTTTTCCTGAATTTTCTGAGACTATTACTCATCCTCTTGGGCACTGTTTAGTCCGTTGCCCAGCAGGTAGCCAACGCTTTTCTATTGTAGCAGTCAACTTTGCACCCTCCGTTCGCGGGCAAGGCGTGCTTACTGCATTTATCGACTACATCAAAAGCAATCCTTACCACTACCAAGGTGTTGAGGTTGCAATCATTGAAAACAAGAACTTAGCTAAACGGCTTTTGTCTCTTGGCTGGAAGTACAAGTCCCTGTTTGGCAAGATTTTCTTCGCTAGCAAGCCGACCCTAGTAAAGGACTTTCAGTCTGCGTAATAGTTATTACGAAACCGCATCGACATCCAAAGTAAAACCATCACTCAAAATCCGTAAGCATGTTGAAAAAAACTTGGCGATCTTCTGCAGTACTTCCTCGATGAGCAGTGTATTCAACGTGCGCGTCTGCGCTGGCTTTTGGGGATAGATTGATGCCCCATAACGCATTAATTTGGTTTGGTACGATGGAATAACGCATATCAACAATTCGCATTTCATTATTCGGATCCGTCGCTACAAAACCGTTTGAAAACCAACGGAAACGTTCGATGTCTCTTGCTTGTTGCGATTGCGGGTTTAGCCACGGAAATTGCTCTTTTATATTTAACTTTGGAGTTGATTCGCCAGGGTAAATTTTTATTGAACGCCCCACCCTTACGGCATCTACATAGTAGCTCTCTTCCGTTTCATAAATTAGTTTCCAAACCAAAAGATTGCTGAAACTTGGTTTGGCTTTTAATTGTATAGCGTTGTGTTGTCGCTCTTTGACGATTTCCCAACCAGCTACTTCTGCTCTATCTCGCTGGATCATTCCAAGACTTAGGTAAGCCAGGCACCATAAAAATGCAATGCGGGCATAGTTTGGGCTTCGCTTCAGTGCAACAAACAAAAGCAATATTAAAATAGGGAGTGTGAAAGCGGGGTCGATTACCGAAATAGTGTTCCAAGCATAACGCGTGTTGCTTATCGGCCATAGAAGCTGTGTTCCATAACTGGTGCATGCGTCTAATAACGCATGGGTACTATAACCAAGCGCGCAGTAAAACCAACTCTGCCGGAAGCTTAGTCCTCGCTTTTTTGCGAACAATGGATACAACACCAAAGCACAAATGAAACTACCAAACGGGATAAACAAGAGCGAGTGAGTAAATTGGCGATGGTATTCCAAATACAGCAAAGGATCAGTTGAAGAACGGATGAGCACATCTAAATCCGGAGCCATCCCAGAGACCACGCCCAACACGCCAACAACTGCAAGGTTTCGCTTGTTGCTCACGGCCAGTGGCAAAGCTGCACCCAATAAACCTTGCGTTAACGGATCCATCGTTCACTTCCTTTAGATAGATGAAGCTCAGCTGGAAAGCGTACACGCTCAATAGTCGGTTCCAATTTAAAAACCAGAAGGTTCTTCGACATAAATTATCCGCATTTAAGTGGAAAACAATACACGACTTAGTCATGCATTTGCTTGTTTAGCAACAAACACCTTGATTTAGTGTAAGAAGGAATCACGCCGTTCGCTAGTGAACGAACAAATCTGAGTCTAGGCTTGTTTGGTATTTCAAACCCGAAGGTTTATCTGACGCGAAAAAACAAGGCGAACCAAATGGCTCGCCTTGTTTCTAATTTACTGAACGATAAACGACAGGTGTTTAGTCTTGAGGATTCTCTTTCGCGTTGATTTCAGCGTAAGTGTGCAGCAGCTCCGTCAATGTTTTTACCCACGCAAAAACATCCGAAGGTGCATTTTCGATTAGTTTTTCCACTAGAGCACAGTGTGTTTCTAGCGTGATGGCCTCTTCCAAACGGAATGAGATCGCGTAGAAATGCCAAAGCACCAATCGCGTCATTCGCTCGCTATTTTGCTTTGCGTTGTCTGAGTCATCAAACGCTTGTTGAATTTCACTCAGTGCGATTGCTGTCATGCGTAGCATTGCATCAAGACGTGCAGACAACATGCGGTCTTCACTATCCACTTCTTCTTGATCAAAAGTGAACAGCTCATTCATCACGTCTTCTGGCACCATTTTACTGATCATACGAGCACTAAACTCTTCCAGCTCATGGCGAGGCATAGTTACAAGACAATCGAAGGTGTAATCACGAAGCATAAAATCACTCTAGGTTAGAAATCAATTTCAGCCTCGTATTCTAAATATTGAAATTTCAATTGCCAGTGTTAATTTCTATCCATCTACGAAAAACTACAAAACACCGTTGATTGCAATACCAACACCAATCCGCTGCTGATTATGATCATAGTCGATCAAGCTCTTACCATAACCCGCTGAGTATTGTGCGTACCCCTGAACTTTGCCCCAAATCGGAAATGACACACCCAGTTCTGCAAAACCCTTATGTGTTTGAAAGTTCTGGCGACCTAAAAAGGTAAACTCGTAACCATTCCACTTGTAAGCACTCGATAGCTCAAAGTGTCCCATATAGTCTTCGATATCCGGGTTATCATCACCTTTGGGATCATTAGGCGATGTCTTTTCATCTTCAGGTATACGCCACCAAGGCTGGATAGAAACCGCAAAATTGTCTTTTGCAAAGGTTAAGTTGGCATAGACACGGTTCCAACTGCGCGATAGCTCCTGTCTCTGACCGTTAGACTCATGTTCAATACCAAAACCTAACCAAGTCGAACCATCAAGTGGTTTCCAGTCTGTTGGGGTGTAGTAAAAAAGCTCTGGACGATAATTGGTTTCACGGAATGGACGAGATGCTGCACCCGTGTATACCTGCCAAAATGATTTAAGAGTCATTCCAAAAAACAGACCATCGCCATCAAACAACAAGTCATCATAGTTCATTGGTACTTTAAAACTGATTTGGAACTCCGCCTCTTCCTTACGCAGTTCATCGCCGTATTTGGTGTCGGCATACGCGCGTTTATTTACACGATCACTGTATGTAAACGGAAGAATATAGTTAACGCGATGCGCGACCAGACTAAACGGTTCGAACGCGTTTTCTCGTTCTGATTCCAAACGCTTGTCGACCAAACTTTCCTGAAGTTCTTCAGGCTCTTCAATTTCTGGATCAGCGGGCACTGTGCTGGTTACTGTGTCAAGCTCACACTGCGCGCGAATGCTCTTTATGGTTTCTTCACCTTTGCTTTGCTTTATTTTGTCTAGCAAACATAAATCATAAGCACTGGCTGTTTCTCCCATCGCAACTGGCGCTGCCAATAAACTCAGTATTGATATCCCTGCCACTTTTGAAGCCATCTGAAACCCTTAATATTCTTTATGTCAAACCAGATAATTTTAGTTTTTCTTGGTAAACCGCTTGCCATTCTGACGTTAAGGCAATGTTAAATGTCCGCCGACTTTACGTCTTGGATAAATGCAACAGACTTTAGACATATCGGTCAACTATGATCAAAGCGCAAAAAACAACCAAGAGTTGAGCATCATAGATAAAAACCACTCGTTTGCATGATGCTCATTTTATCTATGCAAAATACTGGCTCGTAACTTTGATTGCAAACCCGGCTATGAATAAACCCAAACCATAACCCAAATGCGCCAATGTGCTAAGAAAACGGGCTTTCCAAGGTGTTGGGGTTTTACTCGCAGCAAAACCAAATCCTAGACAAGGTTGAATGACCAAAAATGGGAAGATCAACGTTACCACGCCTGTAATTAAGCTGGGCATTAGACTGGGCTCTACCAACCAATGATGACCAAAAACAGTAACGTGAGCCAAAGCGAAAGTAACGCCGATGGCATAATGCAAAAACCAGCCAAGTGACTTTTCTCCCGGCATCGCCTCTGACGCCATAATTGGCGCATGCATAAGCTTTCCTTGGGGCATGTACAAAACCCAGCGCGCAACCAACGCATAGTTTAATGAAGGAATACCAAACACTCTCCTTTGTAACCATGCCCATAAATCCATTATCAAAGTGGCACCAATCCCTATTAGCACCGCTTGCAATCCCATTAAAAGCAGCATTTTTCTCTCCTCATGTTTTTGATTTGTTAAGGTCTTAGTTGCATGCTACAACTTAAAGCCAACTTGAAGTCAATGGGGAATAATATGGATATTGCAGAAGTGGTTAGAAAATCAGGATTGCCGACTTCAACGCTCAGGTACTACGAACAGCTGGGGTTAATTCGCTCGATAGGAAGGAGTGGATTGAGACGCCAATATTCACCAGAGGTACTCAATACACTCAATTTAATTAGTTTGGGGCGTATCGCTGGAATATCGCTTAACGAAATGGCAGAAATGTTGAATCAATCAGAAGTTTCAAAGCCATATATCGATCGTGACTTACTAACGAAAAAGGCACTTGAGATTGATGAGCAAATAAAACGTTTGAAAGCGGTGCGAGACAGCCTCAACCATGTCGCCACCTGCCCTCATGAGTCACATATGGACTGTTCTTCATTTCAGAAGCTTATGAAGGTCGTAAAGCGTTATGTCCCCCAAAAGCAGAGATGAACCGCTCTCCCTACCTTCCTATTCTTGATTTAAAAGGAAGTAACTCGACATGGAGGGTTACTTCCTCTCATATTACTTAGCTTTCGCTTTTACGTACTTCTTCACTTTTTTCATCGCCATTTTTTGCTTCAGCGGTGAGAGGTAATCAATGAACAAGTTACCCGATAGGTGGTCAATTTCGTGCTGCATCACAATCGCCAAGAACTCATCGCTCTCGATTGTAATCGGGTTGCCATCACGGTCTAGTGCAGACACAACAACTGACGTGTAACGCTCTACATCTGCGTAGTACTCAGGAACAGAGAGACATCCCTCTTGACCAAGTGCTTTGTTTTCTCCGCTCACCACTTCTGGGTTAACCAAGATTAAAGGGTCATTGCGTTCGTCAGAGATATCGATGACAACAACCGCCTCTTTTCTGCCTACTTGGGTTGAAGCTAAACCGATACCATTGCCCGTTGCGTAAAGTGTTTCTAGCATATCGTCTATCAGCGTTTGTACTGTCGATACATCAGTGACTTTTTCTGCTTTTACTTTAAGCCTTGGGTCTGGAATGGAGAGAATTTCGAGGACTGCCATACTTACCTTTCATATCTATAAATCGTAATTCGTGGCGAATTATACACACGTTTCTTGATACATAAACCTGCTAAGCTATCTTGCGCACAAGGCATAAACCATTAACTCAAACTACAACACAATCAATGGGTTTGCCTTTTAGACAAAAAATCCTACAAACAGGAAACTAAAACGCCAGCACATTATGGCTGGCGTCTTGTCATGATCCTAATTGAATCGTTTGTTGTATTTTATCTACTGACTTTCCTTGGCTTTGAGTAACACTCTAATCGCCATTTTCTCACCACTTTTTAAAATTAAGTAGGCGATGCCAATCGTTATTAGCATTATGATAGCAATAAAAATACTTACCCCACCGAGCTCAGATAATAAATAAAACGGAGAAATATCTAACGACATTAAGATAAGAGAGAACACTACCAAACTTGCTAAAGTCCACAGTAAAACAGCATACCATCTTGTTTTTGATGGCATTACATCTCCAGTCTTGTAGCCGAAGTAATAACCAACACTCATGGCTGGGATTAACGTGCTAAGAAAGCCTGTACCACTCATTTCTATCCCAACAATATATTCAATGGCCAACAGCAATGCAGCCCAACAAACGGACGCCAGACACAACAGAGACGTAACAAGAAGTACCGATGGTGGCTGGTTTATTTCTGATTCTGAATAGTTATTTTTTAATTCCACTTTCATTTCTTTCCATTTATTTGAATAAAATAAGCGTTTTAGATCATGCTTCCGCTTGGACAACCTAGAGAAACAACACCGCCATAACTCGTTGTTGGCGTAACTACCATGACTAAATCAACAGGAAGAAACACAACGTCCGTTGCTAAAGACAAAGGAATGTCAATCAATGATAGTGGGTATAACGCGATAGAAGTAATATCAGCTCTTAAATAGCAAGGTTGTCGTGCGACTGATAACGCGGTGCCTGAAAACGGCTTTCCGTATCCGCCACCAGCATGCGCATCTATAGACGAACACCCCACCATTAAAGATGCTGACACCACAAGAAATACAACTTGTAGCTTTTTAAATAGTTTTATTTTCATTTAACCTAGATTCCAACTAACTATTATTTTTACAACTAAACCCTCTCTCAAATTGTATGTTCAATGAATTTACTCATATGGGCCAAGTGCAACCATGTTAATACGTTCTATGTATTAGAAACAATTCATTTATTTCCAATGACACTAGTGAGATCATGCGACGTGATTGGAATCTCACTTAAGTTTTCATGGATCTATCGCGCTGAAAATTGAAGCCTCTACCTGTCATAGAATAAAAAGCCGTCAAAACCAGTGGTTCTGACGGCTTTTTGTAAGCGCCCTGTGGGCAATACCTACACCATTACTGCTTGAAGCTTATCTAGTGACAGACCTAGATAGCTAATAGTCGCACTTGCTGTCGGAGGATTTTATTGGCTTTTACGCGGACTTTAACCAACACATCACCATCGACCAACCTAAGGTCGAATATTGGTGAATGTCGCGATGGTGACTCCATCACTTTGTGACGACAACGATTTTACGTCTGCGCTAAAGTAATACGGATTAAGTGGCATTTTACTCTCGGCTAGTCGCGCGTAGTAAAGCTTGGCGGGCTGTTTTGCCATTTGTTGCGCGTACAAATACCCGACCAACGCATGTTCAAACTGGTGGTAACCATTTCCCCAATGGAACGCTTTGGTTGATTTAGGACTCAGACCGACTCCTCCATATTGATGATCCACCCATACGTCCATAAAAGTGGGTAACGTGTATTGAAGCGTTTCTTTCATCGAACCATCGACAAGAGAAACTGTCATTGCCGCTTGATCGAGCTCTGCCCATTCCCAAGACGAGCTATAGTGCTTGTATGGTCTTGATTGCCAAGCAGGAATGCTCTCTTGCGTCCATTTACTCTGCCATTCTGGTGAGAAAAGCGCTTTGACTTGCTCAAAGTTTTGCTGGTATTGCGCTTGCTTAAGCGTGTGTTTCATTCCTTTGAAACCAAACTCTGTCCACTTTGAATTTTCCAACAACTGACCTGTCAGATACGTCATCCAATACGCCTTGATGGTGTGTCCAAAATCATTGTGTTTCGCATCTGGCATCATTACCGCTTTGTGGTGTATCGCGCCATAAAAGCGCTGCTCTTTGACGGAATGGTAGTTATCTATCATCACTTGCGTCAGCCATTGCAGATCTTGCTTCCACTTGGCTTGCGCTGGCGGTGGTAAAAGTGGCGCCGTTAACAACAGATAGCCATTGATCTGGTCAAGTTGAGCGACTAGCTCTTGCTGCTTCGCACTTTCCCCATCACCGTCTTTCAAAACCCACGCCAGACCGCGATCATCGCTTCGTCGGTATTGTTTAAATATAAACGCTTGCTGGTCGATAAGCGCTTGTTCGACCTTTGGATCTTGAGTCAAGTAGTAGTACATCGCCAAACCCACTAAGGCGTATGCTTGGTCTTGAGAAGTTCGTTGTTGCCACTCCATCCCCGGTTTCCCACTACGCGTAAAGCTCACAAAGCCGCCGTTTTTCTCATCTTGTAGATGATCAATCAGGTAATAAGCCCCTTTCTTTGCCAGCTCTAATGCTTGCTTGTCACCCGTAAGATGAAAAAGCACGCCATAAGCGTAAATTTGGCGCGATTTCATGCGGGTGTATTCGCGATCGAAGTGCGGGCTAATCCACCCTTCGTTTAATTCTCCACACGGCTTTTGTGGGTCGAGAATGACACCGTTATCACAACGAAAAGTCGGAAAATTCCCCGCAGGTTGTCCATGCGCGCTTTCCATCATCCAATATGGGGCTAGGCCATTCGTCACATGGTTTAACCAATCATCCCCCGAAGGCAGGCCTACATCAGCAAAGCTGCTCATGCTCGTCGTTGCGAGCAATAAGGTAAGATATTTAAAAGACATAACACTCAATTAAGTTATTGAATTTTATCCAGTATAAATAACTCCCTTTACGCATATTGTTGTCGTGCTCACAATAGCCTTACGCATTTGTTTGCATCAATCATCTTTCAGCCTTGTTCGATGACTGAGCCGAGAATAAACGCTACTCTGTCTTCGACTGACATTTTGGGCACTTCGATCAATTGATAACCAAATTTGTGATAAGCGTTGACCATCTGTTGATACGTAGCCACCGTTTCAGAAAAATCTTGCTTTCGCTCTTCGTCGTTGCTGAATATCGACGTCCACGGTGGAAAAATGAATACTTGAGAATGATAACGAAGCATCTGGCAATGCGTGATGAGCTCATGCGAGATTGGAAGTTGTTCCAACTTACTGTAGCCATATACGTCCACAATACTGCGATCAAAAAACACGTCCCCTTGGTGGGCATTGAAAGCTCGGTAATTACTCACTTCTGCCTTCATCATTTCGTCTCGAAAAGCTTGTTTGTCATTCCAAGGTAATGCTGAACCGTGATTGGCAACCTGCGTTTGTATTATTTGACGGCCGGTTTCTGGCGCGCAGATAAAGCCTTGTGTTTTTAGTTGTTCGATAACCGAGGTTTTTCCTGCACCGGGACCACCAGTGAATACGATGAGTTTGTTCAAAATCTTTTCCTTATTTTTTGTTTGAGTGAAGTAATGCGTGTACAGCCAAGAAAATTGGCATCATTTGGCGTTTGAAATTGGCATGGCATTTGGCACGCCAGCGTTAAGCGAGATCGTTAGTGGAAAGTTTTGGGGTAGAAATGAGCAGTGAAAAATATTGATGAAATGAAAGCTTAAACGGCGTGTTCAGCGTTTATGAAAAACGGAGGAATTTTGAGCGAACCAAACGTACCCAAAATATTGGGTTAGGAAATGGTGCGATTGGTTCTGCTGGTTAACACGTCAATTGGATATCTATATCAAGAAAATGGCACCTAAGCCTAAGAACGCAAAGAAACCGACGACATCGGTAACGGTCGTCAATACTACCGAGCCAGCCACGGCGGGGTCAATGTTAAACTTTTTCAACGTGAATGGTATCAACGTACCCGATGCCGCGGCCGCCAAACTATTGAGGAAAATGGCACAGCAAATAATAAGCGCCAATGGCAAAGAGTCAAACACCATGTAAACGACACCCGCGATCACCAATCCCATAATTAAACCATTAATGGTGGCGATTTTTAATTCCTTATTCACCAATAGCTTCAAGTTACTTTGGTGCAAGTGGTTCAATGCGATACCCCGAATGGCCACCGCTAAGGTTTGGCTACCTGCGATGCCGCCCATACTCGCCACAACGGGCATTAAGATAGCAAGCGCAACGACTTGCTCGACCACATTATCAAAAAGCCCAATAATGGCGGAGGCTACGAAAGCGGTCAGCAAGTTAATCACCAACCAAAGTGCTCTTAGCCTTGTCGCCACGCTTAATGGTGTGAACAAATCTTCTTCGCTTCGTACGTTTTCTGCCACTACAGCTTGTAGGCTGAGTTCGCGCAACGTAATCGCAATGGTCGCCATCGACAAGACGCCCATAATTTTGCCACCAGCCATGATAGGAAACCAATGTGCTCCACCATCAATCGAGACTTGTTTGCTGACGCTTTGAATCGTTTGAATATCTTCTAGAATTGGCGTAACTACGGTCAAGTCGGTAAGTTTGATATGATTTTCGTGCAGCAACAGGGTATGCGGCTCTATCGTACCAATCACACCACTTGCATCACGCACAATAATCAACCGCACAGGACTTTGCCCGCGTTTTAGCAGCTCGGTTTTTATGCCTCCTACGCTGTTTTTAGGGTTTGCGACCAGAAAGTGAGGCTCGGCATAACGTCCAACTTTGTTGTCTTCATACGACAATGCTTGTTGGATATGCGCGACAGACTCTTCACTTTGATCAATAAGGTATTCATCTACAAATTCGGTCGGTAGAAAGTCCGCAAAGATGATCAGTTCTGAATCCGTTATGTACGCCAAGCGTTCATGTTGTAATTCTTTATTGAGTGATTGATGAATGTGCTTGGCGGTGTCGTATCGGAGCAAATTTAATACCGTCCAATACTTCTCAGGCGGCACTACTTCTATGACACGTTTACGGTAAGCAATGTTGACCGATTCCAAAATGTTCGCAATCTGTGCTTCTTGATAGTCTTTCAAAAAGCTCAAGTCTTCGGTCGATTCTATCGCTTTAATGATCTCAGCAAGCAAATGTGGCACTTTGCGGTTAATTTGCAATTGGTTGGAATCTATCATTACTTTTACCTATAGCTTTCACTACCACATTCGCCGCATTGACGATATGTGCTATCCGAAGGCATGAATTCTTGATGTTAAAATTCTAGGCGATAGTTGACTTAATTGCGGAATTTATATTTCGCTCGCAGAAACAAAACGCCTCTGCATCAGTTCATGGTATAGACTTGAATGTGTGTCAGGCTCATTCGCCTTGTTTGATAATGGAGTAATCAATGGCACCTGTATTTTTTCTGACTCAGCAGGCCGCCTTACCAAGTCGTAAGGTGCTTCGTAAAGTGATTCAATTTTCGACAGCGTTGGCTCAGCCTATTGTGGTTTTAGTGGAAGACCATCGCCGAAGTGAAGATCACGCATTCGCTCATTTTCTCAGTTTCAACTCTGACCATATAGAAAAAAGACAAGCTGAGTTTGAAGCTTGGACCTTAAAGTTCAACGCATTAATTTTCGAACTTTGTGAAGAAGAAGAGCTTGAAACACCAACGCTCTCTTACGAGCATTTCAAAGGGAGCCATTGGGTTGAGCAAGTTGCGAAACGACTTGTTGACCACACTGACTTACTGCTCGTGGGACACTTTAACAAACACGAGATTCAAACGATGCTCACAGAACTAGCACAACAAGATTGCGACTTGTTGCTACTGAGTGAGCGGTCATGGCCTTCTCACGCCAACATGCTTTGTGCAATCGACCCACTTCATCGAGGGGATGAAAAGTCGATAGTAGATAAAGCCATCGTCTCGCGAGGCTCAAAATTAGAACAAACCTTAAGCGGGAAAATGACGCTCGTTTACTGCCGATACGTCGCACCATACCTCTCTCGCTATCGTGCAGAGATATTAAGCAATCAAAAAGCAGGCATTACAGATTTTATTAGTGCGCAAAAGTTAACGCGAGTTCCATTACTATTACCGGAAGGAAACCCTGAAACGGCGTTACCAAAAGCAGTTAAGCAATCACAAGCAACGATTTTGATTATGGGGGCATGTAAACGAAGCATGTCATCTCAATTTTGGTCTGGCAGCACTGTAGACACGTTACTTGACCAACCACCTTGTGACCTACTGTTGGTCAACAGTTCCAAGGGCTGACTAGGTATTCCCTATTAACCAACCCTTTCAATACCAAGCGCAGTTATTGGCTCTTTACATCTTCTAACTGCGCGGCTTCATGCTCTGCGTTCAAGGCTTGTTTCTGCTGCTGTTTTATCTCATCCCAACTGCGTCCCGACTCAATCGCAGATACACGCTGATCGTATTTGTTGCAGGCTCTTTCGAGTACTTTCTCAGGATCTATGCCCTTTTCTCTTTCCAGCGCTTTTAATACGTTAAGATAGTTCCACAACACATCGCCTAACTCGTCTTCCAAATGACAAAGGCGATCCTCACGAATCTCTTCGCGGACTTCATCAACTTCTTTGCCAATGGCCTCCAGATAAGTCTCTACGCCTTTAAACCAAGTGTTGGTTTGGTCATATTGAGATTTTCTCGTCGCAATTACATACAGCTCATCAAATTTCTTCATTGCCTCTCCGTAGAACACGTTTTTATTTATGCCTTTTTAGGACGAATAAACTTCCCTTTAGCCGTCACTCTAACTTCGCTTTCGACCCGCAATTGAGCCACCAGTTGATATATACCGCGTCGTTCACCTTCACAGTGTGCAGTAATCGTGACTCGATCATCTAACTGAATAGGTGCATGGTAGCGCACATCCAACTGCGCCGTAAGGGCTTGAATGTCTCTAGATAACAAACAATGCGTCATTGCACCATCGAGAAGCGAACTGGCAATACCACCATGCAACAGGTCTGTGTAACCTTGATGACGCGGTAAAACGTGAAACTCTCCGACAACAGAACCATCGGCTAGGTATTGGTAGTTCACGGCCAAAGAGTTCGGATTCACATTAATTGAAGAATAAACCGCACATTGATGATGAGATTCGTGAGTGTAATGACAATAGCTGTTTGTAGACATGATAGTTACTCGGTTTCTCAAAAGAGTAATTAGCATATGCCAACAATTAAAAAGAAACGGCGAGTAATCTTTGTTTGCATGTTGCAGGGCCAGCAACCTCGCTTTTCATAACACTAAATAATCATTTTAATAATTAACGATAATTTCCAGTTTATTTAGAGTGGCGATATGGTTTGCATAGTGATTACGCAACGTTATGAAAAGGCGACTTATGAAGTTTCTCCACACGATGATCCGTGTAGCTGACCTAGACAAATCTATCGAATTTTATACAAAAGTTCTGGGAATGAGTGTTTTGGATCGTTTTGAAAACCAAGAATACCGTTACTCACTGGTGTTTGTTGGTAACACTGATCAACCAGATGGCGCGACCATCGAGCTAACTTATAACTGGGATACCGACAGTTACGACTTGGGTAACGCATTCGGACACATGGCACTGGGGTCTGAAGATATTTACGCCGCTTGCGAAAAAATTAAAGCGCTTGGTGGCAACGTTACTCGCGAGCCAGGTCCAATGAAAGGCGGAGAAACTCACATCGCCTTCATTAAAGATCCCGATGGTTACCAAATCGAACTCATCCAAACTCAAAAATAACGAGGTTTCCTATGACAGACGCATTATTTCAACCCATTCAACTTGGCTCTCTCTCATTAAAAAACCGTATCGTTATGCCTCCGATGACGCGCTCTCGTGCTTCTCAACCAGGTAATATCGCTAACGATATGATGGCGACCTACTATGCTCAACGTGCTGAAGCGGGCCTAATCGTTGCTGAAGGCACACAAATTTCGCCAATGGGTCAAGGCTATGCATGGACACCAGGCATTTACAGCCCAGAGCAAATTGCTGGCTGGAAAAGGGTAACTAATGCGGTGCACGAGAATGGCGGCACTATCTTCGCGCAATTGTGGCACGTTGGTCGCGTGACTCACCCTGATAACATTGGCGGTGAGCAACCTATTTCTTCTTCTGCGCTAAAAGCAGAAAACGTGAAAGTATTTGTCGATAACGGCACAGACGAACCGGGTTTTGTCGACGTGGTTGAGCCACGTGAAATGACCAAACAAGACATCAAGAACGTTATTGAAGAGTACCGCCAAGCCGCCCTAAACGCGATAGAAGCCGGATTCGATGGTATCGAGCTTCATGCAGCGAATGGCTACTTGGTTAACCAGTTTATCGATTCTGAAGCGAATAACCGCACCGATGAATACGGTGGCTCTATTGAAAACCGTCTGCGTTTTCTTGGTGAAGTGATAGAAGCGATGACGCAAGCTATTGGCGCTGAGCGTGTTGGTGTTCGTCTTGCACCATTCACTTCGTTAAATGGCACCGTTGATAGTACGCCAGTCGAAACCTACACCGCCGCTGCAGCGCTGCTTGATAAACTCAATGTGGTTTACATTCACATTGCAGAAGTAGATTGGGACGACGCGCCAGACACTCCGCACAACTTTAAAACCGCAGTTCGTGAGGCGTACAAAGGTACACTGATTTATGCCGGTCGTTACAACGCTGAAAAGGCGCAACACGCGATCGAAAGTGGTTTAGCTGACATGATTGGCTTTGGCCGTCCGTTTGTTGCAAACCCAGACTTACCAAGCCGCATCAAACATGGCTATCCACTGGCAGAACATGACCCTGCCACATTGTTCGGCGGCGGTGAAAAAGGCTTAGTGGACTACCCTGCGTATCACGCGGGTTAATTCATCTACGTAAAGCTGATTCGCAACTCGCGACAAACCAATAGCTAACCCAAAAGAACCTTGCTCTTCCCCCTGTGACGCCAAGATGCAGGGTTCTTTTTAGGCAAGCCACCAGAATTAACGTCTTTGACAAGATGTACAACCTCGGCACGCAGAGCGCGTCGTTTTACTGAGCAAACGGCGTTGTACTTTACAGTAAGCATTTTTTAAAGCACGACGACCTGAAAACCAATCATCCGGTTTAGTGAGGATTAAGTAGCCGTTAAACCTCTTAACCAACTCGGTTCGGTTGTTTTCGATAAATCGGCTATCAAACTCGATGTCGAAGTAATCCAAAGCCTCTTCGATACAAGTAAAGCTGGCAATTTTTTCCTGAATCGTATTCTCTGTCATCGTTTCTTTAGCGTAATCATTTTCAATGAAGTCTAAGTGCCTCGCGCTTTACGTTCTTTGATTTAGCGCTTCTTAAGATCATTCTTTATGGGTTTTCCATATTGAAATTCAATTTGGGAATTCGTTAACCCACCTAGCATTTTCATTTTGACAATCACTTTAAGGCACTGATTTAAATAAACATTATTTCTGGTTCATATTTTGCTCTACTTCATTAAACGGAATGTTGGAGCAACACGATATGACTTACAGAGCAGAAGTAGACGGATTAAGGGCGATTGCTGTCACGTTGGTGATTTTGTTTCATGCAGGAGTTGAGCAATTCGCTGGTGGCTTTATTGGCGTCGACGTGTTCTTTGTGATCAGCGGCTATTTGATCACTACCATCGTGATTAACGACTTAGAAAACCAGAAGTTCAGCCTTGGTGATTTTTATGAGCGACGCATTCGTCGCATACTCCCCCTCTTACTGGTGGTGATCGCCGTCAGCTATTTGATGTCTTGGTGGCTATTTTTGCCGCAAGCACACAAAGACGTTGGTCAGTTCGCAGTGTCTTCCATTCTTTCCGCATCCAACATTCTTCTGTATTTGAAAGGCCACAATTACTTCGGTTTAGAAGATCAAGCCAACCCGCTGTTCCACACATGGAGCTTGGGCGTTGAAGAACAATACTACATTGTCATTCCTTTGCTACTCATGCTACTCGCTCGTGGAAAAAACGCGTTTTACCTAACTTTTTTCATCGTGGTATTTGCGCTGAGTTTGATGACTATTGTCTACGCGAGCAACGATCCTGATTTCACTTTTTACATGATCTTCTCTCGTGCTTGGGAACTGGCAACCGGTTCATTACTCGCATTAGTGATGAGAAAAGTCCAAGTTCAATCTAACGATACGCTAGCAACCATTGGCATCGTTTTGATATTGGCTTCCGCGCTTTTGTTTGAAAAATCGCAAGATGGCGCGGGCATTACGCTGCTGGTGCCGGTCATCGGTAGCGCGTTGGTGATTTTGTTTGCCTCTAAAGACAATGTCTGCGGTAGATTACTGAGCCTAAAGTGGGTCGTGTTCGTCGGCTTAATCAGCTACAGCTTATACTTGTGGCACATTCCATTATTTGTCTTTTACCGCTACGTGTTGGACACAACACAAGACATCAATATCCCACTTTACGTTGTCACTCTTTTTGTACTTTCTTACTTCACTTGGCGCTTTATTGAAAAGCCGTTCCGTAGCCGAAAAGCCATGAGCATGCGCACTGTGTCCGCGGTTATTGTGTTGTTGACGCTGCCCTTGCTAACGCTCGGCGTTATCGGTCATCAGAACGGTGGTTTTCCAGAAAGAAGCGCATTTTTCGAGGCCATGCGCGTTAACAACGGTTATGGTTTAGATTGCAACGGCAACACCAACGTTAACGATGTGTGTTCGTCTGCGCCGCAGCCCGCCATCGCTGTGTTAGGCAATAGTCACAGCATGGTTTACGTGAAGCGTCTATCCGAAGTAACACCAACTGGCGTGGTGCAACTTACTCAAGATTCCTGTGCGGTCGGTTATGTCGACATCCTAGAAGCTGCTGGCTCAATTTCTTGCCGACAGTTCTTCAATGAGGCTGTCGATACCATTCTAAGTACCCCTTCCATTCGTCGCGTTGTTATCTCTTCTAATTTCAATAAAGAGCTTTCACAAGCCGATTATGAAGCATCATTAACCAAATTATTGAATGAACTGAAAGGAAAGGAAGTGGTCGTTTTCGGTCCAACCCCTTCTGCACCGTTTGCGGTAGGAGAATGCCTTTGGAAAGCGCGTTTGTTTGGCGAGACAGAAGAGTCTGCCTGCGACTTTTCTCCCAAACAACATCACCCTCAAAACGTGGCGAAGTTAGTGAACTACTTTGAGCAATTTGAGCACGTTGAGTTTGTCGACTTGACCGATGCCATTTGCAGAAATGGCGTATGTCGAATGAGAGTTGGAGCAAACAATGCGATGTATACGGATGACAGCCATTTATCTTACAAAGGTGCTGAGTTGGTGCTTGGGCATTACCACAACAGTACAAATGAAGCGCAACAGTTCACTTACGACCGAATAACCAAGGGAATAAACTTTTATGCTTCAGCGCTTATCTCAGGTAAGCGCTGAATGCTTTAAAGCAAGACAAAGCTAGGCGTCTATTTGAAAATGCGCGGATCAAACGCGAAATCGAGCTTTTCGGCTTTCTTGATGATCTCTTTCATTTTGGGATGATTTGGATTCACCACGTAGTTTTTATCACGAGGTGAAATCGTTGAAGGCACTTGCAGCGCGGCAAACTCTGGATGAGGATCATTGAGAAACTGATCACCAATGTACTGCGTAGACTCGCTCGCCGGTATTGCCCGCCACGTCACAGGGAGATCTTCTTCATCTAAGGTGGCGATGAGGTATTCTGGCATTTCAATACGATATAAATCGTAAAGTTTGGTGATAGCAGGATCGTTGTTTACGTGAACAAATACTTCCAACGAGCAAAGGGATTCCGATTCAGAGAAGTAGAGGGCTTCGGTTCCTTTTGAGTTCCATCGCCCTCCAAACAACTTTGCGCCAACGGGGCTGAATGGCGTGTCAGCAAATTTCTTTTGTGTGAGACGATAGAGCTTCATATTACGAGAATACCCCGTGCTCTAAACGGCCGATCAAATCTTTTACGATTTCAAAATCCACCGTAGTCGAGACCATATCAAGTGGACGTTTTCCACCTAAGCCGTACACATTCTCTCTCATCCATTTTAACGCGCGCTCTTCGTCGTCAAACAGTTCTGTCGCGAGTTTCAATAACATCGCTAATCGATAGATTGCATCACTTTCTTGCGTATTGAAGCGCTCATCGTTTTTTAGACGACGCTTGATCGTGCTAACAGGTATCAATGTGACGTTTTGAAACTCACTCTGAGAAAGCTTCACACGCTCAACAATATTGCGATACACCTTTGGCTCAAAGCCTTTGTGAACCGCATCAGTGCGACCTGTTTCAGCGTCTTCAATACCCAACATAAACCAGAAATTGGCTTTATGAGGTTGTTTCGGTTTGAAGCTTTTTAATGCTGCAGTTGCCATATCAAGCTCCTATGGTTCATATGGTCCAGTTATTATGGTTCAAATGAGCTTAACTTTCAATCAAAGTAACAATCAAAGTAAAAAGATAGGTAAAGAAAAAGGCGAGCTTTTCGCCCGCCTCTCTTACTTATTCATCAACCCATTTACCGACGGGCATCGTTTCACTTATTGCAAGTCAAAACGATCCGCGTTCATGACTTTCGTCCATGCGGCGATGAAGTCATGGATGAATTTTTCCTGATTATCATCTTGCGCATACACTTCCGCATACGAACGCAGGATCGAGTTTGAACCAAAGACAAGATCCACTCGAGTAGCCGTCCACTTCACAGCGTCGGTTTTACGATCACGGATTTCATATTGATTAGCACTCACTGGTTTCCACGTATATGCCATGTCAGTAAGGTTCACGAAGAAATCATTCGACAAAGTGCCTACTCGGTCAGTAAATACGCCCTCTTTTCCACCGCCGTAGTTACTGCCTAGAACGCGCATACCACCGATAAGTACCGTCATTTCTGGCGCCGTTAGCCCCATAAGCTGAGCACGATCTAATAAAAGCTCTTCTGGCTTAACCGCGTAGTCTTTCTTCAACCAATTTCGGAAACCGTCAGCAACAGGCTCAAGTACTTCGAACGATTCCACATCCGTCATCTCTTGGGTGGCATCACCTCGGCCTGGCGCGAATGGTACGGAAACATCATGACCTGCGGCACGCGCAGCCAGTTCAATACCTACGTTACCAGCAAGCACGATAGCATCTGCAACACTACAGCCCTCTTCTGCTGCTATTTTTTCTAACACCGCAAGAACACGTCTTAGACGTTCAGGTTCGTTCCCTTGCCAATCTTTTTGCGGAGCCAAGCGAATTCTCGCGCCATTTGCACCGCCTCGGCGGTCAGAGCCACGGTAAGTACGCGCACTATCCCACGCCGTACTTACTAACTCACTAATGGATAGGCCACTTGCTTCGATTTTTGTTTTTACTAAATCAACATCGTAGTCTGTCTTACCTGCGGGCGTTGGGTCTTGCCAAATAAGATCTTCGCTTGGCACATCAGGGCCGAAATAACATGATTTTGGTCCTAGATCGCGGTGTGTCAACTTAAACCAGGCACGAGCAAAAACGTCATCAAAGTACGCAGGGTCATTTTGGAACTTTTCTGCAATCTTACGATATTCAGGGTCCATTTTGAGCGCCATATCGGCGTCGGTCATGATTGGATTGTAGCGCTTAGAACCGTCTTCAACATCGACAGGCTTGTCTTGTTCTTCAATGTCGATTGGCTCCCATTGCCATGCGCCGGCTGGGCTCTTTTTCAGTTCCCAGTCATACTTAAATAGTAGGTGGAAGTATCCGTAGTCCCATTGTGTAGGGTGTGTTGTCCAAGCACCTTCAATGCCACTCGTTACCGTGTCACGGCCAATACCACGTGTTTTGTGGTTAATCCAGCCAAGACCTTGCTCATGAACGTCTGCTGCTTCGGGCTCTGGGCCAAGGTTTGCGGCATCACCATTACCATGACACTTACCCACCGTGTGACCACCAGCTGTGAGCGCGACGGTTTCTTCATCGTTCATTGCCATTCGCGCAAAGGTCACTCGCATGTCATGTGCTGTTTTGAGAGGATCTGGGTTACCGTCTACCCCTTCAGGGTTCACATAGATAAGACCCATCATTACCGCAGCAAGCGGGTTTTCTAAATCTCGCTCACCAGAGTAGCGGCTGTTATCAGCGTCACTTGTGGCTAACCATTCTTGCTCAGAGCCCCAGTAAGTGTCTTTTTCTGGGTGCCAGATGTCCTCTCGTCCAAACGCAAAGCCAAAGGTCTTAAAACCCATGGATTCGTACGCCATGTTACCGGCAAGGACAATCAGGTCTGCCCAACTTAGTTTGTTGCCATATTTTTTCTTGATTGGCCATAAAAGGCGTCGAGCCTTATCGAGGTTGGCGTTATCTGGCCAAGAGTTGAGAGGAGCAAAGCGTTGGTTGCCTGTAGCAGCACCGCCACGGCCATCCGCAATACGATAACTGCCCGCTGCATGCCATGCCATTCGGATCATTAAACCACCGTAGTGTCCCCAGTCGGCAGGCCACCAGTCTTGGCTATCAGTCATTAAATCTTTTAAATCTTTTTTAAGTGCTTCGACATCTAGCTTTTTCAGTTCTTCTTTGTAATTAAAGTCCTGACCAAATGGGTTGGTTTTGGAGTCGTGTTGATGCAGGATGTCTAAGTTCAAGGCATTCGGCCACCAATCCATCACCGACTTATCTGTAGATGTTTGCCCACCATGCATAACTGGACATTTACCTACCGAACCGCCGTTTGCTTTGCTCATATAATGCTCCTTCGTGTCGTGGTTGTGGTAACCACTCTTTGTTATTCAATAAATCGAATATCCACCTCAAACAGCGTAGTTCATACACTGTTTTTTTAGTTAACGCCAAGTCAAAATTTCAAACATTTCAGCGAATAAATAATTGTTATCAAACATGTACCTATATGCAGAAAATATGGATAGAGATCAGTTTAAGTCCATACCTGAATACTTAATCCCAGACAGCTTCGCCATGTTGTGATCCCAGGTCGCTAAATCATGATGACTAAATTCATTCAGAGCGTGATGACCACACGCCCTCGCCATGACTTTCATGAGCTCGACCGAGGATTCGAAGAAATTTTTCAGTTGCTGGGATGACTTTTCAACGTCGAGACGCTGCCTCAAATCGGCATTTTGTGTCGCAATGCCTGCCGGGCAATTATTGGTGTTGCAGATGCGAGCCGCGACACAACCGATCGATTGCATCGCACTGTTTGCTATCGCTACTCCGTCTGCTCCAAGTGCCAACGCTTTGACAAAATCCGTAGGAACTCGCAACCCACCGGTGATGATTAATGTGACGCGGTCACTTACGCCTTTTTCATCTAAGTACTTACGTGCACGAGCTAATGCAGGGATGGTGGGCACACTAATATGATCACGGAACATAGTTGGCGCCGCACCCGTGCCACCACCGCGACCATCTAAGATGATATAATCAGCCCCAGCATCAAGCGCAAACTGAATGTCTTGCTCAATATGGTTGGCACTGAGTTTAAATCCAATTGGAATACCGCCTGTGATGCCACGAACTCTGTCAGCAAACTTTCTGAAATCGTGAGTAGTGTGAAGATCTTTGAACGTTGGTGGTGATATCGCTGGTTGTCCCTCGGGGATGCCTCTCACCTGAGAGATCTTACCTACATTTTTATTTGCAGGCAGATGACCACCCGTGCCCGTTTTTGCTCCTTGCCCGCCTTTGAAGTGAAACGCCTGAACATTAAGAAGCTTAGATTCGTCGTAGCCAAATTGAGCACTAGCAAGCTCATAGAAATACCGTGAATTGGCGGCTTGCTCTTCCGGTAACATGCCACCCTCACCAGAGCAAATCCCAGTCCCTGCCAACTCTGCACCTTTTGCTAGTGCAATTTTCGCCTCTTCAGAAAGTGCGCCAAAACTCATGTCCGACACCAACAAAGGAATGGCGAGTCTGAGCGGCTTACGCGCGTTTGGTCCCACAATCAACTCGGTAGACACAGGAACGTCTTCCAACAACGGTTGTGTCGCCATTTGCGCCACCATGATTTGTATAGCATCCCAATGTGGTAGCAAATGCCTAGGAACCCCCATTGCAGCCATCGGACCATGATGACCGAGTTTAGAGAGTCCCTCTCTCGCTAATTGGTGGATAAACTCGAGGGTTGGTTCTTCTTGAGTAGCAGACGCCGTTGGTTTGTCTCTTTTCTCTCGCTTTTGTTCCGGTCCCTCTTTACCGACTTGCTCTGCGGTAAATCGCTTGTGTGTACCATCACAAAAAGGAGCATTGGCGGTATGCTTACATTGGCAGAGATAGGCATCTTCGTCTTTTTCCGCACTAAAGCTCATTGGCTTTAAGCCGGTTCCCGAATGAGACCCATCGCAGTAAGGTTGATTTTTAGAACGCCCACATCGGCAGAAGTAATATTCTTGCCCAGCTTTCAACTCTACTTTGATCGGCTTGTTATCAGCGATGATTGGCTTGCTCATGTTGCCCCCTATTTATTATTGTTAACCATGCTTTCTCGCTGGCTTGCAATAAGCGTAGAACAGGAGCGTAAAGAGCGTCAGTGTCGCCGAGTAAAATGCGCGATTGTCGCCCGACTAACCTATACTTTTTATGGGTCTCATACACGTGGAGGCTATATGGCGATTGCAACCCGATTAGATGAATATTTGACTGAGCATAACATTCACTTTCAAACCGTGAATCACAGCCACAGTCATAGCTCGCTACAAAGTGGTGTTGCAGCAGGTGTGCCTTTAATGAATATCGCAAAAGGTGTGATTCTTGAGGATCATGAAGGGCGTCATATGATGGCGGTCTTACCTGCCAACAACAAAATCAGTTTGTCGAGATTAAACGACGAATTTAATGCCACCTTCCACTTGGTGAAAGAGCGTATGGTTTACCGACTCTTCACCGATTGTGAACACGGCGCTATTCCACCGATTGGTAGCCCTTACCACATGTCGACAGTTTGCGATGAAAGACTAGCAAACTTGGAACATGTCTACCTTGAAGCTGGCGATCATGAAACTCTGATTAAGCTGGACCGAAAGGCGTTTAAAGAACTGATGAACGACTGTAGATATCTAAGATTCAGCAGTGAAGTTCTGCATTAAACTTGCCAAGATCTCTCGACACTTCCTGAACAAGGCTCTATCAACAAGAGCCTTTCTTTGTTTTGTTGGTAGCACGCGATGGAAGTTTCTCGGACTTTGGTGCCCAGCGTTTCAGAGCATATAGAAACAAAAAACCGCCTATTCGGGCGGTTTTTTATCAATCAAATCATAATTATTATCGAACAAAGATCTTTTGGATCGCTTTTATCGCCATAGCCCTACGGCGCATTAATACGCTCGTTCTTGGCAACCATTTCGGTGTGTGAAGAATGGTTTTCGCATGACTAAAAGTTCTGAATCCTTCCTCTCCGTGATAATGCCCAATACCCGATTCACCAACGCCACCAAAAGGCGCATCTTCAGCGCCAACATGTAAAACCGTATCATTAACGCCGACGCCACCACTGTGGGTGTTGCGTACAATATGTTTGATAGTCGATTTGTCGTCCGACATAACATACAGCGCAAGTGGTCTTTGGTGCTGATTAATGTAGTCAATCGCTTCATCAACGGCATTGTAGGGCTTAACAGGTAGAAATGGCCCGAAGATCTCCTCTTGCATGATTCGCATATTCGGCGACACATCCGTGACCAAATGAGGATACAGAAGTCGTTCCTCTTGGGGCGACGCCTCAACAGTGTGAAGGTTAGCACCTTGCGCTTTTGCATCCTCAAGTAGCGCAGTCAAACGATCATATTGTCGTTGGTTGACAATATGGGTCAGCTTTTGATTCTTGTTGGATTTTAAATAGAGCTTTTCAAAACGTTTTAAGAATAGCGAAATGAACTCTTCGACACGTTCTTGCGGTACAAATGCGTAGTCAGGCGCGACACAAATCTGGCCTGCATTAATGCATTTACCAAACAAGATAGCATCCACGGCTTTCTTCATGTCTGCATCTTTTGCAATGATCACCGGGGACTTTCCACCCAACTCTAACGTCACCGGGGTAAGGTTTTCCGCTGCCGCTTTTGCCACTGCGCGACCAACACTCGTAGAACCCGTGAACAAAAGGTGATCGAATGGCAGTTGGCTGAATGCTTGTGCGACGTCTGCTTCACCCTCAAAAACTTCGACATACTCAGACAACCCACGGCAAATATCGACGATGACTTTATTGGTTTTTGGCGTAAATTCGCTGAGCTTCATCATCACGCGGTTGCCAGCAGCCAATGCTGTCACTAAAGGCGCAAGGCTCAAAATCACAGGAAAGTTCCAAGGTGAAATGATCCCGACGACACCTAACGGTTGATACTGAACGGTGACTTTAGAAGGTGCGAGCAATAAGCCGGATTCGCGCTTGCTGGGTTTGCACCATTTTTTTAGTCGTTTGAGGGTATAATTAATATGCGAGACCGTTGGCAAAACGTCGGTCATAGCGGTATCAAATTCTGAGCGATAGCCAAAATCGTCACTTAACGCTTCAACCAGAGCTTGTTTGTTCTCAAGCAGCGATTTTTTTAACAAAACGAGGCGCTGTTTACGTTCATCTAAACTAGGATAAGGCTCGGCTGCATATGCCGCTTTTAAGCGTTCGAGGCTTTGCTGTAACAAGTTATCTACTTCAACCTCTGTGATTGCGTTCATGATGCTTCTCCTAGCCTAGTTTCTACCAATGACGCCCCAAGTTAACACGAGCGCAACAATGTTACTATTGTAGCGCTCGTGAAGTTAGAGTTCGAACTCTGATTAAAATATCTCTAGGGTGGATACTACGTCAAACGTAGTTCATAAATGCCTAGTCGTTGAGAGCGGTCAAGCATATCGAACTCATGATCAACGTATTCTTTTAATGTGGCGCCTGCACGCTCAGCAATATTGATGCTAGCGATGTTATCTTCCATACAATGGAACTGAATGAATTGTGCGTGCCCTTCCTTCTTCAAGAAAGGGATCAATACTGCGAGTACTTGATCAATCACACGATGGCCTCGCCCATTGTTAGCAAGCCAGTAGCCAATTTCAGTAACACGTGTATGTGAATCCACACCTTTAATGCCAATAACACCCGTAAGCTGCTCATCAAAATAAATTGCAAACCAGTGGGAATCCAGCGCGTTACTGTTCACTCGCTGGGAAATGTAGTTAACGGCCTCTCTATGATTCGTGACAGAATCCGTCCAAGGTAGATAGCCCTCAAGGCTCTCTCGGTGAGTGTTCACAACTTCTAGTAAAGCGGACGCGTGTTTCGTGTTGAGGGGCTCAATTGAGACCCTTTGCGAGACGGAAAAACGCTTCTGTAAGTGATTTCCTTGATACGTCTCTTGGCATGTGACTTCATCCATAGATGTTATTCCTTTTTATTGTGAACGCTCAGCGCAAATCCTAACGCTTCATTTTATGAGAACAAACCTCTCTATAAAAACTAATCAAAGCCGTTGCCGTTCATTTAGCCCTTTTGATCGATCAGCGTAAATGGCGTTAGTGATGCCACATCTACATAATGTTTCCATACATGTTCATATAGGTGATGCTGATTGGCAAACGGAGCCAGCTGCTTAGCTTCTTCAAGCGTACACCAGCGATACTCTGTATGCTCTTCGTTAAGAACAACTGATTGGTTAGGCGGACAAAATAGCACAAAACATGGGATAACCATGATACGGTTATTTTTTGCTTCGTAGAACTGCTCTAGAAAGTCTGCTGTATGTAACTCAACTTGGTCAATTAGTGTCTCTTCTTTTAACTCTCTTAAAATGGTTTGCCACCCGGCTTCACCCGCTTCGATACCACCTGCAACATGGCACCAATAGCCACCTTTTACGCGTTTGAGTAACAGCATTTTTTCTATGCCATCAATTTTTGAAATGACAACGCCTGAAACATGCGTTGCTTTTATCGGGATCATGTAAGCTCCTTAAATATCGAGTTTTTATTGTTACGCTGAGAGAGGCAGATTAATTGCTACGTATTCTACTGTTTATTCATCTTGTCGACAGAAGTGTTTGAGTTGAGAGGATTTAATCGCTAACTAAGTATGCTAAAGTGAGATCTGTCGCAACAAATGAGCAGTAAAATGTCCAATTCATTCAACACTATGATTCCCATCGGTGTGCGCTTTATGGTGCTTTCCGCGTTCGGCTTTGCTCTGATGTCGGCTACAGTAAAGCACGTCGGCAACTACGGTATCCCCGTTTTTGAAATCGTTGCAGCAAGAGCGCTCGTTTCACTTATCATTAGTTATTTCGATGTAAAGCGAAAACGAATTTCTGTATGGGGCAATAATAAGCCATTACTATTTGCACGCGGTGCTGTGGGCACGATGGCTCTGATGTGTGTATATTATTCAGTGACCACCTTACCTTTGGCAGAAGCGACGATATTCCAATATATTCATCCGGTGTTTACTGCACTACTCGCCGTATTTTTCTTGAAAGAGCGCATCCAGCCGTCAACTTTCCTTTGTATTGCGTTGTGCTTACTCGGCATCTATATCATGGTAAGCCCAGAAACGGGGCAAGGCTCAGATAGCGCTTTACCAATGTTTAGCGTCATGATTGCGATCTTAGGCGCATTTGGTAGCTCAATTGCCTACGTCATTGTCAGAAAACTGAGTCAGACAGAAGACAGCTCAGTGATCATTTTCTATTTCCCGTTGGTTGCTCTCCCCGCTTCACTCTTACTGATTGGCGACGATTTTGTAATGCCCGATCTATATCTGACTTTCATGTTGGTTCTAGTTGGTGTCTTTACCCAAATTGGGCAATTGGGGTTAACCAAAGCGATGCAAACTCAACAAGCGGGTAAAGCCTCCGCTTATTCGTATATCCAGATCGTATTTTCTGTGTTGTTAGGCATCATTTTCTTTGGCGAGGTTCCGATCATTTGGACGTACGTCGGTGGCGGTCTGATTGTTACAGGCGCATTAATTAATGCGTTTGGTCATCACTTACGGTTACCTTTTATTAAGCGCAACGCTTGATATACCTACCCAGAACCGTAAACACGACATTTAGAAAAACAGCCAGAGTGACTCTGGCTGTTTTGTGTTTAGCCTAACGTTAAGCTGATATTTTTAACCCTGCGATACCAGCGACAATCATTAGCAAGCTTAAGGCTTTGATCAGTGTTGCTGGCTCATTGAACAGATAAATACTCACGACTGCCGTGCCTATTGCGCCAATCCCTACCCATACGCCATAAGCAATGCCTAAAGGCAAGGTTCTTAACGCAATGCCAAGCAACCAAAAGCTCAATAACATAAAGACAATAGTGAATGCCGAAGCACCGAATTTGGTAAACCCTTGTGAATATTTAAGACCGACAGCCCATGCGATTTCACACAAGCCCGCAATGAAGAGAATTCCCCAAGCCATGTCACATTTCCCAACGAGATGGGGTCGTCCCCGAGAAAAGATAGAGCGGTGAGGTCGTCCTCACTTCTGATTGACTGCTTATTATATACAGAAATTTAAACATAAAAAATAAAACACGGCGATAAGCATACAACTCAAACATCTCATGTACGCTTAAATTCTACGCTTTTCTTTTTAACGGTGGCGGACTCTCTATTTCGCATCAATAACGACACCGTTTTTTAACAATTTACATATAACCTTCTGGTGTTGAAAGTGTTGCATTTATTGCACAAATCACACAAAAACTAATTGAACATGTAAATATGAAAACGTTTGTGTGACTAATATCGCTTAAAACAATGACTGATGACTTTAATATTCAGCCGAATTAATTATAAGGTATGACGTACCCATGAAAGCAATCAAAACCTCTATCGCTGTCCTTGTTGGCGCCGCTCTACTATCTGGATGTAATGACGATACTGAATACGTCAATGTTCAGCCTAAAGAAGTAAAAATAGCGACTTACAACCTCTCTTTTGACCGCGCTACCTTCGAAACTTTGGTAGATGAAATGCAAATTGAACCAACGCAGCAAACTGCGTTGGTCACCTCTTATTTAGACGGTTCAATCGCAGCCGAAGACAAAACCACTGCGGAAAAAGTCATTCAAATTCGTAACGTTGCAGCAATCATTCAAAAGAATCGTCCTGATGTTCTTATGATGGCGGAATACAACAACGACGGAACAGGCGAAAACGAAGCAGCCATTGAAGGATTCCAGAAGAACTACTTGTCTGTCGCGCAAAGCATCAATGGCGCGGGCGGTGAAGCAAACCTTGAGCCTATTGAATACCCTTATGCTGAATCTTACTCAACTAATACAGGGTTGTTGAGTGAGTTTGATCTCGACAACAACGGAACCGCAGGTCAAATGCCAGGTGATGCATGGGGCTTTGGCATGTACCATGGTCAATATGCATTTGCCCTTATGTCTAAGTATAAAATTGACACAGCAAACACACGTACATTCCAAGCATTTAAATGGAAAGATATGGAAGGTGCGAAAATTCCAACCATTACTATCTGCGATGGTTCGCAAAAGATTCCAGACGGCATGAAGTGTGGTGATGAATGGTACTCAGCGGAAGAATGGGATCAAGTGCGTCTATCTTCGAAAAACCACGTTGACGCACCAATCATCATTCCAACTCGCAACGGCGAAGAAGTTGTACACTTGTTGATGTCTCATCCTACTCCACCAGTATTCGACACCGGTAAAAACAAAGCGCAAAACGCAGCAGAAGTGGAGTTTTGGCATCATTACATTCAAGGCAAAGACTATTTTTACGACGATGCGGGTAAAACAGGTGGCTTAACGAACGGCGCTAAATTCGTAATGATGGGTGATCAAAACCTTGATCCAGTTGCTGGTGACGGTATTAGCTCTGTAATGCAAAAGCTGCACAACGATCCATTGGTTAACCAAACCGTGATGAATGGTGAGCTTTACCCAACAAGCTTTGGTGCAGCTGAACACGCTGTTGACCGCAGTTCAACTCACCCATATCCGAATCGCATCACTTCAACGTTTGGCTTAGGGGTAGACTATGCCTTGCCTTCAGCAAATTTGAATGTAATAGACTCTGGTGTGTACTGGTCAGCGTCTTATGAAGAAGGCCGTAAACTATTTAACGATGCACGTATCGGTAAGTATGGTGATGGTAAGGATGTATCTTCCGACCATCGCATGATCTGGATCAAAGCACAGTTCTAGACTGCATAAAAAAAAGCCAACCACAAGGAGTCGTGATTGGCTGTATATATTTGTGAACAAGATGGTTCACTAACAACGTCAGTTGGCTAGGTGACCCTCGGCTTAGAAAGGGTCACTCAAACTAAAGCATGAGGCGTGCCAACTTTTAAGCGCATAAAAACAGGTTATTATTTAATCACTTTCATTAAAACTTAACCAATAGCTACTGTTTGCTCACCGAATAAATTGCAATTTGCAAACTACCATTGGCATTTCGCAATAAACCTGATCTTTAGCTCTTGCTTTTATTGTTTCCTAGCTAAGTCGCGAGCAAGGATTAACGCAAGTCCGAATACTTGCAAGAAGAGTCCGATATTCTTGTACCAAGCGATCTTTTCATCCTGCTTTGCCATTACCTCATTGAGCTCTACATTCTCAATGTAGTAATTATCGATGCGGTCTCTATACGAAGCTTGTGCCTGATTTATCTTTGACATCAGTTGAGGAAGTTGATCAATTTTTATTTCATCCGACTCGTTGAGAACCCAAGAAGATAAATGCCCTGCTAATACCTCTTCTAGCTCTAAAGGTATCGCTACGCTCTGACTTATGTGCACATGCAGCAGTAAAGCTTCTCTTTTCCTTTCTAGGGTTTCCACACTGTTCCATGCGAGTTGGATGGAATACAAGTTTTTTGCTGTTTGCTCTGCGAGCTGCGATTGCTGTTTACCCAACTTATCAAGGACTAAGCTAGTAACGATGATCGCGCCAATATTCAGTACTAATCCAATCAGAACGAGTACCCAAGGTGGTGGAATGTAACGTCGCAGACTTACCATAACTTATCGTATGGCAGGTAAATCATATTTAACACAACCAATGAAAGTATCACCAGAAATGTCACCTGCATCCCTCTAATGCGCTTTTTCAAGTCTTTTTTCAATATGCCTTTAGCATGAATAACTCGACCAATTACAAAAATAATACCGGTGAGATGTATCCATGTTGGGTAAGCACTATTAAATTCTAAAAGTGCCATTAAAATCAGGGTGATGGGGATATATTCTGTCGCATTACTCTGGGCACTACGAGCAATTTGTAGAGCCTCTACCCCACCATCGGCATAAGCAATTTGATTTAAGCGACGTTGCTTAATTACTTGAACAGCCAACCAAATAATGAGTATTGCGAGAATGTTGGCATACAGAGCAGTGATCATATGTCGTCCTTCTTGATCTGGTTTTCACTTATATAAGCGTGTCACTTGGCTATAACTATAGCGGTATCATTATGATAATGCGTCAAATAATCTCAAGTTATGATTTCTATTCGGGCAAAAAACGAAAGCCAATGCTTCATGACATTAAAAATGCCCTCGAATGGAGGGCATAAGAATAAAGAAGCTAATATGTGAGAATATTGAAACCACTATAAGGGGTGTTTGACCAGCTTTTTGCGCCGATGCCCTTTGATAATACTTTCAAAAATTGTTAACAACAGCCCTACCCAAATAAATGCAAAGGTCACCGCTTTCACTTCGTCAAACAACTCGCCAAAAAACATAACTGCCAACACAAACTGCAAGCTTGGCTCGATGTATTGCATTAGACCGACAGTTGATAAATTAGTTATACGTATTGCGATAGAATAAAATACAAGTGGTAAAAGTGTGATAGGTGCACTGCCAAAATACAAAAGCAATGTTGTGGTATCTGTGCCCGAAGCCAGTTCACCAGTTGCCCATTGTTTATAGAGCAAATAGGCGAGTGCAACTGGAGTCAGTAACAATGCTTCAACAAACAAGGTTGTACTCCAGTCATAATTTATCTTCTTCTTGTACAGCCCATACAAAGCAAAGAACAACCCCATCGTTAGTGCAATAACGGGCAGCTGACCATAGTGAATCACTTGGTACATAACACCAATTGTTGCCAGCACGATTGCAATAAGTTTGCCTTTTGAGAGCTTATCCCCAAGAATAAATACGCCTAGTGCAACAGATACTAATGGCCCAATAAAGAAGCCTAAGCTGGCATCGATGACCCGATGATGGGTCAAAGCCCAAGTGAACGCACTCCAAGAAATACACATCAAACTGCTCGCCACAAACGTGTACCACAAGGATTTTTTATCAAGCCAGATTTCTTTCCAATTCAGCCCTCGACGGCTTATCCCAAGTACAATTAGAAACCCGACAGGTACAGACCCAATGATTCGCCATGCTAGCAACTCATCCATAGAAGCATTTGGTAAATAACGATAATAAATTGGTAGCAATCCCCAGATCACAAAGGAGAATGCTGCCATAAAAGTGCCATAACGAGTGTTATTCATAAAACTATCGCCCATCTAAACGACCAATTTGGCATAAGTAAACAAGTCCGCCATACATAAAAAGGAATGCAATCCCGCAGTGACTTTATGATGCAGATGGCATTATTGGCTCAACGCTTGTACGACGGCGGTAAAGCCACTTACAAAACACAACATAAGTGCCCCAAACCGAATCTTTTCTTTTGGTAACGACTGGGTAGTTTTCATTGCTAGCCAGTAACCAAGCGCCGCAGCAGGTAATAGAGGAATAGTAATGACCAAATGATGCAATGTGAAGAAGCCCACTGGGATTTGTACTATTAGTGAAATAATCGAACTGAAAACAAAAAAAGCCGATAAATTACCGCGTAACTGATTCGCTTCTTGATGCTGCAACAATAACGCCATCGGAGGGCCTCCAATCGCAGAACTGGTACCAAACAACCCAGAAAAGAAACCAGCACATGTCATACGCGAAGGCGTAGGCTCAACCCGAAACGGTAAAACACTCACCACGACTGCAAACAGCACCAACAAACCAATCCAAAGCGTGAGAGTTTGTGTAGATACAAAAAAGAGTAGCAAGCCACCAGCAATTGATCCCGGCACTCGCCCAATCAACGCCATCTTTAAACCGCCGATTTCAACACTACTGCGGTGCTTCATCGCATTCATCAACGAAATAAACAACGCGACTAAACAGATTGGCGCAGGAACATATTCTGGTGCCCAAAGAATCAGTAAAGGTGCGGCAACAATAGCCAAGCCAAAACCGATTGCGGTCTGGACATAAGAGCCAAGAAATATCAAACCTATTGCAAGGAAGTTTATCGAATCGAATTCCATTTAGATTATTCTTATATTTGAAAAATAAACACAAAACCAAAGCACATTCGCATGATGAATACCTCAGGCATACTGCGATATGAATTCCGCGTAGCATTCATCAAAGTGAATAAAAAGACAATCCATTTGTGCGGTTCGCCCTCATTTGCATTTTGTATTTCATTCCGCTGATGTACATGTTTGCTTACATCGAAGAGGATTCATGCTCGCCTGTTCACGCAGCATTTCTTCAGCGGAATTAATGACCTCTTAAAATCTAGCCGAATTAGACCCGTGAATTCTCCGTAGCATTTAATGGATTCAGTCAATTAGTGCGGCGTCGGTATAGCACTTTACAACTCACCTCTTTATACTATTAATCGATTTATCATTACCGTACTTATTTACACAATAGACAAGTGTACGGTCAGTGTTTTTCTACCTTTAACTTGCTGTGAAAATAATATGAAAAAACAAACGGGATTTACTCTAATAGAGTTAGTCGTAGTTATTGTCGTGCTCGGTATTCTTGCTGTCACTGCCGCGCCACGCTTTTTAAACCTTCAAAGTGATGCACGTGAAGCACGTTTGGAAGGAATGAAAGGCGCTATTGCGTCAGCATTAGGCGTGGGTTATGGGAAAATGGCGATTGCAGGGTTGGAACATTATCCATATATATCAAATAAACACACCGACGCAGGTTCAGGTAAGGGCCCAGAAAGTCTGCCTTTCTCAAGCTGTGAGTTAAATGGCTCTCTTAACTGTACATTTAGGTACGGTTACCCAGATGCAGATGAAACAAGCTTAGCTCTATTAGTCTCGGAACTTGAGAATCAGCATGGTGATAGTGACTGGAAAATTGTTCAGACTAACAACATTAAAGTCGTCATTTCAGCAAGAGATGATAAAAATAGTAGCCTAACTCAATGCGGAATTTTATATGGGCCACCGCAGACTCCAAACGAGAGTTACACCTTAGATATTCTTCCCTGCCCTCAATAAAAATAAGGCTGCCAATCGGCAGCCTTATTTGTTTCATCTGATCGGTTTTTTACGCAAAGTTAAACACGTATTTATCCATCATATTCACCATGCGGCCAATCTCTGGCTTGGTAATCGTATCATTTGCGCCAAGAGATAGTGCTTTCGCTCGGTTATCCTCACTCATCAATGACGAGAACATAATGATCGGCATTTCATGAAACGCTTCGGTATCTCGTAGTCTCTTCACTAAGTGCATACCATCCATTCGAGGCATTTCTACGTCCGTAACCACCGCATCTAATAGCTCTTTAACTGGCAAGTTTTCTTCTTTCGCAACCTCGATCAAGCTCATCAACTTCTCATGCGCCTCACCACCGTCTTTACATGTGATCACATTGTAGCCTGAAGAAGCTAATGTATCTTGGATCAAAGAGCGAATAAATGCTGAGTCATCCACCACCATGATCGTTTTAGCATTACGCTTACCGACCATTCTCTGGTTGAGATCCACCGACTTGTCCCCTTTCACATCGTATTTTTCCATACTCAATTCTGGGTTGATGTCTGCGATGATTTTTTCAAAGTCGAGAATCATGATCAGGTTGCCTTCTTTACGGACAACGGCTACTACACAATCTTGTTCGCCCGCTTCCAAAAACTGACTTGGTGATTCCACATCATTCCAAGAGATGCGATGAATACGCGAAATGCTGTCAATTAAGAAGCCGTTGGTCATTTTGTTGAAATCCGTAACGATTACAAACTTGCGCTCCAGATCTTGTCGTGTTGGTACACCTAACCAACCAGCTAAATCCACTAAAGGCGTCAGTACATCTCTGGATGAGAACACACCAATCATATGAGGTTGTGCGTTTGGATAATCGGTTGTTTCTGGCACGCGAATCACTTCTCGTACTTTCGCAACGTTAATGCCGTAATAACAAGTTTTTGTGCTGCCATCTGGCAATGTTTTTTCTAAATGAAACTCGATGATTTCAAGCTCATTGGTACCACTTTCTGTCAAAATGGTGCTGGTTACGTTACTCATAAAGCCAATTATCCAACCAAAAATACGCATCAGAAAAAGTTTGATGCAAACGCCATGAGAAGCCATTCTCTGGCTAAAAATCCAAAAGTCCTTTTTAGTCGTTACAACAAAATTTGTAAACCATCAAAAGGACGGCTAACGCACATTTCCATACCAAACCATGTAAAATTGTCTCATTTTTGAACACGAAATTATGAGTGGCCAAAGTGCGAATTAACACCTCCACTTTTAGCGGCCGAGTCAATGAAAAGTTTAGAAATAATTTGAAGTGATGTTCAGCGTCAATAGCCAAACCTATCCAACAGATATCAGTGCAAAGTTGGCTAGCGTGCTCATGCCTGGTGTAGAACAAGCTCTCTTCAAGTGGCATGGTATAAAACTGCGCTTGTGAACACGGGTTTAAATCGAAGCGCTAGAGGCATCGCAAGAAAATCTGAAGGCATAGAACACTGAAAGAACACTTTCAGTTTGTTAGTTTTCTGTCAGCGTAAGTTTTAAGCAATCATCCTATCACTAGGTATTTCAATACCTGACATCGCTATTCCCATAATCAAGACACTGATTTTCACTTTTGGAAAGAGTCATTTTCCTTCCTCTTAGCAAGGTTTTTCCTACAATCTTATTCATCCAATTGCGCTGTCGCCTGACAGCACACTAGTTGATGTATTAGGTGAGGTTAACTTTGAATAATGTTCTTATTATCGACGCTCAACCATTGTATAGCGAAGCACTTGCTTCTCTAGTTGAATCTGTAATCAACGCAGCTGAAGTGATTCAAACCACTGACAGTGCGGAAGTGATGGATCTTGTTCGAGGCCAAAAGATTGATTTGATTATTCTAGACGTAGTGCTTGGCGATCGCGATGGTATGCGTTTAGCCAAAAACATTTTAGCGACGGGATATCGTGGCCGACTGTTATTTGTTTCTTCACGCGACTACTCGAGTCTTTCTAAAGCAGCGTACGAAATGGGTGCAAACGGCTTCTTAAGCAAACATGAAACAAGAGAGACCATTATCGACGCAATTGTGAGTGTTTCACGCGGTTACTCAATGTTTAAGTCGACTCACACACCATCGTCGGGTAACGTAACACTCTCAAATCGCGAAGCCATGGTGTTCCATTATCTTGTACAAGGCTACTCAAATAAGAAGATTTCTGAACAACTTTCACTCAGCGCTAAAACAATCAGCACCTACAAAACGCGTATTCTGAAAAAGTACCATGCGGACACGTTGATTGAACTTCTGCATACTATTCCTCAGTCAGAAAACATTGAGTTTTGCCGCTAAGCGCTCATGTATTTTGCAATAGCACCGATTAACAACTGGTGCATTGCATCATGTCTTAAGCTTTGCTTCACCTGTACAACCACTTTTGGCCAGCCATCTGGGTAAAAATGCTCTGGCACTCTTATAAATTTATATCCATCAATTGGCGCCTGATATTCAAGTAACACGGTTGCGGCGCTTTTTTGCTTAATTAGCTTCAATACGCTGCTTACGTTGTCTAGAGCCGCAATACGGTTGATGACCATACCGTGGCTTTCCATTGCACGCTTAACGAGCTGCTCTTTCTCTTTCCAACCGATAATCTCTAACATGATAAAGGGAAGTTTGGCCGCTTCTTCCAGAGTGGTAATTCCCAGCTCTTCAGGGACAACTACCACAGCAGGCGCATAGCCGATGAACTTCTGATAAACAGATTTCGGAACATCCTCGTTGAAGTAATGTAATTGCGCATCCACTTTGCCTAGGATTATCTCTTCTATCGTATACTCTGTAATCGTTGCTATCGAAATGTGCGCCTTGGGAAACAGCGCCATTAAATCCATTGCAAGTAAATGCCCAAATGAGTATTGAGCGGTTTGCGGTAAACAAATGGTGATGTCTTTTTCGTAATTTTCCGGTTCAAACTCATCTCTAATTAGACAAGTTTCAAGCTTCTCGAGTGCATCGGAAATTTTAGGTAATTGACGTTTTAAATAGTCCGTTGGTTCCATGTGATGAGGATGCCGAATAAACAATTCATCGTTTAGCTGGAGTCGCAATCGGGCAAGGTATTTGCTAATTGACGCTTCACTCTTCCCCATCGCTTTAGCAACGGGTTTGAGCTGACGGTGCTTATCCAGTAAGACAAGTATTTTAAGTAAGTTTAAGTCGAGATCTTTGTTCACGTGCGACACCAGATGTAAGGTCGAGAATAAATAGAGCAATCACTATTTGTTGACTGCTCTAATATAAAAGACCAGTCATTCTGTTTGGTCAAATTAATCAAACAGTTATGTCATGGTTATGTTCCGTAACTTAACATTGAGTCAATACTAGCGCTGCTTAATGGGACTTTTGTCTGTGTTTTTTCATCTCATAGAGATCTTCATCTGCACGTACAATAACGTCCTGAAGCGTTTCGTGTAATGCATTCGCCGCGATACCAGTACTCACACTAACTTCGATATCCAAGGTCTTTAGTCGGTTATCTTTAACGACACTACGAAGCTTCTTCGCCAATATTGAAGATTGACTGATACTGCAACCCGGCAGAATCGCAACAAACTCATCACCACCAGTTCGAACTAGATAATCACTATTTCGAAACACTTTAGACATAGCATCAGCAATAATTCCAATAACTTCGTCCCCTACATGGTGACCGTAATGGTCATTGATTCGCTTGATCCTATCGCCATCTATTGCAATGACGGAATATGGCGCGGTTTCCAAACGACGTTTGAATTCGCTATCTTGAAAGACTCTGCGGTTAAACAATCCCGTTAAATCATCTTTCGTCACGTTCGTCAGTGCTTTCGCGAGGCGAAGTTTGCTCTCTTTAGATTCATAAGCTTTGTTGTAATACGCTAAAGTTACGAAAAAGAAGATGATAAACAAGAACACGTAATCCAGTACAATTTTACTGAATGGGTACATGTAAACAATGAGATTGTTGTTGTCTGCGACATATGATTGGGTGTACGCGAATGATGGAAAGGGGTAGCCAGCGAAGTAAATCACCATTTGCTTGTTCCCATTCGCAATTTGAACATCCACCGCTTTCCCATCATTATAAAGCGGCGAGAGGTACAATTGTTCCGAAAACTCTCCCACTAACTCACCTTGAAAGTAAACCGGACTCATGATGCTTATCGCCATGTCATCGGAGTATGTCGTTTTAAATGGTAGGGAAAACAATACCCGGTCCGTTAGTTGCTCTTTCCACGCGGCTAACACACAAGAATAGTTACTTTTACACCAATCAACATCAAATGTGGCTTTCACTCCCTCTAGCGCTTCAATCGGTCTCTCTAAGATGAGTTTGTTTCCAGTATAAGAACGAAAATACATAACGGCATTTTGTCGATTGAACGCATTTGATAAATACGCTTCAGCCTGATGAAGCGATTTCCGTGCAACAGCTTCAACGTAATTAAGTTTTTCATAACGTGACAGGGAGTAAATCGCATCTTGAAAGCTCAGCTCTGTTTGCGCTTCTACTTCACTCACGCTCATGCCTTTGTATTGCTCGAGCTGCGCTTCCGTCAATAGCCCCATGAGAATTACTTTTTGTTTTATTTTGGCTAAATTATTCGCGTAAGTGTTGAACTGCTTTACTTCATAAGAAATTAACACCGCACCAATCATTGTGACAGAAGTGACGAATAGTAATGTTGCGATGAAAAGAGACAACGCGATACTTTTAAGTGTCATGATGCGGTCTTACGCCCCCGCCACTCTTGTTAGCTCAACAATGTTCTTTACGTTAAATTTATCCAATAGACGACGTTTGTATGTGCTGACTGTTTTGTCACTTATTGATAGCACTGAAGCGATTTCTCGATTGGACTTTCCTTGTAATAAATACTTCATTACTGCGCTTTCTCTGCTTGAAAGTTGTGGCATTTCTCGAACGCTATTAACAACTTGCTTAAATTTGAAGAAGGTATACCCCTTCTCTACCGCTTCTATCGCGTCTTTAAGAATGTCGTGATTTTCCGATTTACACACATAGCCATCAGCGCCAGAACGAAAAGCCATTTGGCTGTACATTTGGCTAGTTTCAGCGGAGAAGAAAATGACTTTGCCTTCATAACCATGGGATTTGATACGTTTGTAGAAATCAAACCCATCGCAATCTGCCAAGTTCACATCTAAGATCAACAGTTGAATTTCTTCCTTTTTCAATATTTGTAATGCCATCTTCGCTGATGTTGCAGTAAATACCCCATTTGTTTTACCTAACTCTTCCAGCAACGACTTGATTGCAACACAAACGAGAGGATGATCGTCAAAGATCAAGTAATTCAATTTATTCATATCTTTCATTTAGTATGGTTATGGCTTCTAGTGGCATGGGTTTATCAATGTAGAAGCCTTGGCAAAGATCAATGCCATACTCACGTATCGCTTGCAGTGTGACTTCGTCTTCAATACCTTCCGCGACCAGTCGTATATTCAAACTTTTCGCTAACGCGCAAATAGCAACAACGATGTTGCGTTTTTTGATATCGCATTCGACACCTTGTACAAACGAACGATCGATTTTTAACTCGTTGAATGGCAGTTGAGCCAGTTTTTCAAACGTCGATGACCCCGTGCCAAAATCATCTATTGAGACAGTGACACCGTTCATCCTCAACTTGAGTAAATTCTTGTACAGGGACGCGCTAGTCTGAAATGTATCTCGCTCTGTAATTTCAATGGTGATTTGTGATGGGTCAATCTCGCTCTCTAAACATTGCTGTAAAAAGTAATGAGAGAACGCCGTATCTTCTAAATTTTCATGGTCTACATTGATGGATACGTTTTGCGTCAATCCGCGGTGTTTCATGTCATAGATAACATTACTCAATACAGCTTGAAACAACTCTCCAGAAAGGCGGCAACGCTCTACAATTGGCAAAAAATAATGAGGGGGTAACACACCATAAATAGGATGATTCCAACGCGCGAGCGCTTCATACCCAAGCACTTCCCCACTTTGCACATCGACTAAAGGCTGGTAATAATTTTTCACGCGCCCTTCAGCCAGAGCAAACAGGAATTCTTGATCTTCCACTTCAATAGGTTGCGCAAAGCTGACTTGTTTCGCTTTTTCATCTTTTATTTTACCCAACAAATCAACGACTTCATTTTCATCGTATGGCTTAGGCAGCTTCCCTAATACTTCAAAACTAAATCCCTCGCACATGGCTCTTACCGCAGAAATAATGGTCAATTCCATTGCACTGACCAGTACAACTTGCCCCTGGTACTGGACTTTATCGAGCATTTCCATCATATCGATGCCGTCTTTTCCGGGCATTTGGATATCACAAAAAATCACGTCAAAATATTGTTCCTGCACACTCTGAATAGCGGCATCCACACAGTTAAAAGGGATGACTTGCGCGCAATAGCGTTCCAATATTTGCGTAAGTATTGTGGTTTGTAGCGGATGGTCATCAATCACCATCACATTAAATTGTGTATTCATTTGTCTCTACCCAATAGTTTATGTTTTCGATCTCCTGCTCGATTCGTAAAATTAGCTCCGCTGTTCGCCTGTCAAACTCCGCAGCAGTAACTCGTTCTGCCTCAATACAAAGCTCAGCCAGCATGCTTACCCCTATCGTCCCAACCGCTCCTTTGATGCCATGAATGACCCGTTTTTTGTCTCGCTCAGTCGATGCGGCGTTTAAGTTTTTTATATCTGTAGACATTGATTGACTAAACACGCGCGCAATCTCTTTTGCGTCCTGTGCTTTGAACCGTTTAATCCAGCCGGGCAGCCTCCCCCTCTCTTTTTCGCCAATAAATGGAACCAAAACGGTTTTTAATTGATTAAGGTCATAGGGCTTGTAGAGCACGTCATCAATGCCGATATCTTGTGTACGTTCAATGGCAAGACGAGCATCTTCTGCTGTCACACCGATGATTGGAATTGCTTTAAATTCGGAGCTTTTCACGTACCTAACAAGCTCATAGCCATCCATTTCTGGCATATGAAAATCGGTCAGCAGCAACACAACGCTTTCATCTTGGTTGATGTATTCCCATGCTTCGCGGCCGTTGTTCACAATGACAGGTTCGATTCCAAGTTCATGAAGCTGCATTGCTATCACACTTTGGTTAATGGGATTATCTTCTGCGACCAGTACCGTGCCGAGAACCCAAGAAACCACTTCTTGATTTACGTCACTAAGCTTGGTTTCTTGCTGCGTTTGGCTGAGCAAATTGAACAATGTATCTGGATATTGAATCTCTCTTAGCGTAAGACTGCCAAGTACCCTTTGTTCGTCACGCAGCATTAGGCCATTAAAACTGGCATCGCTGTCGTGTATAGGGTGAAGGTTCGCCACCATTGTTTTTAACGTCGCTGGACGCATTTTCCACGCGTCACACCACTGGCGAATATTAAGTGGTAAGCTCTCGCTATACGTCCAGTTCAAACAAACGTCTGGCTCAGAGTCGCAATGCTCAATTGGCAGTCTGACAGTAATCGTCGTGCCCAAGCCAAATTGTGAATCGATGCAGAGCACGCCGCTCATGCAGTCGATCAATCGGTCAACAATGCTTAGCCCCAATCCAGTACCGCCATATTTACGCGTAATAGTGTCATCCGCTTGAACAAAAGGATTGAGAATGCCTTCGAGTTGGTCATCCGTCATGCCGATACCTGAATCCGCCACTTTCAAAATAAGCTGCTTTTCATGAAGAATGACACTGATTCCAACTTCTCCTTCGGCAGTGAACTTCACCGCATTGGAAAGTAGATTGGTGGTAATTTGCACCAATCGCAGCGCGTCGATTTCAATGAAAGCATTCGAAAATGGTTTGATTGTCACTTTGTAATCCAAACCTTTCGCGAGCGCTCGTGGTTCAAAGCTTCGAAACACATCGCACAAGGTTTTAAGCAAGTCGGTCTTAACTGGGGCGACGGTTAAGTGCCCTGCCTCTAACTTTGAATAATCCAGTACTTCGTCTACTAACGTATTCAAATGATTGAGCGAGCGTATGGCTTGGGCAATTAACTCGCGATTTGAATCTGCCGTCACTTGGCGATTTAGCAAATCGAGGATGCCGTGTGCTGCCGACAATGGCGTTCTTAATTCGTGACTCATGGTTGCCAAAAAGTTTTCGCGCGCACGTACCGCGGTTTGCGCTTCTTTTTGCGCATCGATTAACGCCTGCTCACGTTCTTTTTGCTGGGTAATATCTTGAATAACAGTCAGTACAAACTTGTTCTTACCGCTAGGAGAAGCGATGACTTTGCGTTCTCGATATACATGTTTAATATCAAGTTCACAGCCCGACGAGGCAACCTCTTCTGAAATACGCTTTCCAGCAATAACAGTGGTCAGTTCATCAAAATTATTCACCAGAGGAACGTGCGCAGAATCACTTTTCAAACTACATTGTTGGCACTGTTTACTGTTGTAGTTCGCACAATTGCTCATCTCCATATGGTTATTTTCACTATGGATAAAAACCAAGCTATTGATCTCTTTGATGATGTCCATCAGCCATTGCTTTTCCGCTTCCTCATTGTCAGCATTAAATTCGGCTAACCTCACTTTAAGTCGCATGTGAGATAAGATGAAATACGCCGCAATCAACATGAGACAGAATATGAATGAACCAGCAACAACAAATGTAGCGATCTGCTCCGCGTCATAGCCATAAGTCAGTTTGAAGCTTCGGTGAGAACGCAGCAGTTTTTCGATCTCGTTAGAATCAATGGTTTCGATGATGCTGTTCAACATGTGTTGCAGTTGTGTATTGTGGTTTGCAACCGCAAATGCATTAGAGATCGTCAAAACGTCCTCCGCATTGATCACCAAGTCATCGACTTGATCTTGTGCAATCATGTTGTGAACGATGTCGTCAGGAATATAAGCCACATCCAAAACGCCCGATTTCAAATCGGTAAGCAGCTTCTTCAAATCATTATAATGATCAACTTGGCCTTGCTGCAAAGTGCCCAAATGAACTAACCCTTGCTTTTTCAAAGTGAGCAGAATACCCGCTTCTTTCAGTGCAGATTTATCGCGCTTGCTCTGCTCCGCTTGGATAGCCACGTAATTACTGTGCATGAATGGTTTAGTGAACAACCAATCTGACTTAGGTAGCTCACCCACATAAGAAACGGGGACTATATCGGCATCAAATGCCGTTAATCCATTAGAAAGGCTCGACGTCGGTTTCACATACTTAAAGCTCAAGCCAGTACGAGACTGCAATAAGTCGATGAAGTCTGGAAAGAAACCGTCTAGCTCGCCCGTTTGCGAATCTCGGTATAGAAACGGATAAGCTTCGTCACTGCTGCTGTAAGTTATCACTAGTTTGTTTTGATGATTACGTCGGTAATCTACCAATAACTTATCACTGATATGGTAAGGATTTTTCGAGGCGACGGAGCGAATGTTTTTTCCATTTTGCTCCCACTGAAGGATTTTGTTGATGTCATCGATCAGACTCTGTTTGTCCAACGAAGCGATAAAACTCACCTCTTCGTTTTTCAACCAACTGGGAATATCGACAACCCCTTTTACAATGTCATTCAAATCCAAATATTGGGTAATACCAACGTAAGTGTAAATCAGCGCGTTCGCTTTACCTCGCTTAACTTCATTAAACGCCTCTAAACGTGTTTTAACGTAATGTATCTTATCGATACCGCGTTCAGTGAGGTTGTCACAATACACACTGCCCTCAACACACACCCATTTAAGATCACGCGCATCACTATCTCGGTAAGTGGCATTCCGATACCAAACAGCGATAGTGCTCGAAAAGAAAGGCATCGAAAACAAGAAACGCTTTTCTCTTGCTGCTGTTTTACTAAATCCAACCGCACCATCAATCTTCTTGCTTTCGACATCCGCAAGTAAAGACGGAATATGCTTGTAAGTCCGAAGTTCTAACTCATAATCCAAAGCTTTAGTAATGTTAGACAAATACTCAAGACTAATTCCGTACGAAGGACCAACGCTACCGTCAAACGAGTCTTTAGCTTCGTCTTGCGCAATAACACCAACGATGACCTTCGGTTTAGGACTCTGTTTGGCAGTTGAGCAAAAAGAACTCGCTAAAAAAATTAAGGCGACGGACGATACCGTAATACTTCTAAGAATACTGAGCATGACTGCTTCCTCTGAATGGAAGCTCAGACTAGTTTTTGTCAGATAAAAGTCAAACTTCGCTCAATAGCGAAATAAAAATAAAGCTTTGATATAAAATCAAAAAACCAAAATCCGTCAGAACAATCTGACAACACAATCCACCTTTGACTACACAGCGTTTGCGTTCGGTCTCTCACCCAGACGGATATTCACTGCGAGTCGGTATATATAAGAGATGTGTGCTTTTAGGTTTGCACGCCATAGCTTTTTACTTTCATCTTGAATGATTCATCATCATTCCATGATAAACTGACGTATTAACATGAAAGAAAGCTCAACTCCGCGGTTTCGAGCAGCTTGAAGTAAACACAGTTTTAGAAAATGCGTTCTAGTATTGTATTACTCAAGATTCACATTGCTACTTTACAACCGCTGGAGCATTAGAAAAATTAAGGTATTAAATTCAAATGGTTAATAACTCAATCCAGTGGTTTCCTGGCCACATGCACAAAGCACGTAAAGAGATCGAAGAAGCAATCCCTCAAGTGGATGTGATCATCGAAGTACTGGATGCTCGTATTCCTTTCAGTAGTGAAAACCCTTTGATTTCTCAAATCCGTGGTGACAAACCTGTCGTTAAAGTTTTGAACAAACGTGATTTGGCCGATCCAGAATTAACTCAACTGTGGATTGAGCACTTGGAACAAGAGCAACATGTAAAAGCAATGGCGATCACGACTTCTGAACCACAAGAAGTGCATCGAATCATGGAGCTTTGCCGCAAACTTGCCCCACACCGAGAAGAAATTGGTAAAAACATTCGCACCATGATCATGGGCATCCCAAACGTTGGAAAGTCGACGATCATTAACACCCTCGCAGGTCGAACAATCGCTGTAACAGGTAACCAACCCGCGGTTACACGTCGTCAACAACGTATCAATCTGCAAAATGGCATCGTATTATCTGATACTCCAGGAATTTTATGGCCAAAAGTGGAAAATCCACACAGTGGCTTCCGCCTTGCGGCTACTGGCGCGGTAAAAGATACAGCGATGGAATATGACGAAGTCGCATTCTATACCATTGAATACCTAGCAGCTCATTATGCAGATAAGCTTAAAGAGCGTTATCAAATTGAAGAGCTTCCAGAATCAGATATCGAGATCATGGAAGAAATTGGTCGTCGCCGCGGTGCACTACGTGCAGGTGGACGTGTTGACTTGCACAAAGTATCAGAGATCTTATTGCACGAACTTCGTCAAGGCACTTTGGGCCAAATTACATTAGAACGCCCAGAAATGATCACTCAAGAGCTGATTGAAGTCGAGATTGAAACCGCCCGTAAAGAAGAAGAGAAAGCGAAGCGTAAAGAAGAGCGTCGTAAGCGCTATTTACGTAATAAGCGATAAGCTTGTCTCTTATCTACTCATGTTTCAAGGCGCGATTTTCGCGCCTTTTTTGTTATCTAATGCGCCCATTTTTTTCACTTTTCAAACTTTATATTCCTCATCCAAAATCCCAGATATGAAGCACGAAAAAACACCGCAAAATCGCCGTATAAACTTTAAGCACAAACTAGTTTAGACCCCGGGCCCCTATAGAGTTACAGCCACCATCCAACCCTCAAATGTCGAGTTTGCAAGGGTCTGCAAACTTATGCAACCTGGTTAGTGACACTCTCCCCAAAATCCGCAATATGAATAAGTGTCAGCGCTGGCGTTTTTCCATATGAAGAAGAGATTTATTATGAGTGAAACTATACAAAGCAAACCACTTCCCTCCTTTATCGAGGAACGCCTAGATTTTTATATTCAAGATCTAATCGAACCGAATGAGAACAAAAAACACCTTGTTCTTGGTAAACGCCCACCGTGTAATGCCGTTGTCCTGCAAAGCAATGATTACCTTGCACTGTCTCATAACAAGGAGATTCAAAACGCGCATCGTGATGCGATTTCCCAGCACGATGACAACGTCGTGATGTCCGCGATTTTCTTACAAGATGATGAATCGAAACCTGCATTTGAAACGCAACTAGCCAGTTTCGTTGGTATGCCTAGTTGTCTACTTTCTCAATCTGGTTGGGCTGCGAATGTCGGTTTATTGCAGACTATTTGTGCACCGAACATACCTGTGTACATTGATTTCTTTGCACATATGTCTTTGTGGGAAGGCGCACGTATTGCCGGAGCACAAATTCATCCGTTCATGCATAACAACACCAGTCACCTAAGAAAACAGATTTCACGTCACGGTTCAGGGATCATTGTTGTGGATTCGGTTTACAGCACTATCGGGACCATCGCTCCTCTACGTGATATCTACGAAATAGCACAGGAGTTTGACTGCGGCCTGGTTGTAGATGAATCACACTCTTTAGGTACACACGGTCCACAAGGTGCGGGGATACTGCAGGGTCTTGGCTTAACTCATAAGGTAGATTTTATTACCGTTAGTCTTGCCAAGACATTTGCTTATCGTGCTGGCGCGATTTTAGGCCCAGAAAAACTGGCGAAGACGCTTCCATTTGTGGCGTACCCTGCAATATTTAGTTCTACCGTATTACCGCAAGAGATCATTCGGCTAGAGAAAACACTGGACGTCATAAGAAAATCAGATGATAAGCGAGATATTCTGTTTGAAAGAGCCAAGTCTTTAGCCGTTGGTTTAAAACGCATTGGATTTACTATTCGCAGTGAATCACAAATTATCGCATTAGAATGCGGCAACGAGAGAAACACTGAGCGAGTCCGCGACTTTCTCGAAGAGCGAAATGTTTACGGCGCAGTGTTTTGCCGCCCTGCAACTGGAAGGAACAAAAACATCATCCGTTTTTCAGTCAATGCAGACATGACAGCTGCTGAAGTTGATCATGTACTCACTGTCTGCCAACAAGCATTTGCACACCCTGACTTAGAGTTTGTGTAAGTTAGTGTGTAGATAAAACTAAAGAGCTCAACAGTTTTGCTGAGCTCTTTATTCGTGTTATTCGTTGTGAGCAACTCGCCTCAAGAAAACAAGTCGCGAATGATTAGATCCAGTTTGCGATTTTATCGAACAAACGATTTTTATCCGCCGGTTTTACGATGAAGTCAGACATACCCGAAGACCCAATTTTGTCCAACGTGACAGGTGAACTATCCCCTGTATGCGCAATAATAGGTACCGACGCATAGTTTTTATCCGAGCTTCGAATTCGCCTAGACGCTTCTACACCATCCATAATTGGCATTTCGATATCCATCAGAATGAGATCAACATCTTCTTGCTCTAGTGTATCCAGAGCCTGCTGCCCGTCTTCTTTCTGAATCACTTCAAAGCCTTGCTTTTCAAGTAACATTGCCGTGAATTTACGCAAAGATTCATTATCATCCACGACCATAATTGTGCGCTTATTTGAATTATCTAACGTCACCGAGGCCGTTGGTGTCGATACATAGCTTGAATCATATAAGAGACGCTCAATAGTTGGTTTAGTATTCAATAACCAGGCTTGCGTTTCGATCCAAATAGGTTCATATGCAGCCTTACGTGCTATCTGAGTCGGATGATGCTCAAAAAGATAAACTATGCGTGCTTCAGTGAAAGACAAGAGAGATTCTAATCTATCCAATTGGTTTGCTCTTGGATCTAAGCTCTCAAGATCGATAAAAATCATATCGAATTCGAACTCGTACTCTTTCTTTTTGAGTACTTGGTTGACATCTAAAATTGTCGAGTCAAAGCCCATAAAACGGCTAATATCTGTTACTTTAGACACCAAGATATCTTGGCTAGTCACCGTTAGAATGGTTTTGAGTTTAGTCAGATCGTTTTTGATTTCAGTAACGGTATCAGATGTCGTTAGTGGGAAAGTTAACGTAAATTGAGACCACTCCCCTAACTGAGATTGACACTCAATGTTCCCCCCAAATGAACGCATGACTTTTTTACAAAACGGTAGGCCCAAACCATAACTTCCTGATTTGCCGGTGGTGTAAAAGTCTTGAAAGATATTGCGTAGAACATCAGGAGCAATACCAGCACCATTATCGGTTACAACAATTTGATTAAAGCGTTCTGAACTTATCATGGATACATGTATGTGAAAATCTTCAGATTTACGGTGATGGAAGGCATTCTTGAAAAGATTATACATAACGTATTTAAGCAGCGTATCACTACCTAGAAACTCAAACTCACTTCTCGCATCCAACGATATGGCAAATCGATCAGTGGCACGTTTGTAACTGAAGCTTTCAATTGCCTGTTCAACGACCGAGTGAGCTGAATATTTTTTGAAGCTAGAACGAGAAACTCGATTTTCATCAATCGAAGTCAGCAATAAATCGATGGTTTCATTACCCGATTGGATAATGTTCATTGCATCCTGACTCACTTCACGTAATAAGGTGACATCTTCTACACTCATGACGTACTGCTCTTTTCCTGCCTCTTTCATGTTGGGCAAGATCGACTGGATAACATCTATTGAAGTGCAAAGCCCACTCAACGGGTTACGCATTTCATGTGCAATCCCTGCCCCGAATGATTTTGCCAGCGAGACTTTCGCTTCATGTTCAACTTGGTTACGAAAATAGAACAAATTACCGAAGACATAAATAAACAGAAAGATTGGCACATGAGTCCAATCCATGGTCAAGTCAAGATGGAACCCTTTTGCAACCCAAGCGAAGAATGTTGCTAAACCTATCCCAGCAAAGGTTTGAGCAAACATGACCCTAGTAACATGAACCAGTAAAATGTGTAAGAAAATTGCAGACATAAACGACATAACCCATACATTGGACCAGTCATTCATCAGTAACATATAAAAAAAGAAAAACGGTAAGCACAGCGTTATCGTCACTTGGTAGTAAATAGGAACATAATCTCTCCAAGTCGATGATAAGCGGTTTCTAAAAATGATGCCGAAAAACAATAACGAGCAAAACAATCTAAGAGGTAAATTTTCATAAGCCTGTGGAAAGGCAAACTCCCAGACAAAGTAGTACAGCGGAAAGCCAAGAAACCCCATCCAGCCAACGAGAGTTAGGTTTGGTTCTGCATATTGATAAACCTTACGTATCGAGTCCATATAATCTGTTTTGCTTACTCCGCCTGACGCACAACAATGTGATTTTGATTCACTTTTATCATTTTATTATTAACTAATTATATATTAATCATCATTTATAAGCAGCGCGAAATGACGTAAACAGCTCGCAATACTTATCTTTAGTTTCAATCTTTTAAGACAGCTGCACTTGATTTACAACCAAATAAACAAAGTTGCATATAGTTTAGTGTAATTTTGCGATAATCGCTCTGTATCCAATTGGATGTTAATCTCATTTTGTGCAAGAAACTTAAGTCGCGCCTTTGGCACGACTTTCCAACGATTCAAAAACAGTACTCACCGCATATAGCGTGGTGAAGAACAATTGGCTTGGGATGTGTTATGAATTCTGTCCAGATAAAAAATGTCATTTTTGATGTAGGTAATGTATTGGTACGCTGGTCTCCAGTAGAAATCGTTCGCTTAACATTTGGTGGTTCCGTAGAGTCAGAGAAAATGGCTCAGATGCTATTTTCATCACAAATCTGGAAAGATTTAAATAAAGGGACGATCTCCGAAAGGGAAGCAAAACAGCGTTATCAACGTGAACACCAAGTAACGACGGAAGAAATGGGCCGCTTCTTTTATTATGTAAAACACACTCAAATATTACTTTACGGCAGTATAGAGCTGTTAAAACGAGTAAAAAGAGCCGGATATGGCGTATATGCGCTCACAGACAACATCAACGAAATTGTGGAACACCTTCGTACTACTTATGAGTTTTGGCCACTGTTTGATGGAGCAATCATCTCTTCTGAAGTTCAATTACTAAAACCACAAGCGGAGATCTACCAAACTCTACTTTCAAAGTATCAGCTTAACCCCGAAGAGACAGTATTTCTTGATGACATGCCTTACAATGTTGAAGGTGCCCGAGCAGTTGGCATGGCTGCTATTCAGTTTGAAAATGCTCAGCAATGTGAGCTCGAACTAAAAGCCATGGGGGTTAACTTCTAGAAAGCTTTTAATAAAAACATAACGTTAGGGTGCATAAACAAAAAAGAGCAGTGTTGAGACTGCTCTTATCTAATGTTTTAGAACGCTAGGTTAGGAGTAAATCACGTTTTCCTCAATCCCACTAACTAATGACTGGGCGTTCTTCCAACGGAATACTTTTTCTAACACCTCTTTGCCATCAGGTGCGCGCCAAGTTCGCTCTTGATCCTCTTGTCCACCAATGTGGCGATAGAATTCAATCGCAGAAATGTTTTGCGACACAACTTCTAAATAAAGACCTGTGTCTTTAAAGTACTGCTGTTGCCATTCTGCGACAGCAAGTAATAGCTGCTTACCAATACCACGACCACGGTAACTGTCATCAACATGCAATGCGTCAATAAAGGTTCCACGCTCGAAATCATGGTTGCCGAACACACAAACAAAGCCAAGTAGCAAACCTCCCTCCTCCGCCAAGACAATGTGCTGATTGAATGGTGGGTTGGTCAAACGGGTTTGCCAAATCAGTAGTTTGTCGTCAATCGCTTCTTTCTCAAGATAGTTATCACTAAGAATGCCACGGTAATGACGCTTCCAGCTATCCGCATGAAGATGCGCAATGCGCTCGTAGTCCTTATATTCCGCTAATCGTAAATCCATTACGTATTCCTATTTTCTTACATTTTTGCTTCTTTATAGAGTCTCGGTATATTCCACCTTTATAACACTTGTTTCTTGGCAGATTTTATACACCTTAAGCCAGAGCTCATTTTTTAATACTACTCATTATTCAATTAAAAGCAAAATATCCCATCAAGTTCCTTAATCTACACCCAAAGGAATAGTCACATTTGTCTAACTTTAATTTGACTTACATGTGTACGCTGATATTCTGGCGAACAGTTGTTAGCTCAAAGTTAGGGATACACCTGTGACTCAAAACAAACCACCTGTTATCTGGTTGAATACATTGATATTTTATGCCAGTTTTGTTCTGACTTTTATTGTAATGCCTTGGTATGCATATCATTTTGGACTGGGTTGGGAACATCTAATTTGGGGAGTGATTGCATTTAGTTTTACTAACCTTTCTATTACAGCAGGCTATCATCGTCTCTGGAGCCACAAAACGTACGAAGCTCATCCTATTTTGCGCGCCATTTTTGCGATTGGAGGAGCATTTTCTTTGCAAAATAGTGCATTACATTGGTCTTCTGATCATCGTGTGCATCACAAACATGTCGACAATAACGATAAAGATCCGTACTCAGCCAAGCGGGGTTTTTGGTATTCTCACATTGGGTGGATGTTACGTGATTACAATAAATCAAAGGAAAACGAATATACAAACTGCCGTGACCTAAAGCGCGACAAAATCGTCATGTGGCAGCATAAGTATTATGTTCCACTTGCCCTACTGACTAATATTGGTTTCCCAGTCATGCTCGGACTGATCTACGGTGATATCTGGGGGATGTTATTGGTCGTTGGTGCGGCTCGACTCTTTATGAGTCACCATACGACTTTTTTCATTAACTCCCTCGCACATATTTGGGGTAAGCAAACTTTCACAGACAAAAACACTGCTCGCGATAATGGTGTACTCGCCTTTTTCACATTTGGAGAGGGTTACCATAATTTCCATCATATTTTCGAGAATGACTATCGCAATGGCGTGTATTGGTGGCATTACGACCCAACGAAGTGGTTGATAAAGTCATGTTCTTGGCTAGGACTCACATCTAAGTTGCGCACAACGCCTACATTTAGAATTGAAAAGGCCCGTGCGAGTCAACTTTTGAAGAAAGCAAGAGAAAAGCTAGAATCGAAACCGAACACGCAAACGATCCTCGATCAGCTACAGCACGAGTTTGATACTCTAGTTCATCACATGCAGGAATACTACGAGATGCGCAAAGAAGTACTCGGTGCCAAAACTGCCAGTGTGGTAAAGAAATACGAATGTTCTGTAACGAAAATGAAGTACCAGCAAATTAAAGCAGAGTTCGAACGGCAGCAACGTAGTTGGAACCTTATGGTTCGTCGATACACATAGTTTATCCTCATTCTTACGATTACTTAGCTTCGCTTCGGCGAAGCTTTTTTGTTGTGAAGAGTGTTTTCCAATAATTGCTTACTGAGTAAAGTCTTTTTCCTATTGTGAATCAATTCACTCTTTATTCATTCACTTTCCTAGTCATATTTTCCTTCCTATAAATAGCTTCAAACCAGCACATAACACTTAGAAAACCAAATTCCAACAATACAATCTAACGAAATTATTTATTAAATTATTATTTGTCTCAGATCATGCAAGCCCCATATTTGTCTCGTGCCACAGCTAAGAATTCTGTAAATTCCTTGTCATAAACTGAAACAGTTTCTTTCTTTTTTACATAACATTCGGAGATCCCTATGTTAGAGCTCTTAATTGGCTTAGTGGTTACCATTGCGGTGGGTTACTTTATTGTCAAAGGCTATAAAGCTGCGGGCGTGTTACTGACAGCTGGTATTGCTTTACTTCTTATGACTGGCGTTTTGGGGCACGACGTGCTGCCGTCAAAAATCACCTCAACTGGTAACATGGTGACAGATGCGCTTGAATACGTGAAATACATGCTTCAATACCGCGGTGGCGGTCTTGGTATGCAAATCATGCTGCTTTGTGGTTTTGCGTCATACATGACTCATATCGGCGCGAACAACGTGGTAGTGAAACAGTTCTCTAAACCGCTTTCTGTCATCAAGTCTCCTTACGTCCTTTTGGTAGCGGCTTACATTGTGGCGTGTTTAATGTCTCTTGCGGTAAGTTCTGCAACAGGCCTTGGCGTACTATTAATGGCGACACTATTCCCTATGATGGTCGCGATGGGCATTTCTCGTCCAGCAGCCGTTGCAGTGTGTGCCTCTCCAGCGGCAATCATTCTTTCTCCTACTTCTGGTGATGTTGTTATCGCAGCAGAAAAGTCTGGTTTAGAGCTTGATGTGTTTGCGGTACAAACTGTGTTGCCTGTTTCTATTTGCGCAATCATCGTCATGGCAGCGGCAGCGTTCTTCTGGAACAAATACTTAGATAAGAAAGAAAATACACCAATGGAAAAAATTGATGTATCAGAGATCAAAGCTGACGCACCAGCGTTTTATGCAGCTCTTCCATTTCTACCTATCATCGGCGTTTTCCTATTCAACGGTCGTACCATTCCAGGACTTAGTCTAGACATCTACACTATTGTGGTTGGTTCGATTTTCCTTGGAGCTCTGATCCATTATGTTGTAAATAAGTTCGATGGTAAGAAATCACTAGAAGATTTAGATTCTTGCTACGCAGGCATGGCTGACGCGTTCAAAGGCGTTGTGATGCTTTTGGTTGCCGCTGGGGTTTTTGCACAAGGTCTGATGTCTATCGGTGCTATCGATAACCTACTTCATCTAGCAGATAATGCTGGTGCAGGCGGCGTTGCTTTAATGCTTATTCTAACTGCATTGACAGTTGCAGCAGCAATTGCAACGGGTTCGGGTAACGCGCCTTTCTATGCGTTCGTGGAGTTAGCACCATCTTTAGCTGCTAAAATGGGATTAAACCCTGCGTTCCTAATTATCCCGATGCTTCAAGCATCAAACCTAGGCCGTACTATCTCACCAGTATCTGGCGTAATCGTTGCGACATCAGGTATGGCAAACATCAGCCCGTTTGAGGTTGTAAAACGCACATCCGTTCCAGTTCTAGCAGGCCTTATCACGGTGATTATTGGTACTATTGTGCTTGTTCCAATGAGTGCCTAACGGTATTGCCACGATCAAACTAAAAGCAATATCCGAACAAAATTACGTTTAATTAAAAACGCCAGCAAATGTGCTGGCGTTTTTTTATTCTAATGTGATGATTTACGCTGACTTAAATCGGTCAGGAATCTTAGTGATGCTCTCTCTGTAGCTAAACCATAAGTAGGTAACGGCAAGCGAAAAGAATAAATATGAAAGTGCGAATACGATTGGAGACGTGATTAATTCCGCGGACATTCCCCACATCACACCGACTACGGTTATCGTCAACTTAGAAAGCATACCGCAAATGAGTAGGAATAAAGCAAGCTGTGGAAAGCGCGAGCTGCGAAATGCGAAGAAATAACAGCTACCTACAGCTAAAGAAGCAATAGATAAGCCCAACATAAATGAATGGATGTGGTCTGCTGATGCGATACCAGCGGATACCGAAGCCATGAGTAATAGGAACAGTTTCATAAGTCACCTCACAACAAATCTAAAAAGCATCCCTTCATAAATGAAAACTCATTTTTCACTATATTCTGCGCCTAAAATCAGCAATTACAAGTTACTTTTTTGCTCACTTAATGTACATAAAAGCTAATCAGCTTCAATTATTACAAAAGGTTAACAATTAAGAATTAAGAAACCCTTTGCATCTGATACTTACGACAGTCAGATGATAAGTTCGCCATTTTTGTTACAGATGGTTAACATGGAAACATTTAGAAATTTTTTATTTGAAATGTGAACTGTGCACTCAACAGCGTAAAACCTCTCTCTCTTGACTCATCATTCGTTATTAGTGAACAAAAAAATGTCACTTTTTTACAACGTTCTTACTACATACAAAACCATGAATTCACATCCACTTTTAATGTTGCAAATTATTTTATCAGTAACCGTAAAAAGAGATTCCAATCACATATTTATTGGTTATAATCCGCGCTCATTGCGTTAAACGTTGAAAAACGCAAACTAATTTTGAGAAAAAACATCTTTAAACCAACCTTCTTTGCGGCATTGCCAATAAGAGGAAAAACTGAGAATAAAAATGAGCAAGATTGATAAAGCTATGCGCATCCTGTTAGCAGGGTTCTGTATCAACCTTTGTCTTGGCATCCTGTATGCTTGGAGTGTATTCAACAAGGCACTGGTAACTGAATCAGGCTGGAGTGCTGCAGAAGCTTCTGCACCTTACGCAACTGCAACCATCACTTTCTCTATCTGTCTTCTTATTGCAGGTATTCTCCAAGACCGCATGGGCCCTCGAATGATCCTTATCCTAGGTACTGTTCTTACAGGTCTGGGCATGATCGCGTCTGGCTTTGTTGACACTCCACTCATGCTGAACATTACCTTCGGTGTGATCACAGGTGCAGGTATCGGTTTTGGTTACGCATGCCTATCACCTTCTGCGATGAAGTGGTTCCACGCTTCGAAGAAAGGTATGGTTAACGGCATTATTGCGGCAGGTTTTGGTCTAGCGGCTATTTACCTTGCGCCAGTAACTTCTGCGCTAATAGACAGCATGGGCATTCAAACTAGCTTTATGGTTCTTGGTGTTGGTATCCTAGCGATTGCGGTTCCTCTTGCAGCAACCATCAACAACCCACCAGCAGACTACACACCTGCGGAGCCTAAAGTAAAAGAAGGCCAAGCACCTAAAGCGGTGAAAAAGTCAGATGACTTAACTTGGAAAGCAATGTTGAAAACGCCACAGTTCTACTCTCTATGGATCATGTACGCGTTTGCAGCTTCTGTTGGTCTAATGATCATTGGTAACATCACGACAATCGCAAGCGTTCAAGCAAACTTGCCAAACGCGGTTTACCTAGCGTCTATTCTTGCTGTATTTAACTCTGGCGGTCGTGTTGCCGCGGGTATGCTTGCAGATAAAATCGGCGGTGTTCGTACGCTTCTACTTGCGTTCGTTCTACAAGGCGTAAACATGGTGCTGTTCGCGACGTTCGACTCTGAGTTTACACTGATCATCGGTACAGCAATCGCAGCGGTAGGTTACGGCACACTTCTAGCGGTATTCCCTACTCTAACGGCTGAGTTCTACGGTCTGAAAAACTACGGCACTAACTACGGCGTGCTTTACACAGCATGGGGTATCGGTGGTGCAATCGGCGCAGCGGTTGTTGGTTTCTCGATGACAAATGGCGACGGCTACACCTTGGCTTACACAATTTCTTCGGCAATGATGGCAGTATGTATCGTACTTGCGTTCATCACTAAGCCATTGTCTGATGCGAAAGTAGCACAGCTAAAAAACGCATAATTGCGAATTGATTTGATAGCAAAAAGGCTTAACCTATGGGTTAAGCCTTTTTTGTTATCGGTCGTTTATGGAAAGCCCTATCGAACTTGCACCAGACTACTATCTAGAGAACTTCTTTAAGCTGACTCATCACGCAGTAACTTGGTACAGCGATTTACTGACCAAGGAAGAACACGCATGGCTTTGCTCGTTTGATTCTTTGAGCAAACACGCCCAGTGCCTTTTGGTGCGTTTATACAGCCGAAAGGGATGTTGGTTTCGAAGTGATAAGCTGAGTTATCAAGAAATACCTTCTATCAATGAAGCACTGGCAGAATTGAGTCAGCATGAGTTTGTAGCCCTTTCCCCACCCCTTTCTCATCAAGAGTTAGCGGCTAATTTACTGACCAAACCAGAAATCTCCGCGCTTTATCCCGAACTGCCGAAATCACTCAAGAAAGACGCCCTTGTCGAACATTTGAGTAATACGGAATTTGATCGTATAGAGCGGCTTGAGTTTACGATCGTCAAACTCAATTCTGCTCATATGATCGACGTGTTACTCACTCTGTTTTTTGCCAACACCCATCAAGACTTAAGTCAGTTTGTGCTTGATGACTTAGGTTTGCATCAGTTCGAGCAATATCAATTGAGTAAAGTGCGCCGTTTCTTTGATTCACGTGAGCAAATAGACCGCTTAATTGAACTGAGCCAGTTGGCCAACCTGTACTGGCAATTTGACCGAAAAGACAAAGCCAATCTCGACTTATTAATTGAGGCAATGCCTCAGCCCGTTAAACACCGTTACGTAGATCGTAAACGCGAGCACATGTTGAATGACATAGCACGTGATTACGAACGGCTTAATGATCTAGAGACCGCCCTGTCTCTATTTGGCCAAACTCAACTCACACCGAGCCGAGAACGACGCGCACGTATCTATGACAAATTAAACCATGATGATTTATTTGGTGACATTGTCACAGATATGCTTAACTCACCGATCGATGTGTCTGAGCTCGAAGTTGCACAAAAACTTGAGCAACGGTTAAAACGAAAACAAGGCGAGAAAGTGCCAAGAGTGACGAAGCCAACCTATACGGAATACCGCCTTGAACTGGATTTATCTCAACAGAGAGTCGAACTCGCCAGCAAAGCGTATTTTGAGTCCTTAGGCTGGACTGTATTTTACGCCGAAAATGCACTGCTTAATGCATTACTTGGTCTCACTTTTTGGGATGCGATTTTCGCTCCCATCGAAGGCGCATTCATCAATGCCTATCAACATCGTCCTCTGGATTTGTACCATTCTGATTTTGTTACCAAACGCCAAGCTTTGATAGATGCGACGTTTGATATGTTGGAAACGGGCAATACTTATACGTTGTTAACTAGATACGATGAGAAGTTTGGTATCAGCAATCCATTTGTGCATTGGAGCTTAATAAGTAAAGAGCTACTCGAAATGGCACTCGATACAATCCCAACTAACATGTTGATGGCGCTATTTAAAATACAATTGAGTGACCTAAAGCTTTACCGCAATGGGATGCCTGATCTGATTGCTTTTAAAGGAAACGAGTTCGAATGGATTGAAGTAAAAGGGCCAGGCGATAAACTCCAGGATAACCAATGGCGTTGGATTAAAGAGTTTACTCGCCTTAATGTGCCATTTGCGGTGTGTTACGTCGCCGCAAGTTAACTCTCTTTATATAAAGAGCTTGGCGCATATTCATTAAAACAATTTCTTTTTTACCGCACCTTGCTCTTTTTCTGAAATATTTTTGTTTCTTCACGATCACTTCACGCTTCATCACACACAATGCGCTTCTACTCATTAAGTTGATTTGAAGAGGCAAAATAAAATGAACAAAACACTTCTTGCGTTACTTGTTACCTGCTCAGTTTCGGTATCTGCGGCTCCTTATGTAGGTCTGGAATATGGACTAGGCACCACTGACCATGATTTGGAACCTCACTTTTCAACTGACAACGTAACACTCAACCCTGAGCTTGAAGACGGTATTTTCTCAGGCTTTGTCGGTTACGCATTTAATGACAACTGGGCATTGGAACTGGGTTACAGCCAGTTTGACCTTGATGATAGTCGTTCAAAAAACCTAGGTATCAAGTCAATCGATGGCAAAGATTACCATCATGAAATGGATTGGGATGCGTCAATCAAAGCCAAGCAAGTGTCGTTGGCTCCTGTGTTTAACTATGCATTAAATGATAAATGGACAACAAAATTCAAAGCGGGTCTAACGTACACGGAATACAACGCCAAGGTTTCTAAACATCAAGAATACGAACTTGTCACGAACGACGATGTGGAAATGACCAACACGCTTTTCCATAGCGCGGAGAAAAACAACGAGCTAGGCGCAATGTTCTCAGTGGGTGCGGAATACAGAATTTTCCCGCAGCTCACCATAGGTGTAAACGCAAAATATCAACTAGACCGATACGCGAACACTGCATCCTTTAACGTAGGCACAACTTATTACTTCTAATATAAGGAGATGATAATGAAAAGAGTATTGTTAACATCCATGCTTGCCCTACTTTCAAGCTCGGTTTTCGCCGTGTTTAATGGTCCAGAAGTCAGTGCAATCAATACGGTGAAAGAGGCGCGCAACGCAACCGACGACAGCGCTGTAGTGCTAACCGGGCATATTGTTCAATCATTTGGTAACGAGACTTACTTGTTCAAAGACAACACTGGTGAGATCGAAGTAGAGATCGACAACGAAGATTGGATGGGTCAAGAAGTGACACCAAAAGATACCGTAATGATTCGAGGAGAGGTTGATTCAGATTGGACAACTACGCAAATAGACGTTGAGACCATTCAAAAACGTTAAGAAGTTGACTAATACCTCAACACAAATAACACAGCCACATTTTAGTGGCTGTGTTACGCAATAATCATGGAAAACGCTCGTTTAGCTAGTCAAGCAAGGGCAATCTTGCGGTACGACTAATCGTATACTCTTAGGCTGAACATCAAATCTAATGGTTCTCGAATGATAAGGTTCTCCATCTAAATTAAGAGGCAATGGATTCGGAAAATCTATCTCCAACCAGCTTGCTTTAGTGTACTTCACAAACTCTCCTTTCTCACTCGGGTTATTGATCTCGTCGATTACTTTAGGCAGCTCATGAGGTAAAAATGGGCGCACCAATGTTAGATCCATCATCCCATCATTAATCATCGCTTTTGGAGCTAACTCTTGCCCACCTCCAGCAAGGCGCCCATTACAAAACGCACCGAGCAACATTTCTCCCTGATACGCGCCACCTTCAATCTTTATTGTTCCGTCATATGGTTTAAAGCCAAGTGCTTTTATAACACCAGTTAACGTGTAAGCTCCGCCGCCAAGAAAGTTTTTGAGTTCAACAGGCGTTTCTGCTGTAACTTCTGCACCAAACCCTGCTGTTGCCACGTTAATAAAGCAGCGATCGTTCGCTTTGACGCAATCGACCAAAGCGGACTGCCCCTCAACAGCAAGAGATAAAGACGCCTTAATGGAATTAGGTACTTGAATAGCGGTAGCAAAGTCATTGGCGGTACCAAGGGGAATAATGGCTAACTCAGGGCGTTTTTCTTTGTCAATTTGAATAATCGCAGAAGCCGCCTCATTGACGGTCCCATCGCCACCAGCGACAACAATACGTTCAATGCCTTCATCAACCGCTTCTTTAACTAGCCGCGGCATGTCTTGAGATTCCCACGTCACACGCACCTGTACGTCGATGCCTTTTTCTCTCATTTTCATGATTGCATCTCTTAACTCTGGATTCCCAGCTTTTTTTCCGTTAAGGATGGCACGTATTGTCTTTTTCATTGCACTTCCTATTGGTTGATGACTTTTCCTGCTTGCTTAATCTGTGAACGTAACCACTGATGGGCGCTGTCGTTTGTGCGACTAGGATGCCAGATTGTACAAAGCTCATACATTTGTTCATCAAATGGCATTGATAAAGATTTAACATGATAGGTGTTATTGAACAAGTTGATCATCGACTCTGGCATTAAACCAATGTATTCACTACCACAAATAATTGGGAGCATTTCTAGTACGCCTGAGGCTCGATACTTAATCTTTCTCTTATCCAAGTCGACAATGTCATCGGCGTTTAACAAGCTCTTACGACTCTGCCACTGCGAAACCACTACGTGTTCTTCTTCAAAAAATTGTTCAGCCGTAATCTCGTCATTCAGGCGTGGATGCGCTTCGCTACATACCACCACCAAACGCTCCGTAAGTACAGTTTCCAGTTTTAACACCGTTCTTGCTCTTGGTGTGATATCAATGATCAAATCGTATCGTTGTAACCGCAGATCACTTTCAAAATCTTCCGTAAAAAGCGGATGTACTTCTAATGCAACATTTGGCGCCGACACACGGATTTGTTTCATGACTTGAGGTAGCAACTCAAAGCTTGCAACGGACACACAGGCAATAGAAAACACTCTATTCGACACTTTAGGGTCAAACTCACTAGAGGCCGATAATGTCGAAGTGAAATTTTGTACTGAAGCTAGAAGAGCAGGATAAATATCCATTGCAAACGAGGTAGGCTCGACACCTTTAACGCAACGATGAAACAATGGATCATCGTAGATATCACGTAGCCTTGCTAGCGCTTTACTCACCGCAGGCTGGGTGATGTTTAAACGCGCCGCCGCCCGAGACAAGTTACGCTCTTCATAGATGGCAGTGAAAATGGGAATAAGATTAAGGTCGGTCGGTTTCATGCTATTAAATTTTTCAAAAGTCACTTTCTCTATTTTAATCTAACAGCATGATCCTTCACGTAGCCAAGTGCAATAAATGGGCGGTATCGCTTGTTTTAATGAGTTTTAACTCAATTTTGACGCACTTCATTCACCACATAAACTGGCACCATAGTGCAACGTAAAGCTTGACTTAGGCTTTGCCTAGGTAAGGGGTAAGAAACTCGCTGACTTCCTCGCCGCATAAACCAGTTTCTACCTCTATACTTGCTTGTTTTAGAATCTCGATACCTCGACCACTGTTGCGCGGGTCGGGGTCCAATATGGCTACGACGACTTTGCTTATGCCGGATTTGACTAATGTCACCGCGCAAGCTGGCGTGCGACCAACAAACGAACACGGTTCCAGCGTAACGTATGCCGTCACCGATTCTAACGAGCCTTGATACGCATTCAGCGCTTCCACTTCCGCGTGATTGCCACCAATCGCTTGAGTATGACCTTCAGAAACGATTTGATTGTCTTTCACTAACACGCAGCCAACCGGCGGGTTGGGTTGACATTCAGGAAGCGCATTTTTGGACACTTCTAATGCGCGGCGCATAAACTCTTGGCTCATTTGAACTCTATTCTCTAATAAAAACGAGGCGCTATATTAGCGCCCCGTTTTATTCATTGCCATCTCTTCCAATGACTTTGTCCAGTTCTGGTAACGCTCGCGGAATACGGAATTTAAAGCGTTTTTGTTTGGTCTGGATTTTGCGCCACATCGACTTCAGTAAATGAGCGCTATTTTCACCATTTTGCATTCGCGACGCACTTTTTTGCCACGATTCACTCGTATCGGCTTTGGTCATTTCTAGCTCGGCCGTATTTAAACGCAATTGTTTGTACAATATGGTCCTTGCTTCAGACCAACGTTTAGCCTTTAACAAACGGTGGAACGTCAGCCATGCTGGTGTCGGTCTGTTGCGGTAGTAACGTTTAATGGCTACCAATGAAATAATCACAAAACCCAGCAACACAAGCGTGGAAACAATCCATTCAAAGTACGTTCTGATGAAGGACTTCAACGTGTGCTTCGCGGCAAAAGTTTTGCCCTCTAACATCACCATTTCCACTTGCTGAGTCTTACTGTTCCACCAACGGAACTCATAATCCGGCAGGGTTAATTCACCACCTTGTTGAATCACGTACACGCTCTCTTCTGTGCGTGTTGACTGGTAATCACCACGTGTTTGCGTATCTGTCAAACGGTGGGGTTGAGGATACGCTTGATAACGGGTTGTTGATTCTCCTTTCAACAAGTCTGGTAGCAATACAGATAGTGAATCTTGAGCCGAAATGGTGATTTTACGCGTGATTGCATCCCCAACTTTGAGTGACTCAGTGGAGGTATCCCACTCTTGCTTTACCTCTACATCTGTTGCAGAAAACCAAGGTGTCTCACCACTCAGCAGGCCCGATGGCAAGACGGTTTTGAACTTAATCGGCTGCGTGTAAAGTGTGCCTGATACCTTCTCGCCGTCCGGCGCAGACACCTGAACGCCCACTGCTACAGGTGGAATCACAAAATCACCAGAAGCTTGAGGATACAAAGTCACTTCCCAGCGTTGACGCGACCAAGTTTGCCCCTCTTTTTGCTCAGTAAAGTTGGTTGCTAGTTGATTACGCTGTTTGGCGATAACATTGGGTATTTCAATATTGCCAATTCTCGTACCACCCGTAAACCAACGCGGCGTTGCCACTTCGATGGTTAAAATAACTTGCTCATTGACGCTAAAGCTTGGTGTTTTACGCTTCTCTCCAGCCGTTGGTTGTTGACCAACCCACGCTTGTAACTCTACACCATGCTCTCGTTGAACGTCACGAATATCTTGAGCTAACACACTACTGCTCAGGAGGAAACCGAAACAGATAACTACCCACAAGGGTAAAGCAAAGGGCGTAAAACGGTGACTTTTCATCATTGCACCGCCTCCTCTGTATTTTCGCTCGCAGTAGAGGTTGATTCTCCGGTTTCTATTGAACGCAATTGAATCTGAAACTTCGCATTTAAGAAGTATTTAGGATCCGCTTCGACTCGCTTTAACCATTTGTCGGCTAATTCTTGGCTACCTATGATGTCGTCTGCACTTAACGTCTCTTTAATCATCAACTCCGCTGACGTTTTTTCATCCGCCCCTTCTGCGGTTTGAGGGTTATCGCCTAGCTCGGTTGATGCTTCTTGCTCTGTTCCTGCCTGACTCTCACTCATCCGGTTGATGTCCTCTACAATACCACCAATCACTTTCAAGTTATGCTCAACATCCGGTCTTAGCCTCTCGCTTAATGTTGGCTTGTTGGCTAGGGATTTTAACAAGTCACGTGCAGCCAAATATTCACGCTGACGCGCCAATGCACTCGCCGCATTATAAAGACCGTAATCTCGAACCTCTTCGGACGGGTCGTTTTGCATTTCCAAAAACGCACTGTGGGCGAGTTCAAACTCGCTAGCGTAGTAGTACGCCGTCCCTTTGCGTAATGGATCGACAAAGTGTTTCGCGGCTTCTAAATACGCTTGTTGGTTGAACAAACGCTGTCCTTGTTGATCTGGCGTTAGCCACAAATCCCACCACCATTGCGTCACCTTGTCGAAAGCCGTCACTTTTTGCACAACTTGTGGTTGCTCGGCTTTAACTGAAATGTTCTCGGCCAATGCACTTGTTGGCATCAATAACGTGCCGCTCACCATTACAATCACGCACCACTGCACTAACCACCCTTTTCTAAACCACAGCATCATGATCAGCGCGATTGGGAACAGAAGTTGATACCCCATGTCTTTCCAAGGCATTGAAGATTCGCCATTAAGCTGCATATTGCGCTCAACGTATCGATTCAGTTGCTCGATATCACTATTATCGACGGTCACTTCCACCAATCGACCGTTAGTCTGACTAGCCAGTTTTTGTAGAGAATCCAAATCCATTGGGTTGTTACTCACAATGTCAGCATTCCCTGCCGCAAGAATTAACAGTTGATAAGGTTTGCCCGAGAAATACGCTTGGTATTGCTCAATCGTGGCTGGATTAACGCCATCACTCACCAACAGAACAGTGGAGCCTGGTTGACCTTGCAATTGTTGGTCAATTAACGGCAATGCTTTTTCGGCAAGCTTACCTTGCACGGGCATAATTTCTGGCGTAATGGCCGCCAAAAACGGGTCAAATACTTTGCTGTCTTGAGTTATAGGCATCGCGACATGAGCACTGCCCGCGAACACGACTAAACCCGTTTTTCCGCCTTTTCGCGCGGCTAGCAAATCGCGTATTTTCTGTTTGGAACGCTCAAGGCGGCTTGGTGGGAGATCTTTTTGCAGCATCGAGTCACTGTTATCAAGCACCACAAGCATAGAGGCTTTATCTTCGCCAAAGGGGGAAGATTCACGTTGCCACGTTGGGCCTGCACAAATCACAATGGCGATGAACACAATCAGCATCAAGAGCTTAAGCGGCAGTTGCTTACGCCAGCCTCGCTCACCTATCGTCAAAGCATTGCGTAAATGTTCGGGCAGAATATCCTTCCAGCTTGGCTTGCTTTCTTCTCGCCAGCGTAACCACACCAAGAAAAACATGGGGACCAAAGCCAGTAACCACTGTGGTCGAATAAAATGAAACTGCGTAAAGAATTGCGTCCAACTAAGAGAATCAAACATCGCTCTCTCCTAATGATGATCGTGTAACAGCCCTTCTTTTGAGTGTTGCGACGCTGAACGCGAGCAAATGCATGATGACCACTAACGCCATCAAGTAATGATGAAGGATTTGTTTTGGGCGGTATGTAGTGCTTTCGTAAAGTTGAGGTTCCAGTTTGCCAATTTCGTCGTAGGCAGCCGATAGTTCATCACGGTTGAGTGCTTCAAACGCTTCACCGCCGGATTCTTTCGCAATGCGATGAATCGTGTCCATATCCAACGCGGTTTCACCTATCGTTTCCGGATCGCCCATCGCAATGACGTGTACTCTCACGCCTTTGGCTTTCGCAACTTTCGCCGCATCAATCGGTTCAACAAAACTACCCGTGTCGTTACCATCGGTTAATACAATCGCGACTTTTTCACGGTTTTGGTCTTGTTCTAAAGCACTACGCGACTTATCGCTTTGCTCAAAAACTTTAATCGCTAAGCCAATCGCATCACCAAGATGGGTACTCTGCCCTGCCATTGCCACATCGGTTTGGTTAAGCAGTTCGAGCCACACTTTTTGGTCTGCGGTAAATGGCGTTTGCACGAAAGCAGCATCACCAAAAAGCACCAAGCCTAATCGGTCACCTTTACGAGACTGAACAAACTCCGACAGCACTTCTTTTGCCGCATCAAGACGAGAAATTTTTTCGCCTGTACGTGAGGTGAAATCTGGCTCGGCCATGGAACCCGAAAGATCCACCACCACCATCACATCGCGACCTAAACTTTCGCGAACTTGAGGCTCGCCTAACACGGTGGGTTTTGCCATCGCACACACCACCAAAAGCCATGAGAGAATTAACGTTGCTCGTTGCCACCAACTCGGGGTCAACTGGCTTGCACCTTCTGATGGCGTCTCGCCAATCGCTTCCACCAGCTGACTAAAAAACGGCACTTTGATCGCCATTTGCTTAGTGCGATATGCAGGCACCAAGTAGTACACCACCAACGGCAAGGGCAAAACCAGAAACCACATTGGGTGAGCAAATTCAAAACCAGACAAACCGGTTATCGATGCAAGAAGATCATTCATGTTGACCTCCCTGATGTGCTTTGCGTTTCAATCGTGGTGATTTCTTTGCCGCGCTTTTTTGAGCATCACCACGGTGTTCACTCACCCAGTTTTTCGCACGAGCAATTAGCGTTACACGATCTTCGTTGGTTAGCGTAACGCTTGGGTCGACAATACTTTGTAGCCAGCGCTTTGAAAGCTCATCGTTAAAGACCACAAGCGAGTTTGCTTGAGAATCTTCGGTTTGCGGATACAGCGCATCGAGCTTGCGCAGAAAGGCGGTATCAAACAATTTCGCGTTGCGGCTATCAATATGAATCAGCACTACTTTAAGCACCGAGAACAATGCTTTAGGCATGTCTTTGTCGCTCGATTTGATTTGCGAAATCGCCATTAGAGCTTCTTTTCGGTAACGATTATGCCACCATTGCCGAGCCAATCGATATGCGAAATATACCAATGCAATGAGCACAACCGCCGCTAAAATTTTCCAGCCAATAGTTTGCGGGTACCAACTCACGCTGGGTGGTACAGCCACATCATGCAGCTCTCTGAGTATGTAGGTACTCGGAGGCGTAGGAAGATCACTCATTTAACGCCCTCCTACCAGTTTTTGGAATTGTTTAATGTGCTCACCTGTCGTATCGAGTTCGATGTGCGGAAGGTGTTTCATCGCCATAAGTTGAGAGAGTGATTGACGCTGTAAGCTAGTTCGAGCCTCAAGCTTTGCGCTCGCAACTTCTACCTTTGCTTTGCTGTCTAAGTTGAGTTGATACTGCCCATCACCAACCACCCATTTCGATTTTGCCAAATCGTCTGGTAACGTTTGTTCTAATGGGTCACTAACCATCACTGCGAGAACATCATTGTGCTGTTGCAGCTGTTTAAGGTGATCAAGATGGTGCTCCTCGCAGTCGCTCCAGTCGCTGATAAAAATCAAAGTGGATTGCTTGAGCTTCATGCGTTTAATAAGCTCAATCCATTGACTGAACGTTACTTTTTCGGAATTGCGGGAGTCCACATTGAGCGATTGATTGGCTTTAGCGAGACGTTTAAGTTGCGCCAGAATATCGTTTTGCGAACGCTGTGCCTTGCTGTGAAACAACGCCTGCTGGGATGCGATGACAAAACCGACTCGGTCGCCATCTTTTAATACTCGCCACCCACACATCGCTGCGATCTCTGCCGCGACAACTGATTTCATTACTTGCGTCGAAGCAAAAAACATTGTGCTTCTCTGGTCGACACACACGATTACGTTGCGATCTTTTTCTTCTGTATAACTGCGTACATGCGGCTTACCCGTACGCATCGTAACTTTCCAATCAAGGTTACGAATATCGTCACCCAATTGGTAATGGCGCAGCTCTTCGAAGTTCAATCCACGACCGCGAAACAACGAATTGTGTCGGCCAGAGAGTACGCTACCCGCCTTTAGGTGAGGAAGTAAACTGAATGATCCTGCTTGTGCTTGCAGACGTACTAAACGAGCGTAATCGCAGTACAAGCGGGGATCCATCCCCTGTGATTTTGGCGCAAGAGTTGGCTTAGCCATAATGCCTCCCACTTACCCAATTTCTACACAATCTAGCAGCTCTTGTACGACTCGTTGGTGATCGACTCCGTCTGCTAGTGCGTCGTAGGTCAAAGAAAAACGGTGGCCCAATACAGACGGAACCATGGCACGCACATCGTCAGGAGTCACATGGTCACGTCCTTGCATCCACGCATACGCACGAGCGCATTTGTCGAGTGCGATGGAAGCACGAGGACTAGAGCCAATCTCAATCCATTTTGCTAAGTTTGAATCGGCATAACGCTCTGGCTTACGAGTCGCCATCACTAACGCAACGATGTAGTTTTCCACTAGGTCCGATACCACGATGTTTGGTAACTGACGGCGCGCTTCTAGCACCACGTCTGGCTCAATGTGTTTTGGCGTAATAATTTCGCTGCTGGTTTCCGCACCCAATTCTTCACTGCGCACCAAACGAATGATGTCACGTTCGGCGTCATCTTCTGGATAATCGACGGTAACCTTCATGATAAAGCGGTCCATTTGCGCTTCTGGCAGTGGGTACGTGCCCTCTTGCTCTACTGGGTTTTGCGTTGCAAGCACCATAAATAAGTCCGGCAATACGTGAGTTTTATCGCCTACCGTGATTGTGCCTTCGGCCATGGCTTCAAGCAGTGCCGCTTGTACTTTGGCAGGTGCACGGTTGACCTCATCAGCAAGTACAATGCTGTTAAAAATGGGCCCAGGTTGAAAGTGGAGTTGCGGCTTACCATCCAGCTCTTGATAAACCTCAGTACCCGTCACGTCAGATGGTAAAAGATCCGGCGTAAACTGGATTCGACCAAAACTGGTGTTTAACAAGTTCGCCAACGATTTTACGGAACGTGTTTTTGCCGTTCCCGGTAAACCTTCTAGCAGAATATGCCCATTTGTTAATAACCCGATGACTAAAGCTCGAACCACGTGGCTTTGTCCAATGACGCTTTTTTCTGTTTGTTCGATGAGTTCTTTTATCGCTTGTTGTGCGTGGTTCATAGGATACCTTTTCAATGGTTTAAGCCGTCTTTTCGATATTTAAGTATAAGAACAAATGAAATAACTTAAGGTTATATTCACTATGTTATCTTTGCGGTTCTTGAGATTGGAGAAGTTGTGCAAGACCAACCAACATCGGTAACGCATAATCAAAGAACATTTTGATTCCCGAACACAAATAGTTTAGACCACTCTCACCATTCGGCGTTTTGATCAAACGGTTTTTTGGGCACTCACCCCAACAATAAGGCAAGTAAGGGCATTGCTTACAATACGTCGGCAATGAATCGCGTTTTGCCATGCCAAAAGTATATTGTCTTGTAGAGAAGGCCATTTCATTCAGTGAGTGTTCATGAATGTTGGCGAGTTTGTATTCTGGATACACATAGTGGTCGCAACTGAACACGTCGCCATTGTGCTCAATCGCCAACCCTTTGCCACAAAACTCCGCCGTCACGCAAAGCTGAGACGGTTTCCCCATTACTTGCGCCACCGCGGTTTCAAACAGATTAACCAGCACACGGCCAAGATCGTTATTCACCCACTCTTCAAAGGTCGCCATTAAAAAGCGTCCCCAGTCTTCAGGATCGACTGACCAATCCGTTACAATCGACATTGGATGCCCCGGTTTAGCCAGATCACTGCCTTTGGTTGGGATCATCTGTTCGTTCCAAAACTGCGGCGCGGTTGTTTGGAAGTTGTTGGCTTCTACCACCGGCGCAAACTGAATATAAGTCACACCCAATTCTTGGGTTAAAAATCGATATACTTCGAGCGGGTATTTCGCATTGTGACGATTCACCGTGACCAACGCGTTGAATTTCACGCCATGCGCTTTGAGCTTATCTACCGCTTTCATCACGAGATCAAACGTTGGCTTACCGCTGCGGGTTTTGCGATATTTGTCGTGCAGCTCTCGTGGTCCATCAATCGACAAGCCAACTAGGAAGTTGTGCTCTTTTAAAAACGCACACCACTCATCGTTTAGCAAAATGCCGTTGGTCTGAAGGTCGTTTTCAATGCGAACGCCTTTCGGCTGATATTTCTTTTGCAAAGCTACGACATTGCGGAAATAGTCCAACCCAAGCAGCGTCGGCTCCCCGCCCTGCCATGAGAATACAATTTCTTCGCCATCCTGACTTTCGATATAGCTTTTCACGAACGCTTCCAGTGTTGCGTCGTCCATTTTTGGCTGCTTTTCTTGGTGCAGTAGATTTTCTTTATGCAGATAAAAGCAGTACTGACAATCGATGTTGCACTTTGCTCCGCCTGGCTTTGCCATCACATGGAATCGACGGTCATACGCGCCCAAAACCGGCGCTTTAGACGCCGTTTTAAGAGGAACAATAGGCATAGTAGTAGAATGGCGAGGGGAAATCTTACTCATACGTTTCTCACTATTACATATACCCAAATAACCTCGTGAGCGCTGTACAGCAAAAGTGAAGCTATTTGGGTATATAGCGCTCCAAAAAGCGCTATATAATCTTAATTTACTTAGAAGACTTAGGTACGAACGAACCTACTTCCATACGAGGCGGGAATTCTTTGAATGTACCCATCACCTCTTTCACTGTATCCATTGCTGGCATCATTAAGAATGAACGCTCGTACATCCAACGAGAATAACCCATGCCTTGATCGCCTCGTTCAAATGGATCAATGCTCAAGTCAAAGATCAGTGGCACACGAAGTTTAGTGAACGGCTTACGCCATACATCCATACCCGTTTCATTCTCTTGAATCATAAAGTGGAACTTGTACTTTCCTTGGCGCAATGCCACAAGATCGCCGTCGTCGCTCCAGTAAACGAACTCATTTCGTGCGGATTTGTCTGACTTACCCGTTAAGTATGGCAATTGGTTGTAACCGTCTAGGTGAACTTTGTAGTCCACATCGCCAACTTTTTTGCCTTTTAGTAATTCGTCTTTAACTTTGGTATCACCTGCCGCAGCAACTAGTGTCGGGAAAAAGTCCTCTAATGACATCATGCCGTTGAATGTTTTACCTGCCTCAATTTTTCCAGGCCATTTAATCAACATTGGCACACGGAAACTCCCTTCCCAGCCAGTGTTTTTCTCTGAGCGGAACGGTGTCATCCCAGCATCCGGCCACAAATCAACCATAGGGCCGTTGTCAGTGGTGTAAACAATGATTGTATTGTCATCCACACCTAACTCTTTGATCTTGTTAAGTAGCTGACCGATTTGGTCATCGTGCTGCTTAACACCATCCGCGTAGAAACCGGCACCTGTTTTACCTTGGTATTCTTCTGGAACATGTGTGAAGTTGTGCATGCGAGTGGTGTTAAACCAAGTAAAGAACGGCTTGTCCGCTTTTACTTGTTTTTCTATGAAGCTTTCTGCGGCATCAAGAAACTCACCATCAACATTTTCCATACGCTTACGCGTAAGTGGACCGGTATCTTCGATTTTACCGTCAGCGTAAGAATGGATAACGCCACGAGGACCAAATTTCTTCTTGAACTCCGGATCTTTAGGGTAATCCACGTTCTCTGGCTCTTCTTCTGCGTTCAAGTGGTATAGGTTGCCGAAGAATTCATCAAAACCGTGGTTGGTAGGAAGATGCTCGTCTCGGTCACCTAAATGGTTCTTACCAAATTGTCCGGTTGCGTAACCCATTTGTTTAAGCACGGTTGCAATCGTCGGATCTTTTTCCGAGATACCTTCCGGAGCGCCTGGTAAGCCCACTTTTGATAGACCTGTACGTTTTGGCATTTGACCAGTGATGAATGCAGAACGGCCTGCTGTCGAGCTTTGCTGTGCGTAGAAGTTAGTGAACTTCGCACCTTCTTTAGCAATGCTATCGATGTTTGGCGTGTTGTACGCCATCATGCCTTGGTTATAGGTACTAAGGTTCCAGTAACCAACATCATCACCAAAGATGACAAGAATGTTGGGTTTGTCCGCTGCATGTGCAACTGCAGATGCAGCGCCCAAAGCTAACGTACATGCGTTAAGTACGAGTTTTTTACTGCTCGTTTTGGTCGCATTTTTCATATTATCTCCAAGAGTTCGCTAGTGCGTAAAAAATGGTATTCGCTTTTCAATACCATTGTTGATATAAGATAAAGCACTAATTTCAGGCGATAAATGCAGTCAAAATTAGTTAACCTATAAATTAAATTTATGAGTGACGTTATGGACTTGAATTTGATCCAAACTTTTCTTGTTGTTGCGGAGTTTCAATCTTATACAAAAGCCGCGGAACAATTAGGGCTTACACAACCTGCTGTGAGCGCTGCAATAAAGCGTTTAGAGCAAGTCGTCGATAAGCAATTATTCGTTAAAAAAGGGCGAGGTATCGCACTAACCTCCACCGCTTATCAATTACTGCCGCAATTCCAGCAAGCGGTTAATATTATTGACAATGCGATATCTGATAAAAATCATTTTGAAGTGTGTTGTTCGGAAATTTTGTTGCACATTATGGACCCGATAAAGAACACTATTTTTTATGAATCACCACCCGAAAAATTCCTATTATTTGAGCTGTTAAGACAACAAAAAGTCGATCTAGTAATCGATACGGTGATCACGAAAGATGCAGCGTTTATTATTGAAGATGCCTATGAGGAAGAAGCCGTGGTTATCTGTCGTGAGAACCATCCCCGTGTACACGGCACGCTCACAAAAGAGCAATTTTATGAGGAAACTCACTGTTTATTTTCAGGAAAATGGAACAACATGTCGGGGTTCGAGCAACTAGCAAAGGAAACAATTCAAGAAAGAAAAGTCGACTTGATCACATCTTCGCTAGCGGGCATGGCGCTGTATGTCGCCCAAAGAGACAGTTTAGGGATCGTGTCTCAATCTTTTGCAAACAAGTGGAGCAAAGCGCTCAAACTTCAAATTTTGCCCTGCCCCATTTCGATACGCTCTATCCCTTACAAGTTCGTCTACCATAAGCGAGAGGTAAACAACCCAACCCACATCGCTCTACGTGAAAAAATCAAAGCCAACTTAACGGCAGCCCACTACGAACCAATTTGTTTATAAATCTTGTCAATTGAAGCGTTAGGCGTTTTCGTCATCAAGCTTTCTACAAACCTTAATAGATAGAATTTTACAGATAAAAAAAGAGGCTCACGTTAATGAGCCTCTTTCTAGATGTGGAACTTCACTTAGCTTTTCTTACTTATTTGGGTTCTCTTTTAGTTTCTCCATCACTTGATCGAGCGAGAAGCTTGCTGCTTTTTGCCTTGGTGGGAACTCTTTAAACGTTTCAAGGAATCTGCCAACGTAAGCTTGCGCAGGAACAAGCATGTAAGCACGGTCTAGCATCCAATCATAGTAAGTGTTAGAAGTGATATCAGCCACTTCGTAAGGATCCATACGCAAGTTGAAGATCTTAGGAACACGAAGTGTGGTGAATGGTTCAGCCCAAATACGCAACGTGCCTTTTGCTCGTTGCTCCATAAAGACCAGCTTCCATTTGTTATAACGAAGTGCAGTTAAGTCTCCATCATCTGAGAAGTAAAAAATTTCTTCACGTGGGGCCTTATCCTCTTTACCAGTCAAATATGGTAGGAAGTTATAGCCGTCTAGGTGAACTTTGAATTTCTTACCATTCGCACTATAACCTTTGAGCAATTTCTCTTTGATATTGTCATCACCCGCGGCAGCAACGAACGTTGGCATCCAGTCCATGTGATGCATGATATCATTCGAAACAGAGCCAGCTTTAATTTTACCCGGCCAACGTACCATCGCAGGAACTCGGTACGCACCTTCCCAGTTGGTATTTTTCTCTCCACGGAATGGCGTTGTGCCTGCATCTGGCCACGAGTTCATGTGTGGGCCATTATCGGTGGAGTAAAAGACGATTGTGTTGTCTTTAATACCCAAATCATCCACTTTTTTCAGCAGCTGACCTACATGATTATCATGCTCGACCATACCATCTGCATACTCGCTGATGCCTGTTTTTCCAGAGTTCTCTTCTTTCACATGAGTACGGAAGTGCATACGAGTTGCGTTCCACCAGACAAAGAAAGGTTTTTCAGCCTTGACTGCACGATCCATAAAGTCGAGTGCCGCATCTAACGTCTCTTCATCCACGGTTTCCATGCGCTTGCGGGTTAGAGGTCCTGTATCCTCAATTTTGCCATCAGCGTACGAACGGATAACGCCGCGCGGACCGAACTTTTTACGAAACTCAGGATCTTTAGGATAATCGACGTTTTCTGGCTCCTCCTCGGCGTTCAAGTGATAAAGGTTGCCAAAAAATTCATCGAAGCCGTGATTAGTAGGAAGGTGCTCATCTTTATCACCTAAGTGGTTTTTACCAAATTGCCCTGTCATATAGCCCATCGGCTTCAGCATTTCGGCAATGGTTGCGTCCTCTTCCTTCAAGCCAAGATCAGCACCTGGAAGCCCCACTTTACTCAAACCTGTTCTAAGAACGGTTTGGCCCGTAATGAAAGTAGAACGGCCCGCTGTACAAGATTGCTCACCGTAATAGTCAGTGAACATCATGCCTTCTTTGGCGATACTGTCTATATTTGGTGTTTTGTACCCCATCAAGCCAAACGTGTAAGCACTGAGATTGGACTGGCCAATATCATCACCCCAAATGACGAGAATATTTGGTTTCTCTGCTGCGATACTGCTACTTGTCGCACCGATTAAAGCGGCGGCAAGAATCGCTAATCGGCGTTTAACGCCATATTTCGCTGTCATATAAACCTCTGTGTGTATTAGAAAAGTGCTTCCTGCAACAGAATGTATAGTTCACAAATAGCGGATAAGCGAATTTACTAAATGAGAATTCTTTCTATCTTCGCCTAACATTACACCGTTATTTGTAGCTAATACGCACTCCAATAGCACTTTAGTTCAGAGCGCCATCGCACCATTCATCACTACTGTTAATCTCAAATATTAAGATTGTCTACGCATATCACAGTGCCCATAAAGTACCTGATTGCTTTTATATAAATATTAATGATAATACGTTTTACTACTATTAATAATTAAGGTACCCGTGTGCTTGACTCCAAGGTTTCAAATGGAAAAACTTACCAATGCCAACACAACGGCGTTCACCATAATGATGAGGAGCTATTACTAGATAAGCGCACTCACTCTGTGGTACTCAATTACTTGCCAAACAAGAAATCTGTTCAGTTAACAAGCATTCAATTTAAGCTGCTGCAAACTCTCACTCACCATCAAGATCAAGTACTAAGTAAGCATTTTCTTTACGAAACAGTACTAAAACGTGAATTTACTGAACATGATCGAGCACTCGATATGCACATGAGCAGAATGAGAAAGCGTCTAGTTCACGAAGGCGTTCCAACAGACAGAATTCAGACAGTCCACCGCCAGGGTTACATTTTCAAGCGCTCAGACAATCAACAGAAAAATTAACGCTAATTGGCCCAACTTTTGGTAATTGACCGCTTATTTTGCTTTAATTAATGCAAATTCGAATCACGTAAAATAACTCAATGAATTTGCGCTTAATTTTTACACTTTGCATTGCTACTTTGTTTGCCGGCTGTGCAACCTATGCTGGTCTTAACTATGACCAACTGTTTGGTCCACAGCTCGTGCGTGAACGCACAGTTGACGTGGAAACCCCTCAAGCAAACTTCTTCCAAAGCGAAGTTAAACCCATTATGGATAACCGCTGTGTCGTCTGCCACGCGTGCTACGATGCACCATGTCAACTTAAGCTCTCTTCTGTTGAGGGCATTGACCGTGGTGCGAGTAAAGCACTGGTATATGAAGGAACAAGACTCACAGCCGCAGCACCAACACGCTTATTCGAAGATGCAGAAACAACCCAAGAGTGGCGCGATGCGGGTTTTCATCCGGTTCTCAACGAACGTGATCAAAGCATGGCAGCCAACATTGATGCAGGCCTTATCGCACGTTTGCTACAACAAAAAGAGCGCCACCCATTGCCTGACCAAGTCCAGTTAGAAGGCTTTGACTTTTCGATAGACCGAGAGCAAACCTGTCCAACGATTGAAGAATACGAGCAATACGAAAAGGATAACCCGACCTGGGGAATGCCTTTTGGTATGCCAAACCTATCAAACAGTGAATACCACACACTCATGACTTGGTTGGAAAACGGCGCAATAATGAACGTTCACCGACCTGTTAGTGAGAAAGAGCAAGCGCAAATAGATAAGTACGAAGCATTACTTAACCACTCTGATTTGAAAAATCAGCTGATGGCTAGGTATATATATGAGCATTTGTTTTTATCTCATCTCTACTTTTCGGAACTCGATGAAGATCCCCGATTCTTCACGCTCGTCCGCTCTGCTACACCACCAGGACAGCCCGTCAAACGTATTTCAACGCGTCGCCCGTACGATGATCCAGGGGTTGAACGTGTGTTTTATCGAATTATTCCAGAGCAAGGGACCATCGTAGATAAAACTCACATGCCATTCGCGTTAAACAAGCAACGCATAGAGAACTGGAAAACTTGGTTTATTGATGCTGATTACATGGTTAGTCAGCTACCGAGTTATGAACCAGAAGTTGCTGCAAACCCGATGACATCATTCATCGACCTTCCAGTGAAGTCGCGCTTTAAGTTCATGCTAGATAATGCACAAAATACAATAATGGCATACATCAAAGGCCCAGTTTGTCGTGGCCAACTGGCATTGAATGTTATCAATGATCGCTTTTGGGTGTTTTTCCTTGATCCAGATAAAGCAGACATCCCAGAAGTAAATGAGTTTTACCGATCTCAGGCTGATAATCTAAAACTACCGGCAGAACAAGAAAGTAACACGCTACCTGTTACCAACTGGGTCAAGTACGCGCGCCAGCAAGCTCGCTACCTAGAGGCTAAATCTGAGTTCACTAATAACTGGTTTAAAGAAGGTGAAAACCTATCCACCGATGTAATTTGGGACGGTAATGGCACCAACCATAATGCGGCATTAACGATATTCCGCCATTTTGATAGTGCTTCTGTTGTTCAAGGGTTAGTTGGTGAGCAGCCTAAAACAGTGTGGATTCTTGACTACGCGTTACTAGAGCGTATCCACTATTTGCTTGTTGCTGGGTTTGACGTTTACGGTAACTTCGGCCATCAGCTCATGACACGAATGTTTATGGATTTCTTGCGTCTAGAAGGCGAAAGTAACTTTATCTCGTTGTTACCCGCCGATATGCGCCATGAACTGCAATCTAGCTGGTATAAAGATCAAAGCCCGCAGTTGAGTGACTTTTTACAACGAAATGTGAAGCCGTTTAACCAACCAACCAGCGTTCAGTATAAGAGTGACGCTCCAAAAACGGAGTTGGTGGAGTTGTTGAGCGAACATGTTTCAGATGTGCTTCTGCCTCGCTACGAAATTCAAGACACGGCTCTTTCTGCGAGTAGTGAAAAGCAACTAAAACGTATTGACCACGTTCGTGGTGAAGGCCTAAAAACCGTTCCGCAAATCACTATGCTTATGGTGAGAAGTCAATCAGGGGAAGATGAACTGTTCACCTTACTTCACAACAATGCACACACAAACATCTCTAGCTTGTTTGATGAAGAAAGTAACCGTGACTTTGCTAACGATGACATGACCATTGTACGCGGCGTTGTGGGAAGCTATCCTGCAGCATTTTTCTCGATCAACGAAAACCAAGTAAAAGATTTTGTCGATCAATTTAGTGCCATCCAAAACGAGTCCGATTACGTTAAGTTATTGGATAATTTTGCGATTCGTAGAAGCTCAGAAAAATTCTGGTCATTTAGCGATCGTTTACACAGTTGGTACCGTACAAAACAACCGATCGAATTTGGATTACTTGACTATAATCGTTTTGAGAATCGATGATGATTTAAGGGGGTTCTCATGGGTATCCGAGATAACATTGCCGCTCTTGAACAACAGATTTACGTTGCTTGTTCTGAGGGAGACTACGAAACGGTCAATATGCTTGAGCATCAACTCGAATACTTGCGTGGCAAAGTGGAACATCCTTTTGATGATGACCCTTATGCCCTAGACACTCGATTCGAGTGGGAAGATGACATGACCGAATAGAAAAAACCTCCGGAAAGCCGGAGGTTTTTTTATTTTCAATGCTCGATGGATTACTTCGCCATTAACTCATCCAGAGCTTGAATTGATGCAGACACTTGAGAAACTAAATCATCTTTAGTCGCATTATAGGTATCTAGAGGTTGAGGCGCGGCTTCAATTGCTTGGCAAGCGTTCATTAGCGCAGTTAGTCCTAAACTTCCTGCACTGCCCTTTAATTTATGGACAAGGTTCTTTACTTCTTTACTATCATTGTCCTCAGCAGACGCTTGCAGCTTGCTTAATACATCGGTGCTGGTGGCTCTAAACAGATTAATAATGTGCAACATCTTATCTCTGCCCAATATTTTCATATCGGACTCAATCACGCTCGGATTAATGATAACCACATCGGGTTCCTTTATTTTAGGTGCTTGAACGACCTTTGATTGTAGCTCTTGTTCTTGAGGTGAAATTTGATCAAACGGGGTACAGTCGGCATTTTGTGGCAACAACAACGGCTTTCCGTCTAGCGCATCCTGAATCAATGCCGCGAGTGCCTCTTTTGCTAATGGCTTAGGCAAGTATCCGTCAAAACCAGCGGCTAGATAGCGCTCAACTTCTTCCGCAAAAACGTGTGCAGACACTGCAATCATTGGCGTGACGGCAAGCGCTTTATTGGCCGGCTTATTACACTCAATCCGCTTTAAGCGTTGGATCAACTCAGTTCCATCACAATCAGGGAGGTTGATGTCGACCAAAGCGATATCAAAATCTTGTGTGCTGATCAGTTGCTCTGCTTGTGAGCCGTTTTCTGCCATCACGACTTGATGCCCCATGCTTTCTAGAAAGCCTTCCGCGACCACTCGGTTGACTTCATTATCTTCTACTAGCAAGACCTTTGCTTTCACTTTGCAACGTGCGGTTGCCACGGTTCCTGTTTCAACAGGTTCGCTTTCCTCTAACGGAATAGAGAACCAGAATCGGCTACCATTTCCCTCTTCGGAATCGACTTCTAAAACACCGCCCATCGCTTCAATGATTCGCTTACTGATGGCAAGTCCAAGCCCCGTACCTCCAGTTTGGCTCATCCCACCTTCAGCTTGCGTGAAGGCATCAAACAACGTTCTCTGATATTTTTTGGCAATTCCTATTCCAGTGTCTGATACTTCAAACAGGACTTGCGACTCGTCCTCAGGGTTCAGGCTAACGTAGATATCAATTTCTCCTTCGTCAGTGAACTTAATCGCGTTACCAACAAGATTGTTCAGCACCTGACTGATTCTGGTGACATCCCCTTTCCAGTAGCGACTAACATCACTTTCAATATGGTAGGAGAACAGTAGCTTCTTCTCTTGTGCTCGACTGTTCATTAACTGGAAAGTGTCCTCCACCATTTGGTGTAAATCAAAGCCCATGTGACGAATTTCTAAATGCCCCGCTTCAATCTTGGAGTAATCCAGTACATCATTAAGGATCGCGAGCAACGTTTTACCACTACGATTAATGATTTCCGCATAACGCTTTTGAATTGGGTTGAGGCCTGAGTCAATCAACAAGCGTGCTGTCCCCAACACTCCGTTCATTGGCGTTCTTATCTCATGGCTCATCGTCGCCAAGAATGCCGATTTTGCTCGGCTCGCTTGCTCTGCTTGCTTGCGAGCTTTAGCGTGATTCAAAACCTCTTCATTCAAACGGCGGTTTGCTTGTTTTAACTGCGAAGTGCGCTGCTCAACGAGCTCTTCTAAATGCTCTTTATGCTCCTCAAGCTCTCGCTTGGCTTGAGCTTCACCCTCTGCTACCACTTTTAGTGCTTGCGCGGTATTACGAGCCGTGATGATGGCCTGCCCCATATGCGCCAACTCATCTTTGCCTTTCACTTCCAACTCAACCGCTAAGTTACCCTGCGCCACAGACAGCAACGCAGCGGAATATTCAGCTAACCGCTTCACAACAGAAAGGTACACCACACGCCATAAAATCAGCACCAATACAATCAAACCAACAATTGAAATAACGGTTAAAGACCACTGAGCGAATTTCAGTGTGCTGGTCAATTGGTCTACAGCGACGGTAGTGGTTTTGTTTGAATCATCAACCAATTTGTTGACCGTGCCATTCAGCTCTGAGAACAACTCTAATGTCTTTTGCATCAGTTGTTGTGACTGTTCGTTATTCTCGTATTGCTGCATCAGTATAGAAAATACGACCTGACGCTTACCAAGCTCTATGAGCAGTTGGCTCATTTGCTTAGAGCGCGTAGGATCTTCCACAGCGAGTACACGGCGTTGCATAATTTTGAGGTTGCTATCGAAATCACTTTGAACCTGTTGAATTCGCTCAATATTCGTTAATGTCCGAGCCTCTTCAATCTGATTCAACATTTTAAAGGCCAACAAGTGCAGTTCATGCAATCGCTCAGTCAGATCAAGATCGACCTCCACCAGTGCATCTAGCGCCTGATAAACTTGCGATTTTTTATTCGATTCTAATAAGTCATAAATATGCGTGACGTTAGCAACAGCAATGGTGCTTGTATTCTGAACTTGCGTACGAGTTAGTTGTTCTAGCTCTTCACTGAGCAGACGCATTTCTTCAACACGAGTATCTATCTCTTTTGCAAGCCACAGCTTTTTTTCAACCGAAACACCGAGTTCTGCCAAATTGTCGATAACGTTCTGGACGTTATTCTCTAAAGCTTCTAACAATTGAGAATCGAACGACTCACTCCCGAGCTCCTTGATGTGAGTGAGTAAAGACTCGAGCTGTTCGAACAGCACTCGCCCTGACTCCTTTCTTTCCTGCTCGTTTCTTGCGTTCGACAACATTTGTACAGACGAAATAATACGAGTACTCAACTCAGAGACTTGCCTCGCCTCAATCATGGCGGGAATCGCAGAATCCACGACATTTCTTTCGGTTTTGGCAACCAAAGAAAATCCAGACACACCAATAAGTGCCGATAACATGACCAGTATTGCCATCGCAATGAAAGACAACAAAAGTTTACGACCGATGCTTGCAGTTGCTAGCAGCATATTTTCATGACCTTAATGTTCGTGTTCAGCGACATATTACGTTATATTTTGCAGTGTTTACTTAATCTATGCCAACGAACTTCATTTCATGGTTAAAAATCAACACGCATTTCGCACATTTTTCAAACATTCTGCAGCCACTTTAACCCTCGTTGCTTCTTTGCCAGCGGTTGCCGCAGAGAAAATATGTGCAATATACCCTCACCTAAAGGATTCATACTGGTTGTCAGTAAACTATGGAATGGTGTCCGAAGCGAAAAGAGAAGGTGTCGAGCTACGAGTTCTTGAAGCGGGCGGCTACCCAAACAAAACCCGTCAAGAACAACAACTCGCACTGTGTAACCAATGGGGAGCAGATGCAGTTATCCTTGGGACCGTGGACCCACAGGCTTACGAGCATTCACTTAAAAATTGGGTAGGGAATACTCCCGTTTTTGCTACTGTGAACCAACTCGACTTGGATGAAGAACAAAGTGAGTTGCTAAAAGGGACTGTCGGTGTTGACTGGCATTGGATGGGATACGAAGCGGGTCAATATTTGGCAGCTCGTCATCCAAAGGGGTCAGGAAAGACCAACATTGCCTTACTTTTGGGGCCGCGAACTCGTGGTGGTACGAAACCCGTTACTGCCGGATTTTATGAAGCGATACAAGGAAGTGATATCAACATTGTTGACTCATTTTGGGCAGACAACGACAAGGAGTTACAACGTAACCTAGTTCAACGTGTGATCGATACGGGAAATATAGATTACATTGTTGGCAGTGCAGTGGCGATTGAAGCGGCCATCAGTGAGCTGCGCAGTGCCGGCAAAGCTGAGGAGATCGGTTTAGTTTCTGTGTACTTAAGTCATGGTGTATATCGAGGCCTGTTACGTAACAAAGTGCTCTTCGCACCAACAGATAAAATGGTGCAGCAAGGTCGGCTTTCCGTGATGCAAGCAACGCATTACTTAAGGGGTGAAGCTTATGACAAACATGCCTCACCAACCATCAAACCACTGACTCCGAAGACGCTTCATGACGACACGATCGAAGAATCGTTATCTCCGTCAGAATATAGGCCGACATTCCGTGTTAAGGCTGTTGATTGAAAGACCAAAAACGTGTTCTATTGAGTCACAACAATTTTAAAATCATATAAACGGAAACATCTTGATGCAAAAAACCATTCGTACCATGCCAACCCATAAACATGTGGCTTTGGTCGCTCACGACAACTGCAAACCTGAGCTACTTCGCTGGGTAAAAGAAAACAAAGAAAAGCTACAGAGTCACTTCCTTTACGCAACTGGCACGACAGGACACATGCTGAGTAAAGAAACTGGACTTGCGATCAAGAGCATGATCAGTGGTCCGATGGGCGGTGATCAACAACTAGGCGCTCTCATTTCAGAAGGCAAAATCGACGTTCTCGTTTTCTTTTGGGATCCACTGAATGCCGTACCTCACGACCCAGATGTTAAAGCGCTTCTTCGTATTGCTAGTGTTTGGAATATTCCTGTAGCAACGAACCGAGCCACCGCTAAGTTCCTGTTTAACTCCCCTCTTCTTGAGCAAGAAGTAGACATCGAAGTTCCGGATTACGAAGCCTATCTTGCTGAGCGCATGTAAGCTTTGATGCCAACCAAATAAAGCAAAGGCGATACCAAGTATCGCCTTTGCTGTTTTTAACATTCTAAACGTTGCATTTAACGGGAAGTCACGATGGGATAATCACCATTAACGAGCTCTTGAACGAATGCAGATCCCGCGCCAGTATGCGTGATCCAAACCTTCTCTTTCGCACGTGTAATCGCCACGTAAAATAGCCTGCGCTCTTCTGCGTAAGGGAATTTGTCTTTGGATTCCGTCAACGCACCATCAATGTGAATTTGCTTCTTCTTAGCGGGGAATTGCCCCTCATCCACAGAAAGAATAATCACAAAGTCAGCTTCGCGTCCTTTACTCGCATGGCAAGTCATAAAGCGAATATCGAGATTAGGGAAACGTCGCAACCAATCGTCGAACAAATCGGGCTTATGATAATGGTTACGTCCTAGCAATAAAACTGACTTGGTTTGCTTGGCTTGTTGATTCAAGTGGTCCAAGATCTTTTCCACTTGATTGCTCGGCGCTGTATGTACGCTCTTCTGCTTGCGTTGTTTGTGGCTGTTTAGTGTTTTCGGCAACTGCGATGGGTTTTGCTGCACGAATGTATTCGCTACATCACCAATCTGATTGTTGAAACGATAAGTTGTATCTAAGTGATGAACGGTAGAGTGAGCAAAGCGTTCTTTAAAGCCAGTGATAAGATCGACATCCGCTCCTGCAAACTGATAGATCGCTTGCCAATCGTCGCCAACAGCAAATAACGTGGCACCTGCTTGTTTCTGAGTGGATTCACACAGTGCTTCAATCAATGCCAGACGATCTGGAGAGATATCTTGATACTCATCGACCATAATAAAGCGCCATGGCGAGACAAACTTCCCTTTATTCACATAATCTGTCGCACGACTGATCATGGTTGGGAAATCCACTTGGTTGCTTTCTTTAAGCATTTTTTGCCACGCTGTAAAACATGGCCAGCATAAGGCGAGTTCACTATTTAAACGCGTATAGTCTTGGTGGTTTACGAGCTTTTCTTGTACTTGCTTTTTGGTCAACCCTACCGCCGCTAAATGAGACAGCTGCGAATCTAGCCAAGCGATCAGTTTTGGATTTTCTGAATGGCTTCCTAACTCATCATCCCCTTTTAGGTACGCAATCGGCCATTTGTCTAAATGTTTTTGCCAACGTTTAAAGTTAGTGGGTGTCATCCAATGTTTTTTCAACCAGTCTACACACCATGCTGTTCGTTGATTTTCGTCCAACGCTAAAGGACTAATTTCGACAGGTTGCTCTTCGACTTGTTTAAGAATATACAAACCCAACTGATGGAATGTGTTGACGCGCACACCGTCTGCCGCCATGCCCACTTTATCTACTAAGCGTTCTTTCATTTCAGTCGCCGCATCACGACCGAACGCTAACATGAGAAGCTCTTCTGCTTGAGCCTGATGGCTTTGCAACAAATAGGCAACTCGTGCGGCTAAAACGCTGGTTTTGCCCGAGCCGGCACCAGCAAGAACTAAGTTGTGGTCGTCGTTGAGCAATACCGCATATTGCTGGGATAAATTCAAAGGAGAGGATTCAATTTGATTAAACAGCACTTCCCAATTTGGACGTTCTGCTTCTAGCCAATCGCGATTACGCTCACCAAGCGCCTCAGAGGTATCAATGAGCCAAGGCTCTATTTGCGACATACGATTCGGCATTCGCATTTTGGCTTCTTCTAGGGTGGTTTTCATCTCGCTTAACTCTTGGTTAAGGCTTTCAACCCAGGAGACCACTTGAGAATGCGATAAGTAAGCAGGCAAGTGCTTTAGTTTGTAAAGCTCTTCTTCCCACTTAGGTAGATACTCAGCCAGTTTTCGGCACTGAGTGTTGTGCCACTCTTGATATTGACGAACGGCCTCAAGCGCGAACTTTCGGCATTGTGGCCACGGTAAACCTTGGACTAGCCAGCTTTGTTGTTTGCCTTCGTGTTCATGAGCAAAAAACTGTAAAGAGCTCCATAATAACCCACGCTTTACGCTAACTTTGCCATTCCAGATCGTAAAAGGAATATGTTCTTCACTGCCTATAGAGCTTAATAAAACACTGTTCTCTTTTATTTCGACGTGATGGTACTCATTTTGAATAAAAAACTGTGCTTTGCTAGTGGCAGTAAGCTGCATGAAACGTGCGCCTTTTAGTTTAGAAGTTGTCGATTTATATCATTTTAAGGTGCTAAATTGTAGCAACGGCGAGCACCTAAGTAAGCTTCTTCTTCTATTCTTTAATAAAATTCACATTACTGTCGATTTAATAACCTAAAGCTGAGGTTATTTGAAGCTGGCTTTACAATCCTCAATACATGACCTGGCAGCTTTAATATAAGTCAATGACATCCCTGCTGATTTTTTCAGCAACCACGAATTTTTCTTAAAGTAAATCATAAACGCGCTATAGTGGGTCTGGTAGTATTCCCCCTGTTCTTCATCGGAAACATAAGGCGCATTGTGCAAGCAACTTCTAAATTTCGGCTATATTGGGCAAACAAGACGATAAATTACAGCGTTCTTATCCTCATTACCTTACTGGGTGTGGTTATCCCAACTTGGTACTTCGAGCAAAACACGCTGATAACGCCATTAATATTAGGCGTTATTGCTGCTGCTTTGGCTGAAAGTGATGACAGTTTCACTGGACGCATCAAGGCTCTGATTCTCACCGTTCTCTGTTTTGCGCTTGCTGCTTTTTCAATTGAAATCTTGTTCGATACCCCATGGGCGTTTGCGTTGGGATTATTTATCTCAACCTTCGGCTTCATCATTCTTGGGGCGATAGGTCCTAAGTACGCGAGTATTGCTTTTGGTTCGTTGCTGATCGCTATTTATACTATGCTTGGCGCACATGAAAGCACCAACATTTGGTTTCAGCCACTACTGCTTTTGACTGGTGCCGCCTGGTATTACTTCATGTCCATGATTTGGCAGATATTTTGGCCTCTTCAACCGGTGCAACAAAGCTTAGCCAATGTGTTCTTCCAAATGGCGAATTATCTTGATGCGAAAGCCAAGCTTTTTCACCCTGTGACCAACTTGACGCCACAACCGCTGCGGATTGAAGCTGCAAAATGCAATGCTGCCACGGTTACGGCACTAAACGCTTGTAAAACCACATTACTTAACCGATCGAAACGGGGTCACATTGATGGGCCTAGTGACCGATTTTTAAATATTTATTTCATCGCTCAAGACATTCACGAACGCGTCAGTTCTAGCCATTATCGCTATCAGGATTTAGCGACCGAATTTGAACGTTCTGATGTGCTGTTTCGTTTTAAATATCTTTTGGAGTCTCAAGCCCAAGCGTGTCGTGATATTGCACTAGCCATTCAGCTAGGAAATGAATACTCCCATACCGATCAATCTATTCTGGCATTAGCTGAAGTACAAAACTCTCTTGCTTATCTAGAAGAACAAAAGCAAGGGCACTGGAAACGTCTGCTGATGCAGTTAACATATTTATTCAATAACTTAGCGACGGTAGAAAAACAACTTAATAACATTAACAACCCAGATGTTGAAGGCCTCGAAGAAGATACCCTCGCCGATACCAACCCACACACGCTAAAAGCGATGTGGCAGCGTATATCAGCAAATTTACACAAAGATTCGATGCTGTTTCGGCATGCATTACGTATGTCAATTGCCTTAACGATTGGCTATGGAATCATTCAAATATTCAACATCGACCGAGGTTACTGGATACTCTTAACCACTTTATTCGTATGCCAACCGAACTACAGTGCCACTCGCCAAAAATTGACGGCGCGAGTAATAGGTACATTAGCTGGTTTGTTGATTGGTGTACCATTGCTGACTTTTTTCCCTTCTCAAGAAAGCCAGTTAGTATTTATCGTTATCTCTGGTGTGATGTTTTTCGCCTTCCGGATGAACAACTATGGGTACGCGACTGGTTTTATTACACTGCTCGTCCTCTTCTTATTTAATCAACTAGGTGAAGGTTACGCAGTTGTCCTTCCTAGACTAGCAGATACCCTCATCGGGTGTGTGCTTGCAGTAGGAGCTGTATTAGTTATTTTGCCCGACTGGCAGTCGAGAAGGCTTCACAAAGTTATGTCGGATGCGATAGAGGCGAACAAGCAGTATCTCGATCAGATCATTGGTCAGTATAGAATCGGCAAGAAAGACAATTTGAGTTACCGTATCGCTCGCCGCCAGGCCCACAATAATGATGCCTCACTCTCTTCTGCGATTAGTACGATGCTGGCGGAGCCTGGCAAATATCGCGCAGCTGTTGATGAAAGTTTTCGCTTCCTAACGTTAAATCACGCAATGTTGAACTATATTTCTGCATTAGGCGCGCACAGAACTCGCATCGAAGATGAGTCAATTCATAAACTCGTTTTAGATGCTCACCGTTGTATTCATCAGCATCTGGATGTACTTCATAAACAGCTTCACCAGCATTGTGAGGAGTGTGACCTATCTAATATTGATGATGCTGGACTCGAGCAACGCTTAAACGAATGGCGCGATGAAGACGACAGCTCTGCCCGCATGGTATTGCAGCAACTTCATCTTATCTATCGCATGCTCCCAGAGCTTCATTCACTTGCTAGTAAGTTTGCCGTCAGGGTAAGTTAGTAACATTCAAACCATATGTAAGAGGGAAGCGCTATATCGCTTCCCTTTTTCTTTTTACGTTTCCATCTACCCCAAAGTGGGTAATTATGTACCTTCTTAGGAAAGATCTGACGTATCACTTAACACACCTTGACAATATTCGGACAAAAAGCAATCGATCAAATTCTAATCTATTTTGGTTGAATAAATATGTTGTATCCAAAGGATGAAGAATTTCGGGCAACGACGGATAAACCGAATCACGACGAAGGTATTGAGATGAACGCACAACAATTTAATGAACTTAAGCAAAAGCTCAGTGATTTAACGGCAAGTCAGTTAAAGTCATTACAAGGTGAGATCAGCGTGAAACTAAATAAAGCGCAAAAACCGGTTCTATCTGGTGAAGAAAGAGAAATGCTTGCCAAACTGTTTGCCTAATCAAGTCATTGATATAAAACACTTGAACGTTTTATAAACTCCACCTATGCTCTCACTATCATAATGTTGGGAGTAGTGATATGCCTGTATCGGGAATTCAATCTGGATACCACATCGTTCAGATGTCACAACAAATGGCCGAGAAAGCTGCACATGGCATTAGCAATAATGTAAGTAAGGTAAAAGAAAAGCTTTCTGATCACAACATCGATTTAGCTGCGGTTGCGGATGTCGCAATAACAGCCTCAACACCTAGCCTTCCCTCTCAAAAAGTTGAATCTCTCAGCAACCTCGCACAAGCCGCTGGTTATAACCGAGTTGGCGCGTCTGTCATAGAGAAAAACAATGAAATCATTGGCAGCTTGCTAGACATCCACGTTTAGGCGATTTAACGTCAAATTATCGCTATTTTAATTTCCAACTATCACTATAACGTCGTAACAAGATAACCCCTTTGCTTCGCTCTTTATTTCTATTTCGATTCAAATACTCCTGTTTAAAATCAAGCTTTCCCGAAAAAAATGGGCGGCTTATCAGAGCCGCCCATTTTTGTGTTGTATACAGGTTTATCCGTTATCAATAACACCGTTGTTGAGCAATGACTCTACAATCTCATTGGAGCTGAGACCGTTGAAGTCGATTGAAGTACCTAAGTTTTCCACGACAATAGTCTGTTGAACATTTGCATCCGTCGTAATGTTCAGAGAAACACTTTCCGTCGATGCATCGTAGTCTGCCGAAATGTGACCAAGCAGATCATCCATGTCGATCATTGAGTTATTGAGATCAGAGATAACTTCACGTAAATCGATGCTGTCTTCGTTAACAGTGAAGTCAGTAATGGTATCCACTGCCCCTTCATCAACGGAATCTACCGTCCACTTGAAGATATCGCTGCCGTCTCCACCCGTTAAGATATCTGAACCTAAGCCACCGATAAGCACGTCATCACCATCACCACCCAGAATAACGTCGTCACCGTCTCCACCAATCAAGTTGATACCTGTGTCTCCGCCGACTAAATAGCTGTCGTCCACTGCGGTTGACTGGTCAATATCGTCGCTATCACTACTCACATTCAAACTAATTTGGACAGGTGAAGACTGCGCTTCATCGCCATTAGATTCCGTTGATATCGCCGTAAGCGAAATATCGTAAGAACCGACATCAATACCACTGTTAGTATCTGTTGCGACAATTTCTAGCGTATCAATTTCATCGCTTGGTACTGTCCAAGTGGTACCATCGAAGCTAATGCCTGATGGAGAAACGCCACTTGTTACCTCAGCACTAGCTGGTACGCCCGTTAGCTCCAAAGACAGCACCTCGTCAATATCAGTAAGCGCCGCCATGATTCCGACAATCGCTAAACCTTGACTGCTCGCGGTTTGGCTAGCCGCAATTTGACGAATGTAATTAAACTGAGGATTGATACTCAATGTAGGTGCATCAGCTACAGGTGTCACATTGATAGTGAAATCTTGATTCGCTTCCAATGCGGTACCCGCATTTTCGAAGTACACGCCGTTGTCTTCGACTTTCACCGATAAAGTGATTGAAGCTGCGTTGACATCTCCTGCATCCACAAATACACCCTCAGAAGCGTCTGTTGCTCCAAGAACAGAGTTAATATTATCTGGTGTGCCCATTAGGGTTATTTCACCAGCCATCCCCGCCCCAACAGTCACACCACTACCTGCTGGCGGCTCGACACGAAGGTCGCCCTCGGTAACTGTAAGAGTCACGGTCATGCTTTCATTTGCTTGTGCGCCCGCAAAGTCGACGTCACTCACACTAATACCCGTTACTTTCTGGCCATCAGCTTCATTGATCGTATCCGTTACCGACGTTGCAGTGATTTCAGGTGCGTCATTGGTAGCTTCAACATTCAACACTGCTGTGCCCGAGATTGTAATTGGGTCTGGAGCGCCGTTAGTGGTTCCGTCATCTGTGATTTCATAAGTGAAATTAACGTCACCAAAGAAATCTGCTGCGGGTTCAAACGTCCACTCTGTCGCACTCACTTGAGTCAGCGTGCCGGAAGCTGGATCCACTAACACAACATTATCGACGGTCAAGTTGTCTGACTCAGGATCACTTGCGTTGCTCAGCAACTCAGTAGCCGTAATAGTTACCGAACCACCATCTTCTTCCGTACTACTCAACGTTACCTCTGATGTTACCGGTGCATCGTTCACCTCAGTGACTTCGAAGGTCGCCGTTCCTGACACCGTTTGAGGATCAGAAACACCGTTCGTTGTACCGTTGTCGGTAATGTCGTAGGTCAGATCGACCTTGCCGTTGTAGCCAGGCGCAGGAGTAAATGACCATGTACCTGTTACGTTGTCGAAATCCAATGTGCCGCTGCTTGGGTCAACCAACTGGACATTACTCACCATCAAGGTGTCGTTTTCAATATCAGACGCATTCGCCAACAAATCAGCTTGGGTAATATCAACCGCCGTACTGTCTTCTGCGATATCAGAAAGTGTCACTTCAGACGTCGTTGGAGCATCATTGACTTCCGTTACGTTGAACGATGCGCTGCCGTTAACCGATTTAGGATCGGATGCACCATTTGTCGTGCCATCATCTGTAATGGTGTACGTGATTTCAACTGGACCGTTGTAATCTGGTGCTGGGGTAAATTCCCACTCTCCCGTGCCACTGTTGAAAGTAATGATGCCCGAATTCGGATCCGTTAACTGAACATTGCTGACCGTGAGGTTATCGTTCTCTACGTCTGTCGCATTCGCAATAAGATCCGCTTCAGAGATGGAGAACACACCACTATCTTCTTCAATATCCGGTAGCGTCACTGGCGTAGTTTCTGGGGTATCATTCACCGCTGTCACTTCAATATTGAAGCTGCTGCTGTTGGTATTTAGGGTGTCATCTACCCCACCAATTACGATACCTTCATTACCTTGGTCATCGACTGTCACGTCCACCTGAACGTCACCAAAGAAGTTCAGGTCTGGATTAAACTCAATCAGACCGTCTGCAATGGCATTGTTTAGATCGGCCACTGTGCCTTTCAGTTCAACGGAGTCCGTACCATCACCGCTCACGGTTAGGTTGTAAGTAGTGATGAGCGTTGGATTAAGCTCCAAGATACCGCTGTCGACGTTCACATTGAGTACGTATTCAGCATTCGGATCATCGAGTACGGCATCAATATCGGTAATGCTGAAACCATCAAGCAGCAATGGCGTATCTTCTGGTGTTTCCACATCCACGGTGTTGACGAACTCTGGACGATCGTTCACTGCTTCAACATCAACAGTGACATCAAACTCCTCTGCGGAGCCCAAGCTTTGACTGCCATCGAGCCCAGTATCAACGGCTTGCACTTTGAAATGCAGCGAACCATCCCATGAGTTATCGTTGCGATCCCCAGAATTAAACACCACTTGATCCAAGTCTTGAGCATTGATTTCTAAGACAAAAATGCCGCCGCCTTGGTCAGTAAACACGGTCCCATCAGGTAATGAAACACTCGCCCCATCAGGGACATTGGAGACCTCAACTCTCAGCGTCTCTGGATCATTTTCCTGGTAGTTTGCACCATCTCCGATGGACTCTTTGTTATCAACCACTAACGCATTTACATTAATAACAATGTCTTCGCCCTCATTACCTGCAGCCGAAGTATCGGGATTCACATCAACATCATCACCAATAGGATTGACAATAAGCGTAAAGTTGTTGTTTCGTTCCGTTGGAACTTGTAGCAACTCCTCTTGAATGAAGACCGTAATACCTATCTCAGCCTCGCCACTAAAGTGTTTTGGCGGTTTAATTTGGATGTCACTCAGGTCAATGGACGTCTGAGTGAGATCTTTTAGTTGAATACTCCATTCGCCCCCACCGTTGTTCTTAACAACATAATCAGAGGAATTGGATTTAACGATAAAGTCATCAGGAAGCCCCGTTAACTTGAGTGAAACGAAACTCTCAGAACCGTCATTATCGTTCAGGCTGATCGAAACACCAGACCCTGATTGATTAAGCGAAATTAAAGTATCTTCGTCGCCAATCACCGTGATTGGCTGCGTCGGATCGGCACCTGTAATGGTAATGTCATCAACGACTGGCGTAACTTCAAATGTGACATCGTCAGTGAAGGTTCTTACATCTATATTATCGCCAGAGTTATTCAAGATAGACTGATCAAACACAGCTTCATCAGTAATTTCTCCCTCGATATTAATCTTGACGGTATTTTGGCCACCACCTACGGGGTAATTTTCTTTTGGCTTAAACAGAACATTGTCAAGCGCACCAGCTAAAATCTCAGCTTCATTAAACTCAATACTGGTTCCTAAGCTGTTACCATTGGCATCAACAAACTCACCTAATGTTGTGTCATCAAGCTCTAACTTGATGTTCGTTAGTGTTTCTCGACCACCTTGAGTGTTGTTAAATTGATCGGCAAAATCAACACTCAAGTTAAGTTGGATTAAGCCATCTTCGTAACCAACACCATCCGCCGTGGGAACGTCGTTATTTAGATCAGTCACAGGTTGTTTGTTTGCATCCAAGCCGAAAGTACCGACGATATCTACTCTTACATTTGGTGTGACATCGCTATCCAACGGCTGATCCCCGGCTGAACTCGGAACGTCTGCAACCGGTAAAACCTGAACTGGAAACTGAACATTATTTTCTTTTTCATCACCGGACTCAGTGTCTTTAGTGACGAACCGAATTGGTAAATCGAAATCACCTGCGTAATCTTCTGCCAAGTGCATCGTCAAACCATCAAGGCCAGTAATATTTCCACTCGCATCGATATGGGCTTGGAACACGTATTTGCCATTGACAAAGTCGATATCCGTCCCCGTGATCACCAAACCAGGAGGAATGCCAGGAGCTGAAGGATCGACGATAATAGTCAAGACATCCTCCACGCCATCTGCATTAATCGCATCAACTTTCGACGTTAACTGAGCACCAAGGTTGATAGAATTATCTTCCAACGCTTGAATTTGGACATCATCAGCCACCTGAATCTCTGCCGCTACACTCATTTGCGGTGTGAGAACGGTAGGAAATTCAAGTGTCACATCCGTTTGGCGCACGACCGTCGCATCTTTTTCGTTGCCCAAATCTTCGCCCAAATCATTTACTTCTGCGTAAATGGTTAAGCCAATTTGAGAGAGACCACCGTTATCGCCATCGTCACTGTCATCGTTTGGTGTTAAATCAAGTCCAGACGGCGCTTTAATTGAGAAGTTGTCTTCATTGGTTACTGTCCAACGACCTCCACCTTCATTTAGTGCACCGACGATAACCAATTGGTTGAGGATCTCAGGGTCCACATTGTGAAATTGAACAACAAGTTGAGTCACCACTTCATCTGAAGACGCATCAAACTCTTGATATTTAATGATATGAGCACCAGATTCGCCCCCCATAGAAGTGTTGATCGTAAAGTCAATGTTACCTTGATCGTCTGACTTCACGATATCGGTAGCACCACCACCACTTTCAGTGACAAGCAGACGGGTTTGGTCATCTATTGCCCCCGTTTTATCCTCTGGCTCAACGATTGGATTAACTTGGACATTCACCGTACCATTGATGGTTTTCTCAGCGATACCTTCACCGGGATTCGAAGCGTCAACATATTCATGGTCAATCTCTTTCACAGTGACGGTCGTGGTCAAGTCAAAGTCAGTACTTGAATCCTGCTCCAACTGGACTTGAACATAGCCACTTTGAGAGATTTTAGCGGAAAAATCTTGCTCTGATTCACCGGCTTGCGGTGAAAGCGTTAGTGTTCCAGAAACAAGCGTTTGTGCCACACCATCTACATAGACCGTGCTGCCTGGAGGAAATCCAGAGATGGTTACATCACTAAAGAATTCATCGGTATCAGGGCTTTGTACGAGCGTCGGTTTCCAATCGATGTCAAAGCGCGTATCTTCATCTCCCTCCGATCGAACAACGTAGTTATCTTGAGCGTCAATAACGGGTTCGACCTTGATCCTTACCTCTCTTTCAATCACACGACTATGACCATCATTTTCGGTAACAATGATCGTCCCTGTAATCGCAATGTTTTCGGTTGAAGAGGCTTCTGGAATAATTTGAATACCGGAATTAAAATTCAGCCCAGTGATGTTTGCTTCGTAAATCGGTTGACCGTTACCATCATAGCCAACAAAGGTGAGGTCAACGCTTGAACCGTCTGAATCTACGACACGAACACCATCGGGGATGTTGGACAGGATAACAGTAATGGCTTCTGAATCATCCAGAGGTCTATCGGCAACTTCACCTGATACAACCGAGAAGTTGAGGTTTACAACACCATTCTCTTCAATAGTCGTCTCTATCCCGGCCACATCTCCGTCTACGAATCGGTTCCAAACGTTCCCCGCGTCAATTAATACCGTGTCTGGTATGTCAGCAACACCTTTTACACCAACGATGACAGTCTTACTGCCCAGTGACAACACATCTTCTGTCGTACCGGTAGACAATGATGCTGTGTCTTTCACAATGCCTTCGACATTGAAAGTAAAGTCATCATTGCTGTGCAACGGAGGAAGAACTTCGACGTTCGCTAATTCAGACTCTGGCACTTCGTAATAGAGTACATTGCCGCCTGAGTCGGTCACTTCTACTATCTGACTTGGGTTTGCTGAGTCCAGCCACACCAAAGTAACCCCATCAATTGAGAAGTTAGAAATGCGCACAAATAACGCTTCAGAACCATCTAAGTCCGCTGATGGTTTCATGGTGATCACTTCACTTAATTGGAGTGGGTCGTGATCAGTGACAGGGTCTACCGTATTTTGAGTTCGAGCATTATCCTCAAACACATTAATTCGGTTTACAGTAAAACTACCTTTATCCGCAACTGGGTTTACATCAATAATGATGGTTTCGGTTTCTGAGCGAGCGGTATCTTTCCCAAGCAGTGGATTGTTGTTTTCCGTCGTAATAGCGGTGACATCAATTCTGATTTCGCCCGAGAAGTTATCTATCGGATCAACTTGAACTTCATCAATTCGGCTTGCATCCACCAGATAAACACCACTGGATTTTGGTATCGCACTACCATCTGAATAGACTAACTCTGCGTTACCTTCTCCTTGTGTAAAGACAAGCTCGTACACAATGCCTTCAGGGTTACTAGTGTCTTGGGTTTCAGCCGTGATGTTAAGTGCGACATTGTTTCCATCTTCATCAACCGAGTAGTTAAATTCGCTGCTTGCCGTCCACGTTGCAATATCTGCAACGGCAGCAACTTCAATGTCTAAACGACCATTAATCGTATGATCTGGCGTACCATTGTTAAGAATTTCCACGCGGATACGAGGATCGATACCAGAAGGATCGGTTGATGTATGACGATCTGGTACGAAGTACAAGTTATCTAGCGAGACAAGCTCACCATTGAATGACTGCTCAACATTTGATGCGTCGAGAACAACCGTATTGCCCACAGATGTTAATTCAATGTAGTTGCCACTGCCGTCTCTGTAGTAGAACGTACCGTTGTGAGTATCAGCATCTCGAATAGTGATGTCACCTAAGCTCTCGTTACGGTCGATATCGTGTAAATTGATAACCAAGTCGACTTTCGCAGGGCTAACATCCAGCGTCGACAAGTTGTCCTGAGTATTTGCAGAGTCAACGCCCACAACGACACCATCACGCCCTTGGTCTTCGAACGCAGTAACGGTAGACGTGTCAATTTGCGCATTGCGGTCTCTTATCGAGATATCCACATCGGCATCTGCGATATCGCCATCACCATCGGTTGCAACAACGTTGATGGTGAAATCAATCGAGTCGGTTTCGGTATGGTCAAGGTCGTCATTCGGACGGAATGACACACTGCCATCGGTTCGAACAACCAAACGACCGATTTCAGTATCCACTCCGTCAAGAACCTTGTGAACAAATACGACTTGGTCGCTGCCGTTCAAATCGACAGAATCAGAATCAACACCGTTTTGCTTAAAGTAAATGCCTGAATCATCAGCCGAGAATGAAGTCACTTGTGCGCCGTCAGCACCAAGGTCATCATCCCCCTCTACAGGGTCTCGGAATAAACGAACCGTGCGGCTGCCTTGTCCCTCAACACGTGAAATAGACGCATCGTGCAAGGTTGGAACATCATCGGTAATCGTCACTGGTAAGTTAATACCGGCCGTATCGCCATCGACATCGGTCGCAAAGACTGGGAGATCAAGTATGAGTGTATCTTCGCCTTGAGTTGAGTGATCTAGCGCACCCTCAAGCGTAAACTTGTAAGAGCCGTCAGCGTTCAAAACTAGCGTGAACACTGAGTTACCATCAGGTGTTTGACCTTGATAAGTAAAGTTGTTGTTGCTTACCGCGGTTTGAACTAACGTCACCGCAAGACCACCTGAAGTTACTCCTGGTATCGGGTTAGAAGTAAGATCTAACTGGTAAGAGACAACGGTATCTGCCCCTTCCACCGTATCGAAATTGCCCGTTGCTTCTAGGCTGTCTTTGTTGGTTGCCTGAGAGCCGTTGGCAAGGTCATCCTCATCAACAGCCAAAGCATCTGCTGATTTAATTTCGGGAATGTCATCAACTACGGTAATTGGAAGATTCAGTGATGATGACGTGTCACCATCAAAGTCTGTTACTGTAATTGGAATATCAATGACAAGGTTGTTTTCACCTTGAACAGCGTCATGGTCGATTGGTCCCAACAGCTCAAATTGGTAGCTGTCATTATTCGCATCAAGAGACAGCGTGAAGATCTTAGTTGATGTGCCAGTAATAACCGCTTCGTAACTGGTTACTCCACCATTCGTGCCTACTAGATTCAACTCGATGCTGCTGCCGTTCGACGTTAAGCCAGACACGACTGCATCGAGGTCTGAAACTTGGTAGCTGACAATCTTGTCTGCACCAGCAACGACCTCAAATCCGCCGTTCAATACCGTTGAATCACTACTTGTCGTGTCAGAGCCACCAGCAAGATCATCTTCATCAACGGTTTGTTGGCTTGAGTCTGTCACTTTCACAATCGCTGGAACATCGTCCACTACTGTGATCGGCAAGGTGATGTTATTGGACACATCGCCGTCAAAATCGGTCGCGTTGACTGGGAAGTTGATGACTAACGAGTTTTCATCGTTACCCGCAGGATGATCAAGTGCACCCAACAGTTCAAATTCATAACTGTCTGCTGAACCATTTAGCGTCAGTTTAAAGACGGTGTCCGTCGTACCTTGTACATAAGCTCGGTACTCAATCACACCGTTTGAATTTGAAAACTCAACCAACTCAAGCGGTTGACCACCTGAGGTAAGTCCAGAAACAGGCGACGTTAAGCTATCCAACTGGAAGCTAACGATAGAGTCGGCACCATCAGTAACGTCAAAGTTGCCACCAATGATATTGGATTCTGGCGTGTCGTCCGAACCTTGGCTTGGAATATCATCCTCATCCACAGACAAGGTACTACCAGAGCTAATAGCATCAATGGTTGGTTTGTCATCTACGATGGTCACTGGCAAGGTCGCAGTGATGGTATCGTTGTCGCCATCCGTGATCTTCACAGGTAGATTCAACAAAATTTCATCAGAGTTAACCGCGTGATCTAACTGACCAGATAACTCAAAGTCGTATTTACCATCTTGATGAAGTGTCAACGTGAAGACCGTCACTCCACCCTGAGTTTGTCCCACGTATACAAGCACGTCAGCAGTTGAAGCGCCAACGTCTTGAGAAAGTGTTACCTCTTCTCCACCCGATTTCAGATTCGGGATAGGATTTGAGCTTAGATCCAATTCGAAAGCATCAATACCATCTGCGCTAGTGACTTCGAACTCACCTGATACCGTTAACGGCTCTTTAGTGCCATCAGAACCAAGAGGTAAGTCATCTTCGTCGACACGTAGACTTTCAATATTAGTAACAACTGGAACATCGTCCACAACGGTAATTGGCAATGTGAAGGCTGGTGAAGTATCACCATCATTATCTGTCGCCGTCACAGGGAGGTTAATAACAATCTCGTTTTGCTGATTACCATCGGGATGATCAAGCGGCTTCTGTAAATCGAACTCGTAGGTGTTGTTCGTTGCATCCAACGTCAGTTCGAACACAACTTCAGCAAGATTGCCAGCGACACCTTGGTATACGTTCACGCCGTTTGCGCTAGAAGACAGAACTAAGGTGATAGCTTCACCATCTGAAGTCAGTGACGCAACAGGCGTGGTCAGGTCACTCAGCTGAATAGAAGCAACTTGGTCAGCACCTTCGGTGATATCAAAAGTACCTGAAATAACAGTATCTTCTGCACTTGCAGCATCCGTACCTGCTGGTAGGTCATCTTCATCAACGGTTTGTTCGCTGCCTGCTAGTAAACCATCAATGGTCGGAACATCATCCACAACCGTAATTGGTAAGGTGATGTTGTTCGACACATCTCCATCAAAGTCCGTCGCGTTTATCGGCAAATTGATGACCAGTTCATTTTGGCCATCAGCATTTGGATGATCGAGAGGAGCGAGCAAATCGAACGTGTAGCTGTCATCAGAGGCATCGAGGGTCACACGGAATACCGGTGTCGTCATGCCATCAATACGAGCTTCGTAAACTGAAACGCCACCTGCGTTTGATACTTCAACCATAACCAGAGATTGACCACCAGAGGTCAGGCCTTGTACTGGCGTCGTTAGGTCAGAAACGCTGTACTCGACAATGCCATCAGAACCATCAGTCGCGATGAAGTTACCAGCAATGCTGTTCGACTGTGTACCATCAGATCCGACTGTTGGGATATCATCCTCATCAACCGTTTGCACACTTGTTGCTTCGATTCCGCCAAGTGTCGGCTTGTCATCAACGATCTTGACAGGAATTGTCTCAGCAGAGGTATCGCCATCAAAGTCTGTCGCGATGACTGGGAAGTTCAGTGTCAACTCATCACTATCTACTGCGTGGTCGATTGGACCTTCAAGCGTGAAGTTGTAACTACCATCAGTATTCACTATCAGAGTAAAGACCGCTTCAGTACCCGCTGTCGCCTCGTAAGTAAAGCTGCCATCACCGTTTGCGGTTTCCGTCAGTGTGACTGCCACGCCTTGTGATGTAAGGCCAGCCACTGGTGTTGCAGACGCGTCAAGCTGATAACTTACCACTCGGTCCGAGCCTTGTGTGGTAGTGAAGTTGCCATCGATTGAAATCGGGCCAGTCTGATCTGAACCAATCGTGCCTAGGTCATCTTCATCAACGGTAATCGCATCGACATCGGTAATGGTCGGCTTATCATCCACAATGGTGACTGGGATCGTTTCTGTGGTGGTATCACCATCAAAATCCGTTGCGATGATTGGGAAGTTCAGTGTCAGCTCATCACTACCCGTCGCATGGTCGATTGGACCTTGCAGCGTAAAGTTGTATGAACCATCCGTATTAACGGTCAGCGTAAATACTGCTTCAGTTCCTGCTGTCGCTTCATAAGTGTAGCTACCATCACCGTTTGCAGTTTCAGTCAGGGTCACTGCCACACCTTGTGATGTTAGGCCATCAACTGGCGTTGCAGCCGCATCCAATTGGTAGCTTACTACCCCATCAGAGCCTTGCGTTGTAGTGAAGTTGCCATCGATTGAAATTGGATCTGCGCCGTCAGAGCCAATCGTCGCTAAGTCATCTTCATCCACACGGATCGCGTCTACGTTAGTGATGGTTGGTTTATCGTCAACGATGGTAACAGGCAGTGTTTCTTTCGACGTATCGCCATCAAAGTCTGTTGCGATAATCGGGAAGTCGATTTGCAGGCTGTCGCTATTCACCGCATGGTCTAGTGGACCCTGCAGAGTAAAGGTGTAGCTGCCGTCTGGCTTCACCACCAATTCAAATACGTCATTGCCATTTGCTGTGGCAGTGTAAGTAAAGCTGCCATCACCATTTGCTGTCTCTGCAAGCACGACAGGCTCACCATGAGAGGTCAACCCTGCTACTGGATCTGCCGTTGCATCAAGCTGGTATTTAACAACGCTGTCTGAGCCTTCAGTTGTGCTGAAAGACCCCGACATAAACGCATCATCGTTTTGGTCTGAGCCAATTGTAGCGAGATCATCTTCGTCTACTGTCAGTGGAACAACGTTATTAATGGTTGGAACGTCATCAGTAATCGTGACTGGAATGGTCGCGGTCGTCGTATCGCCATCAAAGTCTGTTGCAATGATTGGGAAGTTCAGAACTAGTTCATCGCTGTTTAACGCATGATCAACCGGACCTTCTAGACGGAAGCTGTATGTGCCGTCAGCATTCACATTCATGGTGAAGACAGGATTGCCATCCGCGGTAGCCACGTAAGTGAAGCTGCCATCGGCATTCGCAGTCTCCACCAAAGTAACAGGCTCACCTTGAGAAGTTAAACCTGAAACAGGATCAGCCGTTGAATCAAGTTGGTAGCTCACCACACGGTCTGAACCTTGAGTGGTCGTAAACGCGCCTTCAACAAACACAGCGTCAGTTTGGTCTGAGCCAATGCCTGATAAATCATCTTCATCAACAGCCAGAGGCACGACATTATCAATGATTGGTGCATCATCCGTAATCGTGACTGGAATGGTTGCCGAAGTCGTATCACCATCAAAATCGGTGGCAATAATTGGGAAATCAATCGTCAGGCTGTCGCTGTTGGCGGCATGATCAATCGGGCCTTGCAGCGTAAAGTCGTACGTACCATCTGTTGCTACGTTTAACGTGAAAACAGGATTGCCATCTGCGGTCGCCACATAGGTAAAGCTGCCATCACCGTTGGCGGTTTCCACCAAGGTAATCGCCTCACCTTGAGACGTTAGCCCCGCAACAGGATCAGCGGTTGAATCCAGTTGATAGCTCACCACTCGGTCAGAGCCTTGTGTGGTAGTAAACGCGCCTTCAACGAACAGATCGCCGCCAGGGTCCGAACCCACACCGGTAAGGTCATCTTCATCGACACTTAACGCATCCACCGCTGTGATGGTCGGTACATCATCAACAATCGTGACTGGAATGGTTTCAGTAACGGTGTCGCCATCAAAGTCGGTTGCGATAATTGGGAAGTTGAGTGTCAGTTCGTCACTATCAACCGCGTGATCAATTGGCCCTTCAAGTGTGAAGTTGTAAGAGCCATCAGTATCTACTGTCAGAGTAAATACTGGGTTGCCACCCGCAGTCGCTTCATAAGTGAAACTACCATCACCATTTGCGGTTTCAGTCAGCGTTACCGCTACACCTTGCGATGTTAAACCGTCCACCGGTGTTGCTGAAGCATCGAGTTGGTAGCTCACTACTCGGTCAGAGCCTTGTGTGGTAGTGAAGTTACCATCAATAGAAATCGGGTTGCTTTGGTCTGAGCCAATTGACGCTAGATCATCTTCATCAACCGTGATTGCGTCGACGTCAGTAATAACTGGCTTATCGTCCACGATCGTCACAGGGATCGTGGCGTTTGTGGTATCGCCATCAAAGTCTGTTGCGATGATTGGGAAGTTCAGTGTCAACTCGTCGCTATCTACCGCGTGGTCGATTGGACCTTCAAGCGTGAAGTTATAGCTACCATCAGTATTCACGGTCAGTGTAAAGACCGACTCGGTGCCTGCTGTTGCTTGATAGGTAAAGCTGCCATCGCCGTTTGCGGTTTCAGTTAGCGTGACTGCCACGCCTTGTGATGTGAGTCCAGCCACTGGTGTTGCAGAAGCATCGAGCTGATAGCTCACCACTCGATCAGAGCCTTGTGTGGTGGTGAAGTTGCCATCGATTGAAATCGGGCCAGTCTGATCTGAGCCAATCGTACCTAAGTCATCTTCATCAACGGTAATCGCATCAGCATCGGTAATGGTCGGTTTATCATCCACGATGGTGACAGGGATCGTTTCTGTGGTGGTATCACCATCAAAATCCGTTGCGATGATTGGGAAGTTCAGTGTCAGCTCATCACTGTCTGTCGCATGGTCGATTGGACCTTGCAGCGTGAAGTTGTATGAACCATCCGTATTAACGGTCAGCGTAAATACTGCTTCAGTTCCTGCTGTCGCTTCATAAGTGTAGCTACCGTCGCCGTTTGCGGTTTCAGCCAGCGTGACGGCCACACCTTGTGATGTTAGACCATCAACTGGCGTTGCAGCAGTATCTAATTGGTAGCTTACTACCCCATCAGAACCTTGCGTTGTAGTGAAGTTGCCGTCGATTGAAATTGGATCTGAGCCGTCAGAGCCAATCGTCGCTAAGTCATCTTCATCCACACGGATTGCGTCTACGTCAGTGATGGTTGGTTTATCATCAACGATAGTGACAGGTAACGTCTCCGATGAGGTATCGCCATCAAAGTCTGTTGCGATAATCGGGAAGTCGATTTGCAGGCTGTCGCTATTCACCGCATGGTCTAGTGGGCCCTGCAGAGTAAAGGTGTAGCTGCCGTCTGGCTTCACAACCAATTCAAATACGGCATTGCCATCTGCTGTGGCTGTGTAAGTAAAACTACCGTCGCCGTTAGCAGTTTCAGTAAGCACGACAGGCTCACCATGAGAGGTCAACCCTGCTACTGGATCTGCGGTTGCATCAAGCTGGTATTTAACAACGCTGTCTGAGCCTTCAGTTGTGGTGAAAGAGCCCGACATAAACGCATCATCGTTCTGGTCTGAGCCAATTGAGGCAAGGTCATCTTCGTCCACCGTAAGTGGGACAACGTTATCGATGGTTGGAACGTCATCAGTAATCGTGACTGGAATGGTCGCGGTCGTCGTATCGCCATCAAAGTCTGTTGCAATGATTGGGAAGTTCAGAACTAGTTCATCGCTGTTTAACGCATGATCAACCGGACCTTCTAGACGGAAGCTGTATGTGCCGTCAGCATTCACATTCATGGTGAAGACAGGATTGCCATCCGCGGTAGCCACGTAAGTGAAGCTGCCATCGGCATTCGCAGTCTCCACCAAAGTAACAGGCTCACCTTGAGAAGTTAAACCTGAAACAGGATCAGCCGTTGAATCAAGTTGGTAGCTCACCACACGGTCTGAACCTTGGGTAGTGGTGAACGCGCCTTCAACAAACACAGCGTCACTTTGGTCTGAGCCAATACCTGATAAATCATCTTCGTCTACAGCCAGAGGCACAACATTATCGATGATTGGCGCATCATCCGTAATGGTGACTGGAATGGTTGCCGTGGTCGTATCACCATCAAAATCGGTGGCAATAATTGGGAAATCAATCGTCAGGCTGTCGCTGTTAGCGGCATGGTCAATCGGGCCTTGCAGCGTAAAGTCGTACGTACCATCTGTTGCGACATTCAACGTGAAGACAGGATTACCGTCAGCGGTCGCCACATAGGTAAAGCTGCCGTCGCCATTCGCGGTTTCCACCAAGGTAATCGCCTCACCTTGAGATGTCAGACCCGCAACAGGATCAGCGGTTGAATCCAGTTGATAGCTCACCACTCGGTCAGAGCCTTGTGTGGTCGTAAACGCGCCTTCAACGAACACAGCGTCAGTTTGGTCTGAGCCCACGCCGCTAAGGTCATCTTCATCGACACTCAACGCATCCACCGCTGTGATGGTCGGTACATCATCAACAATCGTGACTGGAATGGTTTCAGTAACGGTGTCGCCATCGAAGTCGGTTGCGATAATTGGGAAGTTGAGTGTCAGCTCATCACTATCAACCGCGTGATCAATTGGCCCTTCTAGCGTGAAGTTATAAGAGCCATCAGTATTCACTGTCAGCGTAAAGACCGCTTCAGAGCCCGCTGTTGCTTCGTAGGTAAAACTGCCATCACCATTTGCAGTTTCTGTTAGCGTGACAGCCACACCTTGCGAGGTTAAACCGTCAACTGGTGTTGATGTGCCATCGAGTTGGTAGCTCACCACTCGGTCTGAACCTTGCGTGGTGGTGAAGTTACCATCAATAGAAATCGGGTTGCTTTGGTCTGAGCCAATTGACGCTAGATCATCTTCATCAACCGTAATGGAATCCACGTCAGTAATAACTGGCTTATCGTCTACGATCGTCACTGGGATAGTGGCATTTGTGGTGTCGCCATCAAAGTCGGTCGCGATGATTGGGAAGTTCAGTATCAACTCATCACTATCTACTGCGTGGTCGATTGGACCTTCAAGCGTGAAGTTATAGCTACCATCAGTATTCACCGTCAGCGTAAAGACCGCTTCACTACCCGCTGTCGCCTCGTAAGTAAAGCTGCCATCAGCGTTTGCGGTTTCAGTCAGCGTAACTGCCACGCCTTGTGATGTAAGGCCGTCAACTGGTGTTGCAGAAGCATCAAGCTGATAACTTACCACTCGGTCAGAGCCTTGTGTGGTGGTGAAGCTACCATCAATAGAAATCGGGTCAGTCTGGTCCGAACCAATCGTGCCTAAATCATCTTCATCAACAGTAATCGCATCAACATCGGTAATAGTTGGCTTATCATCCACGATGGTAACAGGCAATACGATTTGGCTTGTGTCACCATCGAAGTCTGTAGCAATAACGCTAAAATCAAGGGTTAAGCTGTCGCTATTTGCCGCATGGTCAATTGGACCTTGCAGCTCAAAACTGTACGAGCCGTCGGTATTCAAAATTAATGTGAAAACTGCACTGCCATTTGCCGTTGCGCTGTAGGTGTAACTGCCATCTGCATTTTGCGTTTCGGTAATGGAAACGGTTTGACCTTGAGATTGCAGGCCATTTAAAGAATCAGCGTTTACATCCAACTGATACTGTACGACGCCATCAGAACCTTGAGTTGTCGTAAACTGACCTTCGACCAGCGTTGACTGTGATTGGTCAGAGCCTACCAAACTTAAGTCATCTTCATCGACGGTAAGAGCGACAACGTCATTAATGGTTGGCACATCATCGGCAATGGTTACCGGTAGAACAAGTGAACTGGTGTCACCGTCAAAGTCCGTTGCGACAATAGTGAAGTCTAGAGTTAAGCTATCGCTACCCACAGCATGATCGATTGGACCTTCAAGGGTAAATGAATAAGAACCGTCAGGGTTCACTTGTAAGGTGAAGATAGCGTCCCCTTCTGCCGTTGCAGAATAGGTAAAGCTGCCATCTGAATTGGTTGTTTCCGTCAGAGAGATAGATCGCCCCTGCGATTCCAACCCATTGAGTGGATCAGTGCCGCTCTCTAATTGATAACTTACAACACGGTCTGAGCCCTGAGTCGTCGTGAAGCTACCTTGCGCGAACACAGAGTCGCTTTGATCGGAGCCAATGCTTGATAAATCGTCTTCATCGACGGCTAGCGCATCAACGCCATCAATCGAAGGAACGTCATCTTGAACTTGAATGACAATTTGCGCAGCTTCTGGTGTGTTCGAACCTTCGGTAATAGAGGAGCGGTCACCATCCGCATCTACCGCGTAAACTGGCAGTGAGAAAGTGAGCGAGTCATCGTTAGCACCCGTATGGTCAAGTTGTTCATACAAGTTGAATTGGTATTCGCCCAATGCAGGTGCATCAATCGCCACATCAAATACGGTAATACGCACACCATCCAGCTCGATGAAGCCTTCGTAAGTACGTACGCCGTTACTCTCGGACGCTAGTTCTAGTTGAACAACCTGCCCTTGAGATTGGAGTTCTCCACCAACATTGAACTCTGTAGGTTCCAACTCATAGTGATCAATGATGTCACTTCCGACCGCTGTCGTGATCGACCCAGTACCACTTGTTACTGCCGCGCCTGCCTGTGAACCTTGGTCAACCCCCGCCTCATCTAAAGACAAGCCCGTCACGTTCTCAATCACTGGGTTATCGCCATCGCGGATGGTCATCGTAAAGGTGTTGCTTGCCGTATCTTGGTCGAAATCGACGATTGTGGTTGGCAAAGAGAGCTCAATCGTATCTTCACCGTTTGTTTGTTCTAACGGCTTAAATTGCTCAAATTGGTAGGTACCATCAGTATTCAAACTGATGGTTAAGACGGTCTCATTCGAGCCCGCAATGGACAAGGTGATAGTACTGCCGTCTTCAGAGAGTACCGCTTCTGCCGCCTGATTATCACTCAGTAGGCCATCGAACTGACTAAGTCCTTCTTGATTAAACGTGACCGTTGCCAATTGATCACTACCAATATCAACAAAAGTGCCAGTAATTGGTGTAGAAGAAGATTCAACGTTTTCAAAAGTAACGTTCTGCGGCGCAGGATCATCGCCATCAATAACGGTTGTCGTAAAATCGATAGGCGCTTGAATGCTATTACCACCAATATCTGCGCCTGTAATGTCAAAAGCGATACTGATTTGATCACCGACGATAGATACTTGGCCATCAGCGATGGACGCCACATGGTCAATACCCTGGCTAATCGTGGTAACGACCTCTAACTCTAAATCACGGCCTAAAGATGTCGCTTCGATCTCGATACGAAGCACTTCGTTACCACCTTGAGTGCCGATAATGGCATTTTGCGCTTCGTCGTAAACAAACGCCACTGGCTGACCACCAGAGGTAATGTCACTATTTAACTCGGCTAACAAAGACTCTAATGAGGACGTTTCAGGTACAAATGAAGCAGTATCAAGTGCGAGATCCCCTGCTTCAACCAGCACACTAGAAGAAATGGTTTGCGGGTAGCTAGATAGAGAAATTGAGCCTTCTGTTACGCTAGATTGCAGTGACTGCCCACCATCAGCAAAAATCGTGACATTCAAACCATCATCTTCGTCGCGATCATCTTCTCCGCTGCGAGTCGCAGACGTTTCAAAAAAAGTAGAAGCGAGTACTTCCGGGTTATTATATTCAACCGTCACGTAGCCAGCATTAGCCGAGCCTTCAGCACCTGCGCCAGCAGCTGTTGCTTCTAAGATAGCGGTAGGGTCAGCTCCGTCTAAAATAGCTTGCTGGATAGCGGCAATATCGTTGGCGTCGAAGTCAGCACTTCCAATAGCCGTTGGGTTAAAAGTCACTAAGCCATTAACTGGAGATTGTACCAATACTGGTTCTAACGGTTCAGAAGAAGGCACAGGAAGACAAGCAACACAATTTGCATCGACCAGATAAAGCTCATTATTTATCTGTACGTCGAGAGAAGCATTATTTTCTGTGATAATAATCTCGCCAGGTCTTAACTCATCCCCCGCTTTTATGACCTTAACGTTTCCATCCAGGCCCAAAACCAAAACTTCACCTTTGACAGCATTTACAATCGCGCTCTGCGGTACCGTGTGCGTACTCATCTGACCTCCGCTAATGGCTTACGTTTCCCATTAACCTTTTTAGATAATTTCTTATTAATTTAGTGCGGCATACTGCACACCTTTATACGATTAAACTAAGTATTGAATCATTAAACAATCGATAAATACCCTACTACCAAGCAACATAAGTAAAACTTACTCGTAGTCACAGAAATGTGACACATGTGCTGACGCGTAGATATCGAATAATTATATGAAATTGATACCTTATTCTGATTAAGTGTAGTTGTTTTAAGAAAAGAAGAGAGATGAAATCATTCAGCTAAACGCCAGACTGCCGGTTGCGATCAATAATGGAAGAAAAGCAATGAGAATGTTGTATACACCGGAGCGTGATGACAGCTTAATCAATATCGGTGACGAAAAAAACGTAACGATTAAATATTGAACAACATAAATTGCAGGACAAAATGCAACGATAAAAAAGTGGCTTACGATATGAATCCCCGCACACCACGAGTTCGGTTTTGTTCTGATATACAGCAAAAAAAACACGAGCAAGCTAATAATAAAATACATAAACACAGCACTTGAAAATAATTATCATTTTCAATCATATGTAAATATTCCCTTACTTTCAATGGTGTTTGAGCTATTAATGTCATCGTTATTATCAATCAACACAATAAGTAAAATTATCAGTAATTCCAGTCCTAAACGTTTGCGTAATCGCTAACCTTCTCTTAACCTTGATTTGAGGCTTTTATCACGGTTTTTCCATTGATATAGTGCGTCCATACAACAAAAAAAGACCATTCGAGGCATGGAGCTTCCTCATTAATCTCAAGATGAGAAGAATTGGTACCGACAAAATTCGGCAGATTTTAAGAGGGTCAAAAAATGGACATGAATATGGTTGAGATTTTAGGTTATGCAGCTTCAATCATGGTCGCTATTTCGCTAACTATGAAAGATATTGTTAAGCTTCGTATCCTTAACTTTATTGGTTGTGCGCTATTTACTGCTTACGGACTAATGATTGATTCTTGGCCTGTAGTACTAACTAACGGTTTTATTGCTTGCGTTAACATCTACTTCCTAGCAAAAATGCAGCAGGAAAAAAAAAGCCTAGAGCCTGAGAAAGCGCAATAGCATTCAAACAATAAAAGCCCGCAAATCATAAGATTGCGGGCTTTTGCTTTTAACATTCCCTTTCTATCACAGCATCCTTAAACGAGCGCTAACGAACCCAGCTAAGTGCTAGTGTTTCTCGACGAGAAAACATGTCCACATGCGATGAAATGATCGCCTTCACCGTATTCAGTTTCTCTTCTGAATCCGCCTCACAGGTTATAGTTAAGCTAGATGCACAAAGGTTAAACTCAGCTTTTCCCGTCGGAAATGTCACCAAACCGCTATTTTCATTCCAAGTAGCAGGAACTTTTCGTCCAAAATGCCGACAAAGCGTCACTAAGTATTTGTCAGCGTGTTCGCTATCTATTCGGGTGCTTTCTTTAATCATGAACTTACTCGTTACTTTGAAACGTCCTATGAAGAACCTTGTTAGAATTGATAAGCTGCAGAGAGCTTGAAGTTGCGACCCGGCTCGTAGTCATCAAGCGTGAAGCCACGTGCAGTCCCCGAACGAGACGCATGAGAGCTGTACAACTCGTCAAATACATTATCAATACCAAAGGTCACCGACAGCCCATCAATATCAGACGGCACCCATTGAGCGTATAGATTATGCACATCATAACTTGCTTTCTTTGGCTGACCATCAAAGACGTTGTCTTCCTCTAGAACAAACATTGAGTTCCACCCGAAGATCGTTTCTAAAGCGTCTGACTGGTAATCCAAAGTTAGAGCAATGCTATCACCCATATCAATGCTACGCCCATTGCCCCCAGCAACAGGACCACCAGTATTCTTGTTTTTGGTGTCCGACTTAGAGTAAGAAAGTTTGCTGTTAAACTTGTCGTAACCATAAGAAGCACTTGCTTCAAAGCCTTTAATCTCAACATCACCTAAGTTGTAAATCAGGTAAGTTTGAGTCGCGTTTTGGTACTGATCTGCAATGTAATCATCAATTTCCGTTTGGAATACCGTAATATTCGCCCCAAAGAAATGTTTATCAAAGGTTTTATCAAAACGAACACCACCCTGCGTGTTCAATCCCGTTTCTGGCTTTAACCCATCCTCTAAAAATGCAACGTCTTGGTAAGCAATAAAGGTTTCCATTAGCTCTGGACCTTTAAATAGAGAGCGTGCACTCGCAAACAACGTCCAATCTTGCGTCACCGCCCATTCTGCTGCTAGAGCCCAAGTCACATCATCATAATTACTGTTTCCTGTCTCAGCTTTGCGTTTGTAATCATCAAAGCGCATACCTGCAGTAATAAAGAAGGCATCAGAGAAGAAGAACTGATCTTCTACAAACAGTGCGGTTGAAATCGCCGATTCGTCCATAAACTTACGACTACCGTAGTAACTCGAAGACGTTTTATCCATGTAGTCGAAGCCATAAGTGACTCGATTATCAAACTCACCTAACATAACATCTGACTGGAATTTGCCATTCAAACCAAAGTTTTGGTTTTTGGCGGTGTTCTTTGATAAACGGTTCGAGGGCCAACGAGGGGCCATCACCGTTTCGTCACGTTTAATTTCTGTCTCGGTATTATAAAGAGTGACGTTTCCTTGGTGTTGTTCGCCTCGCAACTCGTAACTCAAGGTAACGGTATCGCGGTCATAATCCGTAGGGATAAGTAACTTGCTCGACAGGCTATTATTTGCACTACCCGACATATCAGGACGCGGACTGTAATCTCCACTGTCTCGGTACATGTCATAAGAGAGCTCAAAACGATGGATGTCATTTAGTTCATACCCCAGCTTAGCCAGAATGTTGTAAACATCACCTGCAGCACCGTAGGTTTTATTGCCATCACCATCTTCAAAATCATCACGCGTAACGTAATGGCCATAGACCATCGCATCAATGTTTTCGGACAAAAGTCCGTACAGTGTCAACGAACCTTGTTGGTTGTCGTTGGATGCATAGCCGCCATAAACACGCGCACCAAACTTTTCATCGTAACGAAGTAAGTCACGAGCGTCTTTCGTTTCAAAGTAGACCGAACCGCCTAACCCGTTTTGAGTCACAGAGTTATTACCTACCTGAATGTCCGCAGATTTGAGAATGTCAGGGTTCAACGTCAAGTTACCAATATGATGGAACATGCTCGCATGCTGAGAAGCACCGTCAAGACGAATGTCCAAATCGGTTTCGCTCAAACCACGAATCGTAATACGTTGATTCACAGAGTGTGTTCCACCAACATCCACACCGGGAATATCGCGCAGTAAATCAGACATATGATCCGCTTGCTTCAGTGACATGTCGTCCGCAAACATCGACTCAGTGTTGCTGGAAACTTTCGTTCCCCATACAACGACCTCTTCAAAATGTGACTCAGTATCTTGAGCTAAAACAGGGGTTGATAGCGCCATTCCCACTGCAAGGCAAAGGCTTGAAAGCTTGATAGGTGAACAAGCAGGGCTTTCCATAACTTCATTCCTAAATATTAATGATAATAATTCTCAGGTATAATAAGCATGAGTTTTATAAATACAAAGGCGATTTGGTTATGCGAAATCGCACAAGTGTTATGAGGAAGTGTCAAATGCAGGAAGTCACAACAAAACGAACTAAAATTGCCAAGATAGCTTTAACCCAAAGACTAGAGGCGACAGAGAAACAATGGATTGTCACGCAAGGCCAACCTTGCCAAACTCAACTGGCCGAAGGTAAGTTCCTATCATATCAGTACAATGATCAAATTTTTGTTCATGGTGGGCGTTGTCTAGAACTTATTGATTCGAATATTGTTTCTACTGCACACGCCTCACTGCTGGTCACTATTCTTTTAGAAGGTAGACTCTCGTTTGGCTACGACGATTTGCAATTTGATTTAGACGCGAGCGACGGCCCTAAGGGTGTAGTGGTGAACTTACTCAAACCTGCAAATTTTCGTCGTTCACTGCTCAAAGATAACCTCATTAATAAGATCAACATATTGGTTAAGCCCCAATGGCTAGAGGCCCGCCTTGAGCAAAATTGTAGTCATCGAGCCTTTTTTAACTCTCATCAGGCGTTTCAACAGTTGGAGCTTAACCAGACGCTATGCGAGCTGGCTGAAACGTTAACAAATAGAGAAACACCGCAAGAGTTCCAAGAGAAACTAGAGGTCGAAAGCTTGATCTATCAAATATTACATCAAGCCACCAAGCAAATTCCTAAGAATTTCAGTGCTAAAAACAGCAGTATTGAACGACACATTGATGGTCGGATTGAGGATATTGTCAGCTATATTGAAACTCACCTTGATCAAGAACTACGCTTGGAAAAGTTGGCGAGCCAATTCTCAATGAGTGTTTCAAACCTGCAGCGCCGATTTAAACAATCACTTAATATGACCATAAACGGCTACATTCGTTTTCGACGTCTTGAGATTGCTAGGCAACATTTGGAACGTGGCCTAGTGACGATAACAGAAGCCGCCTATGAAGCCGGATACCACCACCCTTCTAACTTCACTTATGCCTTCAAAAAGGCATTTGGTGTGCCACCACATGAATTGATTAAAGAGTAAGGGGACTCTAGGTAACTGACTGTTATTTAGGAGTGTCTTATCCACAACATCGGTATATACTCGCCTTAAACGTTATGGAGGTTAAACATGAATATTGGTGCTGTCGCGAAGCTCACTGGGCTTTCATCTAAGTCGATTCGATTATATGAAGACAAAGGGATCATATCTCCACCAGCGCGTAGCGACTCTGGCTATCGCGAATATTCAGATAATCATATTCAAGAGCTTAACTTGGTATCACGCGCCAAAAGCGCAGGCTTTTCGTTGCAAGAATGCAAAGAGTTCGTACAACTTGCTCATAACCCCAACCGCAAAAGTAGCGAAGTAAAAGCAAGAACCATGGACAAACTGAGAGAGGTTGAAGAAAAAATTGCACACCTCATGGAGATCAAAACGCAACTTGAAGGTTGGGTTTCTTCTTGTCCTGGAGATGCAGAGAGCCGATGCCCAATCATAGACGAGCTCACCAAGTAAGCCCGCCTATCTATTGATCTCGTTAAAAACGAACTAGCTCGCTTAATGATAAGTACACATGCGCTTACCGTTTAACTCTATGATGTTAAATGGCGTTTCGTAGATGTCCTCTAGCGTAGACGCTTGAATAACCTCTTCAACCGCACCACTCGCCACAACTTTACCTTTCTTAAGCGCCAATATGACATCTGAGTAACACGCCGCGAAATTAATATCATGAATCACGACCACCATAGCTTTATTCATGTCATGGGCTAACTGCTGCACAACTTTCATGATCTGAAGAGAGTGTTTGATATCTAAGTTATTAAGAGGTTCATCAAGAAAGACATAATCTGTATCTTGTGCAATCACCATAGCAATAAATGCAAGCTGTCGCTGACCACCACTTAATTCATCCAAGTATTTGTCTTGAATATCTTGCAAATCTAAGTAGTCGATCGCTTTTTCTATGACCTCATGATCTTCTTTAGTCAGATTTCCTTTAGAGTATGGGAAACGACCAAAAGAGACTAACTCTTTTACGGTAAACCGCATTGTAATCGAGTTAGCTTGGCGAAGTACTGCCAGTTTTTTCGCTAGCTCTTTTGTGTCCCATTCCGCGATTTCCTTGCAATCAATGATAACACTACCGCCATCTCGCTCCGTTAAGCGCGAGGCCATAGATAACAGCGTGCTCTTTCCCGCGCCATTTGGACCGATAATCGATGTTACCTTGCCCTTTTCAAACTGAGTATTGGCCTCGTCTACGACTTTGTTTGAACCGAAAGCCTTCGTTAATTTGTCTATTACTATCATATTTATACAACTTTGTTTTTCAGCAGCAGGTATAAGAAATACGCACCGCCGATAAAGTTAATTACGACACTCAACGTCGTCTCAAAACTGAACACGTTTTCGATTATCCATTGCCCAGCAAGTAGTGAACTGATGGATAGAAACGAACATCCGACCAATAGCGTTTTATGTTGGTAACTTCGGAACATTTCTCGGCTTAAGTTGGTCACTAGTAAACCAAAGAACATGATTGGCCCTACCAAAGCCGTAGAAATAGCAATCAAAACCGCCGAGATAATAAACACATTTCTCGTCACTTTAGGTACATCAACACCCAAACTTTTCGCATTGTCTTGGTCGAGCCAAAACACATCTAAAGTGCGATGCATCCTAAACAACAACCAACATGCAAACATCAAAGCCGGAGCACTAAAGTAAACCAAGTTCACTTTGACATTATTGAAACTGGCGTACAGTTTCGACTGAACAATTGCATATGTGTTTGGGTCCATCAGCAAAGAAAAGAATGACGCCGCATTGGAAAATAGCTGACCAAAGATCAAGCCGACCAATAGCAACGTAATCAGGTTCTTGCTGCCTTTTGAAAAGTAAAACCCAAACAGCAGTAGCGAAAACGACACCATTACAATGACTGCAATCGCGAAATTGACGTACAAGTTAAGCACCAAGGTACTCAACCCACCAAAAATCAACACGATCAATATTTGGGTTAACACATACAGCGCATCAAAACCCATGATACTTGGCGTTAAAATTCGGTTGTGCGTAATGGTTTGAAATACAAGTGAAGACTGAGCAATGGCCACACCCGCTAGCACTATCGCCAATACTTTAGGAACTCTACGAGACAAAAAATATTGGTAGTTGTCAGCCGTTAGCCCAATACCAATAAACAGACACGCGAAAAGAATCGCAATGCCACCTAGCATCAGGATCTTCGTTGAATCACGCATGTTGCTTACCTCGCAACAACATAGCAATGAATACCACGCCACCCAATATGCTGATCACGATAGAGATTGGCATTTCATGAGGGAAAATAATTAAACGACTCACCAAATCGCAACACAACACTAAAATGGCCCCATACATGGCCGTAAGCGGAATGTTCTTTTTGAGGTTATCGCCATAAAAGTGACTCACGAGATTCGGTACAATCAGCCCCAAGAATGGCAACTGGCCAACAATCATCACGACACTTGCTGACATGATGGACACCAATAGCACGCCAATCGTCACAACCTGCTGATAATTCAAACCCAAGTTAATCGCGAAATCTTTTCCGATACCTACGGCAGAGATCCTTGCGGCAAAAAGATAGCTGAGGATAACCATTGGTACCGCGATGTACAGCAGTTCAAAATCACCACGCAAGATGTTGGCGAAGTTTGCGACTGTCCAAGCATTCAGACTTTGAAGTGCATCATATTTGTAAGCGATAAACGTAGTCATGGATTGGATGACATTGCCGAAAATAATCCCGACAAGAGGCACAAAAACCACGCTCTTAAATTGAATGCGCTGTATAAAGAAAACAAACGCTAGCGTCCCAAATACCGAGATGCCGAATACGAGCCAAAGGTGATTATCATTACCAAAGAAAACCACGCTCAGTACGTAGCCCAACATGGCACATTCGATCGTACCGGTTGTAGAAGGTGCAGCAAATCGGTTCTGGCTGATTTGCTGCATGACAAGTCCCGCAATACTCAAGCCAGCACCAGCAAGCAGTATGGCAAATAAACGTGGTATACGGCTGGTAAAGAAAAGCTCTAATGCTTTCTCATCACCTGAAAAGAGTTGTTGGGGCGTCATGTTTGCCACCCCAACAAATAACGAAACCGTGCTTAAAACCACAAGGGTTAGCAATAACTTCTTCAAAGTTAACCTCTGCTATCTTGGATTACAGTTCAACGGTTTGCTTTATCTCACTGACCATTTTTTCTGTTGCTGTCACACCAGACATCGACAAGTACCACGCGTCCACATCTAAATAAGTGATTTTATGATTTTTATATGCCGCAGTCGCTTTGACTAAGTCGTTATCCATAGATTTACGAATATCGTTATCCGGCGTACCTGTCAGAGAATTTCGGTCAACCACGAGAATATTTTTCGGGTTAGCTTCACGAATAAACTCATAAGAAATGACATCTCCGTGAGTGCCCGTTTTCACGTGCTCAACCGTTTCCAAGAAGCCAAAGTCGTTATAAATGACGCCAAATCGCGACTGGGCACCAAACGCGCTGATATTGTCACCCATGCTTAAAATCGTTAATGCATCATTTTTGTTCGATTGGTTGTAGTCACGGATTGCTTTGAATTGAGCATCTAGCGCTTCAATTTTCTGCTCTACTTTTTCTTCGATATTGAAGATCTTACCAATATTGCGCCATTGCGCTTGCGTGCCTTCCCAATAGCCTTGGTTCTCTTTCGCCGCAAAAACAACTGTAGGGGCAATTTCACTCAGCTCTTCATATTTCGCAGACGCCCGCGGACCAACCAAAATCAAATCCGGTTTTTGCATGTAGATGGTTTCAAAATCAGGTTCAAACAAACTACCCGCAGAGGTGTAGTTATCTTTGCTGTATTTTGAAAGGTAACTAGGAAGATTAGAAGAGTTAGATACTGCAACAGGATCGATACCAAAGTTGTCCAGCGCATCTAGCGGGCCAAAGCCAATCACAACCACACGCTCTGGGGATTGTTCTAGCTCTGTTTGACCCATGTAGTGGTCAATCACAACTTTAGCAGCGAAAGAAGGAGAAACAGTAAATAACGACAGCATAGCCGCACCAACGAATTTTTTCATTTTGTTAAGCCTTAATGAGATCTATTATCATACGCGTTCGCAATATAACGCTACTCTTTAATGCATTCAACAAAATTTAAGGTACTTTACATTAGTTACGTTTACTCAAGACTTAGATATATCAAAGACTTATAAAACCCATTAGTTTCAATACCTGGGCGTATCATTCATGCGCTTCAATAAACGCTTTGAGTGCCAGCTCATCAATAATCTCCAAACCGTTGTCTGTTTTGGTAATCAATCCCTTTTCAATCAAGTCCTTAACTGCACGTCGATAGACTCGGCCTGAGGTGCCAAACCGCTCAGCCTCTTGGTTCACTTTATCAAAGCCACCAACGAGCTTATCCGTCTGATTACGGACGAGAAGATCATAGGCAATGTTGTAAGTAATGGGATGCAACAAACGATTAGTGTAGATATCCATGGAGTCTTGATAATCCTCAGCCAATGCTGAAGCGAAGAACACCATCATTTCAGGATGATTTTGCAGAGCTTCGGTTAGTTTTTGGATACAGATAACATCAACCTGCATATGTTCATCTGCTATCACATTCCATTGACAAGGGGTCTGAGTGAAGAACTCCATTTCACCATAAATATGATAGTCGCAGTTAGCTTCCCCTAATTGAAAACGTCGTCCATTTGCGGCCAATATGTTCATCGAGACTCGACCTACTGGCACAACATACAAGTACTGAAGTTGCTCACCTTGGCGGAGAATTGCTTCCCCAGCATCAAAGTAACGCGAATTTATTTGGCACTGATAAATCAAATCGCGAAAGGTGGCACTCTTTTCTTCAAGGTATGTTTTGAAGCGACCAGTCGGATAAGGGCTGATTTTCATTTTCTGCTCTCTCAGAAAAAGTTACGGACAACTATTTAAGGTGGATTGTACCCCGTAACTCCAAATAAAAAAGCGACAGTGACCTGTCGCTTTACATCTATTCTGTTTATGTGACTTACTGAGATAGAGACTGGCTAACGCTGAGCAACCAAGGCTTCTAATGCCGTAATCGCGGCACTCTTCTCACCTTGCATCATTACTTTGGCCTCATCAACGTACTGACCAACCCCTTCTTTCACATCTTGTTGATACAGCACCACGTTGTTTAATATCGAAGCCACATGAAGGCCTCGTAGTCGACCGACCGTAAACAGCGCAGAGGTTTCCATATCTGCACCTAAGATGCCTTTCTTGTTCCAATGTTGGCATATTGCATCCTCGTCATCGGTATAGAAACTGTCGTGAGAACGCACCACACCAAAATGATAATGCACTTTTTGCATCGACAAGTAACGCTCAACTTCCTTTAACAGTGAAAAGCTTGCGTAGGCTGGATAAGACGAATCGACATACGCTTTAGAGCCGCCCTCATCTCTTACCGCGCCTTCGGCAATGATCAACTCGCCAAGATGAATGCCTGATTGCATTGCCCCCGCAGATCCAACGCGTACCACATGAGTCACACCGCACTGTTTTAGCTCTTCCACTGCGATGATCATCGATGGCGCACCTATACCTGTACTACATACTGAAACAGGCTTGCCTTTGTAGTTGCCGGTAAACACACGGTACTCGCGGTTTTCCGACACCATTTCTGCATCATCAAATAATGCCGCGATACGATTCGCTCGATCTGGCTCGCCGCATACAATAACGAGGGGAGCGATTTGTGTTTCATCCACTCCGATATGAGGTTGTTTGGCCATTTTTCGTTCCTTACGCAGCAGCGTGCGCTAAGGTTTTATCGCCATTGCGCTTAGCGCTACGAGCCCACTCACGCGTGCCATTGGCAGCGATGAACATAAGAATCGCGTACTGAACAGACATTGCGTAAACACCTTGCGTCGCGTAGATACCCACACTGATAATGTTAATCACAACCCATAGAATCCAGTTTTCGACGTATTTACGTGTCATCAGAATTTGTGCAACAACAGAAAGTACTGTCATGGTTGCATCCCAGAACGGGAACGCGTCAGGCTCAAGCACCGGTTCAGCCAAGCCAGCACCAAAGAGATTCAAGCTATCAACAGCAATGTTTGCTAGCGCAAAGAAAAATGGGTCGATATAGATCGTTAATAATGCGATACATGCAACGCTAATAGAGGCAGTAGTAATAAGTTTCTGTTTATTTAACCAGCGAACTTCCAGCGTTTCACCTTGTGCGTTTGGGCGGGTCCACGCATACCAGCCGTAAATGTTCGCACAGAAGAAAAACAATTGAAGAAGCAATAATCCGTATAACTGAATTTGAAAAAAGATAACGGCAAAAAGCGTGACATTCAGCAAACCGAATAAGTAGTTGATGGTTTTTTCTTGGCTGGCAAACCAAATGCAAAGCAGTCCAAAAACGGTACCGAAAGCTTCGATCCAACTCATTGCGTAGCCGTCGCCGATCGGAATGTTAACGAGAGTATTATTAATATCGAGTAAGGCAAAGAGGTCCATAACATGTCCTTTATTATTTTGTTTGGAATACGCTTATATTAGAGCGTGATCCCCAACAAAAAGGAGGACATTTGTCCTCCTCTTGATGCACTCGATCATAATTCAGTTCAATGTTTACTTGAAAGCAATAAATGATGCTATTGAACGATGTTGGAAATAGACGTGCCTATGAATCCAAGCCTAGATAGCGTTTTTTGAATGCAGAAGCTGATGCAAATAAAGCTGACGCCAAAAGTGTAATAATAAAGCCAATTGCGTACTCAAATGCTTCATTAACCAGTAGCTGATAGCAGCTCACAAAAAAAATCAATACAACTGTAATAACATTAACTCGGTGAAACCAAGGGTGTTTTACAGATAACTTAGCGTAACCTTTTGATAACATTTAACTAATCCGCCAGACAACAATTAATAGTTTTATTTATAATCAACGACGATAGTAAGGCTTTATCGTATAAAGAGAAACGACTTTTTTAATTTTTTAGCTCAACATCACACGTCATTCAGTGACGTTTGACTTTAACCTCTTGACGCTTTTTCGTTCCACTAGAGTCGGTTCTAATTGTACGACCTGTGCCTCTGTTGACTTTTCATCCAACTTTCGGACAAGAGTCTCAACGGCAGCCTGCCCCAAACGGTACTTAGGCTGATGAATGGTAGTTAGCGATGGCGACATAAATTTCGCGATATGGATGTCATCGTAACCAATAATGGACAGGTCGTCCGGCACTTTAATATCGAGCTCATTTGCGGCGTTAATCACCCCCATCGCCATCATATCGTTAGAGACGAAAATCGAGCTAGGTAATGCGCCACGCTGAGCCATTTTTTTGAACGCTTGATACCCACCCTCACACTCGAAGTCCGATTCAATGATCCAATTGGCATTAAATTCCAAGCCCGCTTCGTTCATTGCTCGCTTATAACCTTCGTATCGCATTTGCGCTTGGTGTTTAATCAAAGGGCCAGTGATGCACCCAATTTCGGTATGGCCGCAATCAATTAAGTATTTCGCCGCTAAGTAACCGCCACGAAGTGAGTTGTCTTGGATTTTATCGCTTGTAAATAGCATCGGCCCCCAGTCCATTACCACTACTGGGATATCTGGGTAACGCTCAAATACATCGATACGCTCTCCTTCTAGCGACGAACACATCAAAATCAAACCATCGACACGCTTTTGCAATAGCGTATTAATGGATTGACGCATACGTTCGTTATCACCCTCGGTGTTACATAAAATGAGGCTGTAGCCTTTTTGGTAGCAGCTGCGCTCTACGCCTTTTACGACTTCGCCAAAGAATGGGTTGGTTGAGGTTGTCACGAGCATACCAATGGTTTTGGTACGATTGACTTTGAGGCTACGCGCCAACGCAGAGGGCGCGTAGTAGTTAAGCTCTTTTGCGGCATTGTTAACGCGTTCAGAGATCTCTTCGCTCACAAAACGCGTCTTGTTAATAACATGGCTCACTGTTGAAGTGGAAACCCCTGCCAGTTTTGCGATGTCTTTCATCGTCGCCATGTTACTACTCCTATTTTAATGAGGCGTTGTGCGCCTTATTGTTCAGCGAGAAACGCGTCCACCTCTTCGCGGGTTGGAATCGACGTTTGCGCGCCAAAGCGGGTCACAGAAATTGCAGCCGCCGCATGTGCAAACTTAATCGCTGATTCTAAAGGTAAACCTTCTAGGAGACCAGTGACGAATGCCCCATTAAATGTATCGCCCGCTGCGGTAGTATCCGTCGCTTCAACGCGGAAACCCGAGATGATTTCGCCTCGACCGTTTTGGCTTAGCCAAACGCCTTTTGCACCGAGTGTGATCATGACAATTTCTATACCTTTACCATGTAGCACATTCGCCGCTTCTTGCGCGCTTTCGTTGTCTGTTACAGTAATACCTGTCAGAACTTCAGCTTCCGTTTCATTTGGCGTAATCACGTCAATGTAAGACAGTAATTCATCTGACAATTCACGAGCTGGCGCTGGGTTCAGAATGACATTGGTTTTGGCATCTTTCGCTACACGCGCAGCTTTCTCAATGCCGCACATCGGCGTTTCCAATTGCATTAGCAAGTAATCTGCTTGGCGAATACGCTCTAAATCTGGCTCAATCGCTTCTGCTGTCAGTTTGGCGTTCGCTTCAGCTGAAATGCAAATGCTGTTCTCCCCACTGTCCGACACTTGAATCATCGCGATACCTGTCGGGCAATTTGGCTGCATCTTCACACCAGTGATATCGATGCCATCCATTTTGAAGTTTTCGCGAATGTTAATGCCGAATGAGTCGTCGCCCACACAAGCGATAAAACCGATGTCTGCATTTAATCGCGCCGCCGCGACGGCTTGGTTGGCACCTTTGCCACCTGGGATAACTTGATAGTTGCGACCATGCAGCGTCTCGCCTGGGCGAGGGAAAGAAGGCACTTGAAGAACATGGTCAGCGTTTACACTACCTAACACCACTAACTTATTCATACGGTTATCCTCGGTTCTGAATGAACCCTTTTTAAAAACTGTTTAGGAAAATACATTAGATGACTTTAACTTCTCTTCCTGACGAAGGAGTCTCGATAAAAAGCCAAAGGCATCTATACCCCACACTTTGCAGTATTTTGGGTAAGTTTGCCCTCACCTCCTAAACGACAGATATAAACGGAGGAGAGAGCAAAAATTAGGATGATTTATTGGAACTTGAAACTTACTTAGTGACTACTTTTAGTGGTACTGGGATGTACTCTTCTACTTCTTCACCTTTCAAAACTTTGTCAGCCGTTTCAACACCTAAAGCACCGATAAGGTCTGGTTGCTGAGCAATAGTTGCCGCTAGTTTGCCACGGTTAACTGCTGCAATGCCGTCTTCCGTACCATCAAAACCAACGATAACGACATCTTTGCCAGAAGCTTGAACTGCGCGAAGTGCACCTAGCGCCATTTCATCATTCTGTGCAAATACCGCTTGTACATCCGGGTTAGCCGCTAGCAGGTTTTCCATTACGTTTAGACCTTTTGTGCGGTCAAAGTCAGCTGGTTGGCTAGCAAGAAGATCCATATCGCTGCCCTTCACGGCATTCATAAAGCCTTCACCGCGCTCACGCGCTGCCGATGTGCCCGCAATACCTTCAAGTTGAATGACTTTTGCTTTTTCGCCTACTTTTTCCATGATGTAGTGGCCTGCCATTTCACCACCAATTACGTTGTCCGACGCGATGTGACTCACAACTTCACCACGGCTTGCACCACGGTCTAATGTCAACACAGGGATCTTAGAACGGTTCGCCATACGAATTGCATTAGACACTGCATCAGAATCCGTTGGGTTGATAAGAATTGCTTTTACGCCGCGAATACTTAAATCCTCGATATTCGACAGTTCTTTACTCGGGTCATTTTGCGAGTCCAGTACAATTAAGTCGTACCCCAATTCTTTCGCTTTTGCTTCCGCACCGTCTTTCATCGTTACGAAGAACGGGTTGTTTAGCGTCGAAACCACAATCGCCATGGTATCTTGAGCTTGCGCCGCTACCGATACGGTTGAAGAAAGAAGTGCAGCAGAGATAAGAGTTGCAAGTTTTTTCATCGTTCTAGTCCTTTGTGTAGGGTGAGCCAGTACACGTCCCCTGACTCGGTTTGTATTCACTGTTTTATATATACAGATTGTTATGAATTACTTGTTTTTGTTGTCTACCAATACCGCAAGCAAGATAACCACTGCTTTTGCAATCATTTGGTAGTAGGAAGAAACATCAAGTAGGTTAAGTGCATTGTTCAAGAAACCGATGATCAGCGCACCAATCAAGGTACCCATGATACGGCCTTTACCGCCCATCAAGCTGGTACCGCCAAGAACAACCGCTGCGATAGCGTCTAGCTCGTAGCCCATACCTGCTGTTGGCTGCGCCGAAGAAAGACGAGACGTTACGATAATACCTGCAAGCGCTGCTAGCATACCGCAGATGGCGTAGACACCAATCTTCACTCGGTCTACATTGATACCTGATAGGCGAGTCGCAGACTCGTTGCCGCCTAGTGCGTAAACATAGCGACCAAAGCGCGTGTGGTTAAGTAAATACCAAGCCGCTGCGAACACAACCACCATTAACCAAACAGGAACCGGAATGCCTAGCGCGTAGCCAGTACCAAACCATGCAAACGCATCTGCGGTGTCAGTAAAGCCTGTCGAGATTGGACGACCTTCGGTGTACACCATGGTCACACCTCGTAGTAACGTCATGGTAACCAGCGTAGCGATAAATGCCTGCACCTTACCCTTCGCAATAATGATACCGCTAATCGCACCTAACGCTGCACCTGCGACTAAAGCAGTTGGAACCGCCACCAGCACAGGAACCTCAAGCGCAATCATGCTTGCCGCAAAGGCACCACACAACGCCAATACCGAACCAACACTTAAGTCGATGCCTGCGGTTAAAATAACTAATGTCATACCCACTGCGATAATGGCATTCACGGAGGTTTGACGAAGAATGTTGAGAATGTTGTCGACCGTAAAGAAGTTCGGGTTCAAAAATGACACAACAACGATCAGAAAGATCAGAGCTATCAGTGATTTTTGTTCAATCAGCCACTCTTTTGTGAACAACTTCTTGTTGCCAGTTTCGGTTGGTTTGCTCATGGTATTCGTACTCATGCTGCTTCCTCATTGATCTCTTTGCCCACGGCACAGGCGAGTAGTTTTTCTTGATCGGCGTCTTTCGCATCGAATTCGCCAGTGATACGACCTTCATGCATCACTAAAATACGGTCGCTCATGCCAAGCACTTCAGGCATCTCGGAAGAAACCAAGATGATGCTCATACCTTCGGCCTTAAACTTGTTGATGAGCTGATAAATCTCTTTTTTTGCTCCGACATCAACACCACGTGTCGGCTCATCCAGAATCAGAACTTTAGGTTTCGTCATTAACCCTTTCGCTATCGCAACTTTTTGCTGGTTACCACCAGATAAGTTGCCGATGATTTGATCTCGCGTTGGGGTTTTAATGTTGAATAACTTAATAAAATCTTCCACAGCAATCACTTCGTCGCTGTGTTGAATCTGGAAGCCTTTGGTCAGCTGGTTTAGCGAACAAAGTGACATGTTCTCCTTAACCGAAAGACCTAAAACCAAACCATCGCCTTTGCGGTCTTCAGAGATGTAAGCGATACCATTTGCCAAGCCATCTTGCGGGCTAACCGGGTTAATAGTTTTGTTATCAAGATTGATAACACCATGCTCACTAGGTAATGCGCCGTAAATGACTTTCATGAGTTCAGTGCGGCCTGCGCCCATCAAGCCAGAAATTCCAAGAATCTCACCACGCTTGAGAGTAAAGCTCACATCCTGAACGCCAGACCCAGTCAAACCAATGACTTCAAGACAGGTTTCGCCATGTTGTACATCAATACGTGGATATTGCTCTTCTAATTTTCGGCCAACCATCATTTCAATTAGGCCATCTTCATCAGTGTCGGACACCTTGCACTCACCGATAAACTTACCATCACGAAGCACCGTAATATCATCACAGATTTCAAAGATTTCTTTAAGACGATGCGAAATGTATACGATGCCGCATCCTTGCTCGCGGAGCTCATTAATCACTTTAAACAGTGATTCCGTTTCGGTATCGGTCAATGCGTCCGTTGGCTCATCCATAATGATGACTTTCGACTCAAACGAAAGTGCCTTTGCAATTTCCACCATTTGTTGTTCACCAAGGCTTAAATCGCCAAGCAATGTTTTTGATGAATGCTTTACATTGAGACGTTTTAAAAGCTTGTCAGCTTCGTCATACATTTTGCCCCACTGGATACGCCCTAAGGAGCCGGTGAACTCTCGTCCCAAGTAAATATTTTCGGCAATCGTCAGTTCAGGAATCAGGTTCAGCTCTTGGTGAATAATGCTAATACCAGCTTCCTGTGAATCGCGTGGACCTTTAAAGGCCGCCGGCTGACCTTGATATTTAATGCTCCCCGCATCCATGTGGTAAATGCCTGTCAACACCTTCATTAACGTTGACTTGCCTGCTCCATTTTCACCCATCAGCGCCATAACACGGCCTGGATAAACATTCAGGCTTGCTTTGTCGAGTGCTTTTACGCCCGGAAACGCCTTCTCAATTTCGCTTAGTTGTAGAATGGCTTGAGTCATAATCTGTCCTCAATATCTCTGGCTTAAAAAACCACGCCCGCTTGGAAAATAACGTTCGCATATGGCGAGCATTCGCCGGTTCTTACGATAGCGCGACTTTGCGCCGTGCGTGCTTTAAACGCTTCATGTGACACGTAGCTCACCTCAATAGATTTGCCCGTTTCTTCACTCTCTTTGCTCAGTTCGTTGAGCAACGCTTCATGCAAAACTGGGCTTGCATCAGAGAACTCTTCCGCAATGATGACCCCTTCGATTTGGGACTCAGATAGAATTACGCGAACAGTATCAAGAAAACTTGGTACCCCATGCGTTAGCGCCAAATCGATTCGCTGAACATGCTCTGGAATTGGTAGACCAGCATCACATATCGTGATCTCGTCGGTGTGGCCTAGCGTCGCCACCAAGTAAGAAATATCTGAGTTAATTAGGGTACTTTTTTTCATCTCATCGACCTTTCGGTTACACGTTCATACAACCATGAGCGCCTGTCTTAAAGTGTTTTCGTTATTAACAGAAAACTCATCGAAACGTTTCGATGAAATAATAATTCGTCATCGCAATTTGACCAGTGTGAGATCGATAAGGTGTGAGAATGATCTGTAATTCAATTGTCATTGAATAGGAAAAGTGCACTTGAGTCACACTTTACCATCGAAACGTTTCGATGATGGTATTTACCTGTCATTACGGTTAGGTTTTATACAGGGAGGAAGGAAAAGAGACGTCCAACTACTGAGAAAACCTCTAGTTAATAAGCTCGAAACCTTTCACGTCATCACAATTCTTAGATAGCTGCCTGATTTTGGAGAACGCTCACCTTACAATCTGGTTACAATTTGCCAAAACACATCATCCGTTCAGTACCTTACCTGGTACGCGACGTTTGTAGGGACACAAACGGAAACTAAGAACCATAATGAAGTTAAGCAATAGAGTCATTTTGCTTGTCGCGCCAGTGATCTTATTAAGCGCGTTAGTATCTAGCTATATTATTTATAGCATTCAAAAAGTGACGCTCATCAAGCGGGAAGACAGCTATATTCAGTTGCAGATGGAAAAGCTCGCCGGGCAGTTTCGACAAGCGAATATTTTTCTTAATAGCTATGCCTATACGCTCAGTAAAAGTGATGTATTACAAGACTATTTGGTTAATCATAACAACCCCTATCGTGAGCGAGTCTTGTTTAATCGATTAGACGAGACCGCTGAAGTATTAAGCCATGGTTACAAAGGCGATGCGAGCATGGCGATCCTCGACGGCAAACAAAACCTTCTCTATTACACAGAAAACAAATATTACGAATCATCAGGTGTGGTCGACCCAAAGGTGTTAGAGTACATATCACGAAGTTTCAATGAGAGAGAGGCTTTCAGTCACACTGGCTTTATTTATAACTCCAGTGGACAAAGCATTCTTCTTCAATATGAGGTCGTCGACAAAAGAACGGGGACTCACCCTTTGAGCTTTGACTCAAAAAATGTGTTTTTTGTGGTAGTTTCCGTATCACTTGAAGCCTTTAACGAGATTAAGCATGACATCGAGTTTGACACGCACAGCGTGATTACTTTCGCCGACAAACCCATTTATCTTGATATTCCTCTCGCTCAAACCATTGAGCTGCTGCCGCACTTTTATGCCGTGCTTTCTCCTGCCGAATATTTAATGTGGAATAAAGTCGATAAAGTGTGGCTAGAACTTGCTTTCTCCTTTGGCGTAGCGGCGTTTTTCACTATCACATTAATCATTTTGGTGTTGTACCGCTATGTGTTGCGCCCTGTTTCTCGCCTTGATAAGCAGCTGAACGAACTTGAATCTAATCAACGTGACAATATTGAAAAGCTAGAAACAAACGATGAAATAGGACGCCTCTCTGCACGCTTTTTTGATATGTATGAGGAACTTAATGTCATCTATAAAAAGACAAAACGCCTAGCTGAAACGGATCACCTGACGCAACTCGCCAATCGCCATCGTTTTCATGAGCTTGCCACTCGTGAACTTATCTCCCCTTCGCAGTTTCTGTGGGTTGTTTACGTCGATCTTGATAACTTTAAATACGTGAATGATAAATACGGGCATGAATTGGGAGATAACTTATTAAAAGTGTTCTCATCACACATCAAGAATGCTTGTCAAAAGTTCTCGCACGATTACAACAGCCCCTGCTTTGCCGCCAGGTTATCTGGTGACGAATTTGCAATTTTGCTGAGCTCAAATCAAGAGGTAAAACGCTTGCCTGATTTGCTTGCATCAGAGTTACTAAAACCGATTAGTAATCTCAGTTCATCTTGGAGTAATTCATTTCCCGTTACGGCAAGCGTAGGTATTGCACAATATCCTCAAGACGGTACTGACATCGCGAAGTTACTCTCCAGTGCCGATGCGGCTATGTATCAAGCAAAACGGGCAGGGAAAAATCAATACGCCTATTATTCAGCCGCTCTCAATATTGAGTCTCAAAGACGAAGTCAACTTGAACGTGCGCTCCGAAAAAGCAATGTAGAGGAAGAATTTCACCTTGTTTTTCAACCCTATATGAACAATCGAAGCAACGAAATTGAGGGGTTAGAAGTCTTGTTGCGCTGGGAAGCCGAAGGTATCGGCCCTATCCCTCCAAAGGAGTTTATTCCAATTGCAGAGCAAGCCGGATTATTTGATAAAATTGACCGCTGGGTTTTCGCCAATGCAACGGCGGAATACCATCAATTAAGGAATATTTTCGGTAAGGATATTGTTCTTTCGGTCAATCTTTCATCAGCAGAGCTAAACTCGATAGAAATGGCAAACTACATCCATGAACAAGCGACACTGCACAGTGTTAAACCAGAATGTATTGAGATAGAAATAACCGAAACCTTTGCCGCAGAACAACAAGGCACGGCTCTACTTGATGAGCTATCAAAACGTGGCTACCGTCTTGCAATTGATGACTTTGGTTCTGGTTACACATCGTTAACTCAGCTCGTTCAGTATCCGGTTCAAAAAATCAAATTTGATCGAGAGTTCCTCGTTACATTGATGAACACCAACAACGGACATGTGATCAAACCTATTATTGAGCTATGCCATGCCCAAAATAAAACGGTTACAGCAGAAGGTATTGAACACAATATGATGCATGAATGGTTATCGGCATACCGCTGCGACTATATGCAAGGCTATTTATTTGGCAAACCAATGACTAAAGAACAATTGAGCTTGTGGTGGCAATCGGCAAATGACGACAGTCGATTTGATGCGTCCATGGTCAGCTCAATTAGGGTTTCAAGAACATAAGTTAAGGGGAGAAGTACAGCAGTCACAGCTGTGGCGGCTGTATTTAGTTATATATGAGCTTCATTGATAGATGCTCAGCTTTTGTTCCCCCATACCTATATCTATGACTTTAGTCGAGTAAATCACTATTTATTCGTTTTTAAACCAGCACTTCCTTGAAATCCAAACCGGTCAAATTCAGCGCTTTGACGCTATCGTACAAGCCACCTTTTTTGTCCGTGCAAAACGTTCTGAGCCCAGCACCTTTTACTCTGAACAAGTCAGATTCATTAACGGCTTCCCTATTCAAAACGAGTTTCTTAAACGGTCTAGCACGACTTAGCTTACCATGACGAAGATTATACTCGGTAGCAGAGGTATCAATGGCATCAATTTGAGTGACAATGTTTAATGCTCGCCAAGGCTTTCCTTGTAGATTTAATGGTAAAAATTCGACATTCTCGCTCAACACATCGAGCTTATCCGCAATAGAAGCGGATACAGCAAGAGTAAAAGATCCCCATGCTGCAATATCAGGCCTGGGTAATGGCTTTTCACCCTTAACGTCTAACCATTCAATATCAATACTTTTCCAACTGGCTTTAACAGACTCTCCATAGAGTTGGATAGGTTTGCTTGCCGTTACTTGAAGAGACATTTCCAATGGCGACTCTCGCAACATTGCAAAATCATTAACATTGGGAGTGACAATAAACACTTTATTAAATGCTGTCATAACCGTCCTTAAATCAATTTGAGCGCTTTCAAACCAAACATAATAAATAGAGTTTACTTTCATGTTCAAAAATTTAATGAATTCAGATCTGGCGTTCTTATCTTTTAATTTCTAAGTTTTATTATTTATATATTTTAATCCACACGATAGAATTATTTTTTAAATTTTTACTATGTACCCTTCCTTATGTAATCGAATAAATTAGAGAATAAACAATAGCACGCATCACTTCACTTTTGTCGAGCTCATCACTCTCACTTAAACGATACATTCACAAGTTCAATTTTTGTACGACTTAGACTTGGCTTTGTCAATCGTGAATTAAAAACAACCGATTCACCGCTGTTTTACTGCCTTTTCTTACCACCCTGTTGTTTATTCATACATTATAAATGCACTTATACACATAACGATTCGGCGTTACGATTTGTTACGAGTTAAATCACAAACTTTTGAGGTATTGGATAAAGCGTAGAAAAAGAAAACACATTGAAATAAAAAGAGTTTCTAAAGTACGAAAAATAAAACGCCGTTTTTATAAATTAGCAACTTCACAAATATCCTTAAACACAGTTTTATTAATTACATATATCAGATATTATTTACGCCGAAGTTTATAGAAACCATCGTTAAACTTCATATTTTATATAAGTTTCAATTAGTTAGTTTTTAACTCGAAAACTTATCGTCAACCCAATATCAAGCACCTAAGCGTGCAATAAGAAACATTGGGAATAGAATTATATTGATGTGCATGTTGTTTTAACGAATGCATGAAGCAATCGGTAAATTTGTAACACCATAGAGTTTTATTTAGCCAAGATGAAAAAGTTAATTTTATTATTTACATGTGCGCTGTTGTCTGTCTCACCTTTTGCTTTTGCAAAACAATCAGATAACGAACCCAGGGATCATTTACGACCAAAGCAAGTTGAACATGTGTTTAAACAAGCCAAGCTAGATGGCATAGTAGACTTTAAGTTGTTCAGTGACGCTTACATCGCTTATCAGAAGACACCCGATAGAAAGAAGTCGGTACTAACGATCATCGACTATAGTAAACCATCAACTGAAAAGCGTTTTTATGTGGTTGATTTAGATAAAAAGAAGCTAATCTACAATACGTATGTTTCTCACGGCGTGAACAGCGGAAAGAAAACAGCGACACAGTTTTCAAATGTCGTGAACTCGCGAAAAACATCATTGGGCACTTTTTTGACTGATACCACTTACTACGGCTCAAATGGCTATTCACTTCGATTAGATGGGCTAAGCTCTGGATTAAACGACAAAGCTCGCGAGCGTTACATTGTCGTGCACGGTGCCGATTACGCAAACCCTTCCTTTATCAAGAAGAATGGATACCTCGGACGCAGTTGGGGTTGCCCTGCTTTACCAAAGAAGTTGTCTCGCGAGATCATTGACACTATAAAAGGCGGCAGCGTTATTTACGCAAGCGCGTAATACCGATGCGACACATATGGGGAAGAAAAAAGAAGATTCTATTTCTTCCCCAGTAATAATCCTGTTAGCTTAATCGTCCTTGTGCAACGACTCTCTTTCCATTTTCGCTTACTCGAAAGCGAAAATTACTGTGTTATTCGCTCATATACCTAAGTGCGATCAGAAAACTCTGTTCATCCCCCTTCCATCTCGTTAGTATACGCTGAGTTCATCAGACACTGGCTTTCATCGTTATCATAGTTCCACTAAGATTCCTTAATCATGGTGGGTAACTGTGGCTTTATATGTTTAGGGTTACTTCTTGCGTTATCTACACCGTATATTATTGATGCTTTCTTTGTCCCTGCTCTCAGGGCTCATCACAGCTTCATATGCGCATGAGTGGCACCACACCAAACATTACACTTCCGAGCGCCTACTTAAACTCTCTCAACAAGACGATTTTGAGCTAGCACACACTGATTTTCATGCCTCAGCTTCTCTGAGCTCTTGGGGTTCAGAAAGTTACTACCTACATATAAAGCGCGAGTTGTTCGGGCTTGTCTCCTGTCGCCGAACATCAGCTACTGATGGCGTTTTATCATCAGATTTTACTCCTGATTATTTTTTACTTATTGCTTTCTCTTCTCCACCACTACTGGAGTTGGCAAAACAAGCATCTCGCTTACCTCTAGACAGTTATGGCGGACTCATGAGTCAACGCTCTCTTTATCGCCTCTCAGGAAGAAAGGAAGCGAACTTAATGTACGTCTTTACTCATGGTCGCAACGCCTTCTCTGTTGTTTAACTTTTTATGACATACAGAGAACACGAAAATGTAACGATAAGAGCCAATATGCTCATTGTTACTAGAACCAATTTGAGGTCCATATAATGACAAGAATCGCTACAACCATCGCACTAGCATTACTATTTTCAGCGGGCTCAACCTTTGCAAACACAGAAACTAAGCCAGAAGAAATGAGTAACGACACTCTGTTAGAGTGTGCCAACGTTTCTAACGCACGTATTGCAGTTCCGGAACACAGAGCGATGTTCAGACACTACTTAATGTCTGAGAGAGACTACAGCTTTGACCAGCTATCGTCTGCCGAACTTGAATTTAAAGCAGCAGATAAGAATGAGTCTGAAGTAGAGAACATCTACAAGTCTCAGTGCAAAGAAGTTGGCGAATACCTATATAGCATTGGCTATTAAATTCGAAACCCTAACGACACTCAAAAAGAAAGGCGCAATGTATGCGCCTTTCTTTTTACTGACAAAAGCCTGTCGATTAGATGTCTAATCTGCATACAAGCTTAAAAGTGCAAATCAAGTAAACTTACTGAGAAAACTCAGACACATCCTTGGGTTTACAGAACGCTCGACGTGCTTTAACAAACAAGAAACTAAGCACTCCAATCACAAGAGTAATTATTGGTGCCGCCATTAATAGCATTGTGATTGCTTTGCTCATATTTTCCGGTAGCAAAGGAAGTAATGAACCGAAACCGCATAATATCAGCGTCCATAAAATCGCACTCAGCCACGCAAAGTAATGGAATTTACTAATACGTTTCACTCGCAACCCCATCATTAATGGCAATAGGGAACGAACAACCGGAATAAACCGCGCGCACAAAAGCGCAATCAATCCATGTTTACTGAGTAATACGTCGACTTGTTCCAAACGCTTTTGAGGAACCGCACTCACCCAGCCTTGGACCTTAGGTAAGCGATTTAGCCACTTGCCTTGTAAATAAGCCGCCCAACTTCCCAACCCCGCACTAACAGCTATCACCAACATGATCATAATTGGGTCAAGGACGCCAACCGCCGCCAGCGTACCGGATAATACGACGACACTGTCGCATGGGAAAGGTGCAGCAGGAATAAAACCACTTTCCAAAAAGATAATCACAGCAACAACAAAATAAACCAAACCTGCACTGCCTGGCGCCATTAACGCCGTGAAATCTTGATGCCAAAAAGCACTCAAGACCTGAATGATCGAATCAAACATAAACCGCTCCCAAGCATAATTAACCAAAAGTTGCAAAAACATGGAATGTGTTAGCGAGCATGTATAAAGCGGTATATGAAATTCGATTCTTTTCTCACGCCGATTCTGTATTTAAAGTGAGTAAAAATACTTTCAATACAACAACCTAAAGCCTCATTGCCGATGCGTTTTAGCCGCTTCATCGAGTAAATTGCCGAACGATGCGCCCACCATACTACATCAAGCATTTCAAACCATTCGGGCTCTACATCGTCGTTCGAGCTCATTTCCTTAGCATGGCTAACCCTCAATACATTCCGGCTGTTTAAACTCGGATAGTCTTGTTGTATTGGAGAGATAGGATGTTCTGAAAAGTGCTTCGACTTAGCGTCAACAGCAATATTCTGGTTATGAAAGGAAAGAAAATTTGGGTGTGAGTGCGCCAGGCTCATGCTCGGAGCCAACAAGCAGAAAAGTAGTCCGAGTAAAGCAATCAGGGTCGTACGCACAAAGGTAACCAAAACCAAAATAATAAGTTCTTTTAACCCTGTGCGTAACTATTGGCAATTAGTATTCTTAATCGTTAAGAATACTAATTATTTTTCACCGTAAGGGTAGCTTTCAAACATCTTCGCGATTTCTTCTTGGATGAGAGATTCTCTTTTCTCAGAGCTCATTGACTCAGACAGTTTACGACTTGAAACGCCTTTCCAAACGACTTGATTAGCCTTTGCATCAACCAGTTCAACCACCAACTTCCCATACTTACGTTCTTTATATCTTTCTGGGCTTGAAGTGATCACACCAAAGCTATTCCAGCCATAGCCAAAGCTCACCGACGATCCTGAAGAAACAAGCTCGGATTCTTCTACGATATCATGATGTACGTAAAGGTCACCGCCACTATTTACCTTAATTAAACCCTTACCCTCAAGCTGTTCAGCAAGCCCTTGCTCAATACGTCGACCATCAATACTGGTAGGAGCTTCCGCCTGAGCACCGAAGTCAAACGTTCTGTAAGCTGAAAAGTCGGCTTGTTTATCTACATCGGTTGTAACGGTAGTACAAGCAGATACCAGCATCACCACCAGCCCTAATATCAAACCTCTCATCATGTTAAATCTCCTTTGGTTAAGCTGACTGTTTCAGCAGAATTACCCTGTGTTATACATACGCATCAACAGTAAAAAGTAATCATTTCAATATCTAGTCTTGACCATGAAACGTGACTGTTCAATAAACGAGATTAACCTTTACACAGAAAATCTTGAATATCATCAACATCTAAACACCTAAGAATTCGGTGTTTACGACCTAATTGGAAGCCTCTAGGCTTAGTAACGAAATCGCGAGTGCCACAAAAAACCAGAGACAATGAACACTTTAACATCAGTCCGCTACTTTTTTAGGCAACTGACAAACATTTGATGAGAAAAGACTTTTCTTTTTCGTCCAGTGTGGCATATTAACCGAGTCCTATCGATGCGCGGGCATCGTATAATGGCTATTACCTCAGCCTTCCAAGCTGATGATGCGGGTTCGATTCCCGCTGCCCGCTCCAATCTCTTTATCTCAATTTACTCATAAAAATCCGATGGCGGAGCGAACAAACGGCGGCAGCGTTGTTTCCATGATAAGTTTGGTCGAGTTACGTCATAAAACATGTCTTTCCATTCTGCAAACGTCACGCGGATGGGATTAAAGCTGTTTACAGGTTTAGAAACCCCATACCGAACCGTTTCCACCTCTGGTTCAAACGTTCCGAACATTCGATCCCAAATAATTAATACACCCGCATAATTTTTGTCGATGTACTGACGGTTCACACCATGATGAACGCGATGATGAGACGGCGTGTTAAATACCCACTCTAGTGGCCCGAGCGAACGAATTGATTGGGTGTGAACAAAAAACTGTAAGCCCAGATTAAACAACACAACGAAGACAACCCATTTTGGCTCAAAACCAATAATCACCAAGGGCAACCAAAAAATCCACATCCCCGCTAGCGGATACATTAAACTTTGACGAAAGGCGGTACTGAAGTTCATTCTTTCCGAACTGTGATGAACAACGTGCGCGGCCCACATCCAACGAATACGATGGCTAGCCCGATGAAACCAGTAATAGAAAAAATCTTGCAGGACAACAAGTAAAAGAAAAGCTGAGACGCTCATTTCGATATCAAACAAACGCCAATCGAACCACCACAAATACAACTGAGCAATCAGTAAACCCGTGAGTATGTCTGTCGCTTGGTGTAAGCCCGCAAGAACAAAATTACACGCTACTTCAGGGAAGTAATACGTCGCGCTTTCAGGCAAGCGTCCCCTTCTTTGTCCGAACCAATATTCGGCAAGCATGCAGAAAAAGAAAACTGGAGCCAGAATCATCAGAAGTAATTCTGGGCGGTCCATCAACTGCGTCCAATCCATTGTGTTTCTACCATTTTGCATAGTGATCTTCAGTAAGACCCATAACTTCTTCTAACTGATGTTTGATGCCATTTCCATCGATAAGATAGCCAGAGAAATAACCGATATACTGACGAAAGTTACTTTTGAGAAGCCAAAAATTTTTCTTCTCTGAGCGTCGATTCAAAGGCGTGAACTGTAAGTTAACTCGTTTATCTTCAGACGTAATATGCCACTTTTGCCCTTCATCACTTCGTGAAAACTGAAACTGCACAGGTTGCAAAAAGTGACGCTGACCATTAATCCACAATACATTTTCGCAATAGCCAGTTTCATTAACGCCAGCTGCCAAGTTCAACCCCAGACGCCTGTCATCCTCAAAGCAATTGATACTTGCCCAGCGCCAACTTGTTTCTCGCCGCATGTACCCAGCGGAAAAATCGTAACCAGCAGCCACCTCTGATAGATCTTGCTCTTTTCCTAATATGAACAAGTTACCGTCTACTGCTAACGCATTGTGCTTCTGAGTATATGTCCAACCCGCATAACCTGTTGGCGTACACAACATTAATGGCAAACTCATATTTTCTGGACGTAAATAGAGATCCGCATTGACTGACTCTGTCACAAAGTGGACGTGCCAAATACCATCCTTAATAGAAAACTGAACTCTTTTGTTAGCAAGATGGGCAAGACTGCACCAACTGGAAGGCTGAGTTTGATAACCTATATTAAAAGGTTTCAACCATTGTTGCTCAATCAACTTATTCTTTTTAATATCAAACAGGTAGCAAAAGCCGGATGCTAAATACCGTATATCAGCAATCGCTACTCCAATGACGTAATCAGGTGTGACCAAATTGACGAACTGAAACTGCTTATAATCGCGGTAACGGCGCCACTTAGACACTGGCTTATCCATCTCATCGAGGTAAGTAAATTTATCTAGCTGTAACGATGTTGGAATTCCATCAAGGTGGCCAAACGCTGGTAGACCATTCTGCTGAATAAACGAGTTCAGAACCTTAAGCTCATCCATATAGTTGTCTTTTCACAAGTTATCACACACACAAACTTTAACATGACGTTAACATAAACAATTTGCGTAACTGCACAACAACATCGACTAAAGTGATTTCTGCTTGTTATATGTGAAACTGATCACTCAACCACCCGCTTACTTAGCTCGCCCTACCTATCTCAACCAACACTGCCTGGGTTAGAAGCTGCACATTCTCATCCGCAGGAAAGACCACTACAACCATTGAATCTTGGTCAAAATCACTATTTAATGGAAATACATTCATATAAACTGATTGCTTATTCACATCAAGGAAGAAATCTATGTCATACATACACGATACTATTGTTGCGTTGCAACACAGTAGCCCTGCGCAAAAAGAATTTTACCAAGCGGTAGAAGAAGTATTAACTTCTCTCGCGCCGGTAATAGAAGGCAATAATAAATATAAGGAACAAGCGATTATCCAGAGGATCGTCGAGCCAGAACGTCAAATCATGTTTCGAGTTCCTTGGGTTGATGATGCTGGAAATGTACAAGTAAACAAAGGTTATCGAGTTGAATTCAACTCTGCTTTGGGGCCGTACAAAGGAGGATTGAGATTCCATCACTCAGTCAATGCGAGCATCATAAAATTTCTCGGCTTTGAGCAAATTTTTAAAAACGCACTGACTGGCCTTCCTATCGGTGGCGGCAAAGGCGGTTCAAACTTCGATCCTAAAGGAAAATCCGACGGCGAGATCATGCGATTTTGCCAATCATTTATGAACGAGTTGTACCGTCACATCGGTCCTACCACCGATGTGCCCGCAGGCGATATCGGTGTCGGGGCGCGCGAAATTGGCTATATGTTTGGTCAATACAAACGATTGACGGGCCGCTACGAAGGTGTGCTTACAGGCAAGAGTCTGCTTTGGGGTGGCTCACTCGCCAGAAAAGAAGCGACAGGATATGGCGCCGTCTATTTTGCAGAATGCATGCTCAACGACCGCAACGATTCATTGAAAGGGAAAACTTGTCTCGTTTCTGGTGCTGGAAACGTGGCTATCTACGCCATTGAAAAACTGTACCATATGGGAGCAACGCCAGTTACATGCAGCGACTCTCGAGGTACGATCTATCATGAGCACGGTATTGATCTTAAGCTCCTAAAACAACTGAAAGAAGTGAAAAGAGCAAGCTTAGAAGAATATTTAGAAACTTACCCTGAAGCAGAATACACACCAGAGGGCGACTATCCTAATGAAGGACATGCTGTTTGGCGATATCAGGCTGATGCTGCCTTCCCTTGTGCGACTCAAAATGAATTAACGTCAGACGACGCACTGGCTCTTATCGAAAACGGATGTATTTTGATTAGTGAAGGGGCGAACATGCCAACCACCCGTGATGCTGCCAATATTATCGTGGACTCGGACATAGCTTATGGGCCTGCAAAAGCAGCCAATGCAGGCGGCGTTGCAACCAGTCAACTTGAAATGGCGCAAAACGCCAGCATGCAAAACTGGACGTTTGAACAAGTGGATAGTCAGTTGCAAACCATCATGAAAAATATTTTCATCAATGCAAACGAAACCAGTAAAGAGTTTGGCCAACCTGGAAATTTAGTTTTAGGCGCCAACATTGCAAGCTTTAGAAAAGTCGCTGATGCAATGATTGAGCAAGGTGTCGTCTAGATGAACGAGCCAGCAGGATGACTGCTGGCTTAATATAACTCCGCAATAGGCCGCGCTTTTTGATAAAGAGCTCCACTTAATTCGCAATAAGCGTTGTCACTTCTGTTTTAACGGAGTTGGCGATAAAGCAATTCTCATGGGCCATGTGGTGCAGTTTTTCTAATTGAGATGGTGTCGGTTGTTTTTCACCTGAAAATGTTATCTTAGGGTTTAACGTTACCTTTGATACCCACTCTTTTCCGTTTTCGCCTTTTTCAAGCTCCCCTACCGCTTCATCGAAGTAACTGTCCACAACATAACGTCGCTTTGCTGCAATAGACAGGAAAACGAGCATATGACAACTAGAAAGCGCCGCGACAAACGCTTCTTCTGGATCAACGTTTTCTTCTACGGATAGTGGTAATGGTACTACGTGGGGAGATGGAGATGCTGGGACTTGCAACCCTCCATCAAATTGCCAAATGTGTGCCCTACTATACTTATTATCCTTAAACTCTTCGCCAGCTTTACGATGCCATTTGATTAAAGCGGAATGCTTACTCATTCTAACTCCCTGATTTTCCGACGACGAATCAACACTATCCGTCCTTGCCACAGTAAACCACAACAAAATGAGTTAAGGAAAGCATCGCACTCACAGGGACTATAAAATCTGTTGAGGATCGGCATTGTTCCTCTGGGTATCATCCAAAAGTCTATGAGACTGATGGATGTTGACCTGTAACCGATTGATCAGCATCTGCAACTGCTCAATCTCGGGACTTTGGTTGGCTTTAAGTTGAGTTTCCAGGGCCTCCGTTTGGCTCGCCAAAATAGGTAAACATAGGTTCAGTGCCATCCCTTTCATTTTGTGCAACGTCAGCTCTAATGAAGCAAAGTCTTCAGCCATAAAGTATTCAATAAGCTCATCAACAGATGTCTCAAAATCGGCAATAATGCTTTTTAGCAGCTCGTCGAGCGCTTCTGGCTCATCTCGTAAAGAAGCAAACATGCCTGAACGGGAGAGTTCTTCCTCTGTTAACCTTAGGTTCTCGATTGGCTTACGTTGCAACTGAAGCACATTGCTGTCACTCGTTAGTGGCGGATTCTGTTTCGGTTCGAGTCTGGCGGCAAACTGTTTGAGAGCGTCTGAAAAGCTCTCATGCTGTAGCGGTTTCGTAAGCACATGGTCTGCTCCTGCTTCAATAAAGCTATCGTGAGCTTCACGAAATACGTCTGCCGTGTACGCAAAGAGTAATGTCTTGATACCTAACTCTTGTCGGATAACGCGTGTCGCCTCAACGCCATTCATCTCGGGCATATGGTTGTCCATCAAGATCAGGTCGTACTCGTTCTCTTTCGCCTTTTTAACCGCGATTAATCCATTTTCTGCAACATCCACTTCATGCCCAAGCTTTTCGCAAAACCCTTTTGCCACAATGGCATTCACACGGTTATCATCAGCAAGTAGTATCTTTAAATGGTGTGATTTTGCGCGAGGTTTCGGTGCTTCTTGCTGCTTTTTCGGAGCAGATTCTACCCAAGGAATCGGCAACTCAACGATAAATTGACTTCCAACGCCTTCTATACTCTTCAGAGTAATATGGCCACCCATCAAATCGGTTAGTTTTTTGACGATGGCTAACCCAAGCCCTGTTCCGCCGAACCTTCGAGTCGTTGATGAGTCTGCTTGCTCAAACGAGTTAAAAATATGCTCGTGCTTGTCTGGCGCAATACCAATACCGGTGTCGCTCACGCGCATGACCAACAACTGATTCGATTCATCTAACTCAGTTCTAACCAGCACATGCCCTTCGTTGGTAAACTTCACCGCGTTACCGGCGAGATTAAACAAGATCTGTCGTAAACGCGCACAATCTCCAGTAAATTCAGTATATTCAGAAACCTCGTTTTCCAAGATTAACTCGATATTTTTTTCATCAACAAGTGGTTTTATTGCGCTACACACCGGAGAAAGCACTTGATCGAGCTTAAACTTAGCTTGCTCAAATTCCAGTTTGTTTTCTTCAACTTTAGAAAAATCCAAAATATCGTTGAGGATAGTCATCAGATGCTGGCCAGAATCAAGAATAACCCTAATATGCTCTTTCGTCGTCGGCTCTTTGGTCTCTTCTGCAATCATTTGAGAAAGCCCTAGTACACCATTCATCGGCGTCCTTAGTTCGTGACTCATTGCAGCGAGAAAATTTGATTTCGCTTTTGCCGCTCGCTCGGCTTTGTTTCTCGCCTCTTCAATTTCAAGATTCAACTGTTTTAAGTTATGCATTCGGTGATGTGACTGATAAACAAACGCGCTAACTAGAAACATCACCGCGATAAATACAAACAACCACGTAAAACGCGCCTCACTTTGAGCAATATTGAGTAACCGATGCTCTGAGCTTTCGACAAACTCAATATAAGTGTGATCAAGCAGTTCATTCGTCAGCAATTCAATTCTTTTATCACTCGTTTGAAGCCGTTTAAGGAAGTTCGCTTCCTTTTCACTCTCAACTTCAGTTTGTGTTAGAAGCAACTGGTTGAGAAATTCAAAATAACGACTGCCACCCAAAGATTGACCGCTCTCGGTAGAAACATCTTGCTGATATAAATTGAACAACATGAGTAATGCATACCGATTTTCTACCTGAACACCAATTAACATATCAAGCTTCAACGTTGTTTGAAGCACTCGCTCCTTAAACTGTTCAAGCGTATCCCTAACTTTTATACGATTGGGTGTCACGGGAAACCAAACTGATGCCTTTGATGATTCCAACAGTGCCTGTGCTGCGATTTCTATCTCTACTAAAGATGTTGTTAACTCATAGTTTTTCCTATCTTCAACGGCATATCGGTTCACGATAACATCACGCTCTTCAATCAACTCATGTCCGATATTCATTAGCCCTGCATGAAATTCTTGAGCGTTTTTTGAATTCATATACGACATATACGCCAGTGTGCAGCACGTCAGTATCCCAATAAAAAAGCAAAAGTTGATCAGTTTGAATTTATTCATTTTCCAACACCTCTAAAATTATGGGTCTAGGTGCTGTCAACGACTGCAAGAATGCTTCAATGTCCGCGACATTCTCATCGTTCATCGTTATACCGAGCTGGGTTTTAGCCATGATTTGTATCGCGTCGGATAACTTATCGGCTTGCCCATTATGAAAATAAGGACTCGTTAGCGCGACATTGCGCAAACTGGCTACTCTAAAATAGAATCGCTCTTCATCTTCTATCGTAACGAGTTGCCTGCCCGAGTCCTCTACTACTGGCTTATCCTTGAAATAGGCGAACCTTTGGATCATCGCTCCGCCGATATTTTTGCCCTGATGACACTGCACACAACCTGAAGTCTGAAATGTTTTCCAACCTCTGATTTGCTGTTCACTCAGTACATGCGTGTAACCCAATAAGTAAGCATCGAATGGTGCGCCAGGCGTCTGCAGCCCTTCAACAAACTCCACAATAGCGGACTTGATATTATGAACGTTAATCGGCAATTCACCGTCACGATTAAATAGAGCTTGATAATGTTCACTCTCTTTTACATATTGCTCTATTGTTTGCCAGTTTGAGTCCATTTCCATTGGATTATGGATTGGACCATCAATCTGAGCCATCAAGGTGTTTTCCGTACCATCCCATAAAAAACGATAATTTAACGCTGCATTAAACACTGTTATAGAATTTCTAATTCCATCACCTTTCACCCCCGTAGAGACAGGTGTATTTTCAGCGCCATTGGTTTGCAGATTGTGGCATGTCGCACAGCTGACATTACCATTTGACGATAATTGAGGATCGCGGAAGAGATGCCAGCCAATTCTCGCTAGCTTAATATCCACATTAGGATCACCCTGTATGGGCTGAACTAGGGAGATATCACCTAACATCTTCGCGTTTCTTGCGGTTGTTGTTTGGCTCAAAATGAGTGTTACAACAGCTAGTGCGATTGCGCTGAATTGCCTCATCAACTACATACCTTAAACTTGTCATTGATATGAATTTAGTTGCATTTTGGCGTTTTTTCCACCGACAGGAAGTTGAAAAAACGAGTTAAGTATTGCTTTGTTTAAGGCTTTGGTTGAAGAGGGAGTAATAAGGCGAATAGGAAGAAACCTATCGCCTTATGAGTAGCTAACGTATTGAAATCTGAGTTTAGTGTAGAAAAGCCAAAAACCGTTGAAACCAAGTCACCTCTCCATAGGAGATCAGATCGAAAATAGTAAAGAAAACGGCACAGATAACGGCCAACTTAATCAAACGCTGAACAATAAACATAAACATCACAATTACCAATAATTTGCTTTAGTTTACTATCTCACACAGCGTTTATATATAAAAAAGTAGTCTCCTAATTAGCCTCGGCAACTTATTCATTAGAACCTATACTCAAGCATCTCTAAGTTATTTGGATATACTTGAATTAGGATTTCAAAAAGTCCCTGTGACCACACAAGGAGGACTGCATGAAACGACTATGGATATGGTTCTTACCTTTACTCTTGATTGCCAGTCAAGCACTGGCGAATACCGTTTGGATTGTTCCTGTCAAAGGCGCTATAGGGCCTGCTACTAGCGACTATTTATCTCGTGAAATAGAAGAAGCTCAACTAAACGGTGTCAGTTTAGTGATCTTAGAGATGGACACACCAGGCGGCTTAGATAGCGCAATGCGAGATATTATTCACGCGATTACCACCTCCTCGACTCCCATTGCGACTTGGGTCGGCCCATCTGGTTCTAGAGCCGCCAGTGCCGGAACATACATCTTGCTCGCTAGTCACGTAGCCGCCATGGCTGAAGCGACAAACCTCGGAGCTGCAACGCCCGTCGCGTTAGGTGGTGCGCCTCAACCTCCTTCATCGGATGATGGCAAAGATCAAAACGCGGAAGAAACGCCAGAAGGAACCAACGAAAGCTCAGAAAAAGTTCCCGCTAAAACCGCAATGGAGAAAAAGGTAATTAACGACGCCAAAGCCTACATTAAAGGCTTAGCAAAACTTCATGGACGAAATGCAGAATGGGCAGAGAAAGCAGTAAGCGAGGCGGCGAGCTTGGATGCAACAGAAGCATTAGAATTAAACGTGATCGATTACATCGCCAATTCGCCAGAGGACTTAGTCAAAGCCATAGATGGGCAAACTGTTAAAGTAAACAATCGCACTGTGACATTGTCACTTGAAAATCCAACATGGGTTGAAAGAACGCCAGATTGGCGAGCAGAAATGTTAGCCGTTATCACCAATCCAAACGTTGCCTACATTCTAATGCTCATCGGCATCTACGGTTTACTTCTTGAATTTTACAACCCAGGAATTGGCTTACCCGGTGTGCTAGGTGGGATTTGTCTGCTTCTTGCCATGTACGCACTACAAATGATGCCCGTCAACTACGCAGGTCTTGGTCTGCTGTTACTCGGTATTGCACTAATGATAGCGGAAGCATTCAGCCCGAGCTTTGGTATTTTGGGCTTAGGCGGCGTTGTCGCCTTTGTTCTCGGTTCAATATTTCTCATGGACAGTGAGTTACCAGGATTCCAGGTCGCCCTTCCTTTGATTTTTGGTATTGCCATATTTTCCGTAGCTCTAATCGTGCTGACTGTCGGCCTGCTGCTTAAAATTCGTCGCCGGCGTGTAACGACGGGTTTAGAGACATACCCTGGGAAGGTCGCCGTGGTAAGCGATGACTTTATCGATGGCGAAGGACGCGTTCAACTCAACGGTGCGTTATGGCGAGCTAAAGCCAAAGACCATCAACAATTCAAACAAGGTGATCACGTCACCATTGTTAATGTTAAAGGGCTGACCTTAACTGTGATGCCTGATGACCGCCAAAATAAATAGGAGGCGCTTTATGATGCTCTATACCGTTGCGGTGATCGTGGTGCTGCTGTTCGCACTAGCGACCCAAATGTTCAAGGTTTTGAGAGAATACGAACGTGGGGTTGTGTTCTTTCTTGGTCGATTTCAAGAAGTCAAAGGACCTGGTTTGATCATCCTTATCCCATTTATTCAGCAAATGGTGAGGGTTGATTTACGTACTGTCGTTTTGGATGTGCCGACACAAGATTTAATTACCAAAGATAACGTTTCTGTGCGCGTCAACGCGGTCGTTTATTTTCGCGTAGTCGATCCTCAAATGGCGATTAACAATATTGAAAGCTACAACGATGCCACCAGCCAGTTAGCACAAACCACGCTGCGCTCGGTATTGGGTCAGCATGAACTCGATGAATTGCTATCAGAGCGAGAACGCCTCAATAAGGATTTACAATCCATTCTCGATCAACAGACTGATGACTGGGGAATCAAGATTGCTACGGTTGAAGTCAAACATGTTGATTTAAATGACAGCATGGTCAGAGCCCTAGCCCGTCAGGCAGAAGCAGAACGTAACCGTAGGGCGAAGATCATTCACGCTACTGGTGAGTTAGAGGCTTCAAATAAATTAAAAGAAGCAGCGCAAATGCTCAACGAAGCACCGAATGCACTGCAATTACGTTACATGCAGACACTCACTGAAATCACTACAGACAAAACATCCACTATTATTTTTCCAATGCCGATCAATCTTGTCGAAGCTGTCAATGATATCGCCGAAGCGGTGAAAAAGAATAAAGAGACACAAGATAAGTAAGGTTCTGACCCTAGGAAGTAACGACCACTCACGTTACTTCCTTATTTGGTACTCGCTTTAAGGAAGTGCCCATCTTCTTTATCACATTCTTGTTTCATTACTTCTAAGCCCGTTTTAAAGCATGTTCGCCAAGCGGTTTCAACATCGGTATCGTACCCGGAATCACACTGTCGAACCGTTTCTAACAAACTCTCAAGCCAAACATCAAAATCCTGCGGCTCTATACCAATTTCGGCACTTGCATGCTTTTTCCCATACTTTTCCACCATTTTGTGCGCTTCGGTCGAGGTATCTGCCATCATAAAAAATACGATAGACCCTCTAAGCATTCTCACTTGTTGGTGCATGTCTATACCGTCAAACTTCTGTCTAAAGTTGGCGCTTTTCGACCATAAATTTTTGTAGAACAAGTCGAAAAACTCCTGATCTGAAGTACAACGTTCATAGCTATCATTAAAAACTTCAATCACGTTCATGTTGCTTTCCCCTACGCCTCAATATGAGTTTAATTTAATATCAAATAAAAGCTTCCAAATAAGGACTTTTAAGTTTCAAATCGAGCAACTCACATCGATTTTCAACAAAAAGTAAAAAGTGATTTAAATAAACACCCTCTTATCAATGAAAAAATATCCATTATCATGAACCCATATTCGAGGTACGCATGGTTGTCGATGCTAGTGCATCCTCATCTGTCATCACATAAAGAGGATATAAACGTGTCCCATCAAATCATTACCGATCTAAATAACCGTTACACTGCAAAAAAATATGATGAAACCAAGCGCGTTTCTCAAGAAGACATGGCGATAATCAAAGAAGCACTGCGTTTGTCGGCGTCTTCTATCAACTCACAACCATGGAAATTCATCGTTATTGAAAGTGATGAAGCGAAGCAACGTTTCCACAATACGTTTGCAAATATGCATCAGTTTAACCAACCACACGCGAAAGCCGCATCACATACGATTCTGTTTGCTTACGATCCTAAATTTACTAAAGAGAAATTTGCGAAGCGTGTGGATGCAGAAGTAACATCTGGCCACTTGCCAGCGGAGATGTACAACAACTTTATGGGTGCTTACGCTTTTGCCGATGCAAATACGGACGAAAATGGCTTCAACGGAAACTGGACAAAAGCACAAGTCTATTTGGCACTAGGCAACCTACTACACACATTGGCACGACTAGGCATTGATTCAACACCGATGGAAGGTGTCGATCCGGCTCTGATTGGAGAAGAGTTTAAAGAAGAGCTCGAGGGCCATATTTGTGAAGTTGCGCTAGCGATTGGCTACCATAAAGATGGGGAAGATTATAATCATGGTCTTCCAAAAGCGCGCCTTGCAATGGATGACGTAATTACGACTCTATAGTCGACCATTGTCTTAGCTTAGCGACTTAAATCATTGTTTAAACTAAAAAGAGCCGCACATTAATGCGGCTCTTTTTTACTTGGTTCTGCGTCAACTTTACGCAACTTGCTCTGACTTAAAATTACCAAGCAATGCATCGTAAAGCTCATTGTCGCTCAACACACCAACCAGTTTATTATCTTCAACCATAAGCAGAGGTTGATTGCTACGCTGTTTAAGTTCAATCGCTTCTCGCATACTGATTTCTGGGCTAACCTGAACCAGAGAGTTTTTATTAACTTCGTCAAGGTTCGAAGAATCGCTCTTCCATTGAATCAACGATTTACCTTTATCCGCTAAACTTAACCCCTTGCTCTCTTGTATCACCCAAATATCTTTATCAGGGCAAATCAGAACACGCGTATCTTCGCGAACCAAATCGTCACGCATTAAGGAACGTCCCTTCAGTACATTTAATGGATTAGTGTGAGCAACAAAGTCCGCCACATAATCGTTTTCTGGAGCAAGAATGATCTGTTCTGGCTTGCCATGTTGAATCAGCTTTCCTGATTCCATAATGGCGATGTTGTTGCCGATTTTAAGCGCCTCATCCAAGTCGTGACTCACAAAAAGAATGGTTTTGTTTAGCTTTTCTTGAAGCAGAATCAATTCATCTTGAAGCTGAGCGCGAATCAATGGGTCAAGCGCTGAAAACGGTTCATCCATTAACAAGATATCAGTGTCCATCGCAAACGCTCGCGCTAGGCCAACACGCTGCTGCATACCACCAGAAAGCTCGTGCGGGAATTTGGTTTCCCACTCAGATAAACCGACCATTTCGAGCTGTTCACGCGCCTTTTTACGACGCTCTGCTTTACCAATGCCTTGCATCTCTAGACCAAACGCTACATTGTCTAACACCGTTAACCAAGGCATCAATGCAAACTTCTGAAACACCATGGACACGCGGTGCGTACGAAGGTGGCGCAGTTTCTGTTCGTCACAGTTAGAGAGCTCAACCATATCGTCGCCATCTTTAATTTTCAGAGAGCCACGAGAAATATCGTTCAATCCGTTAACCGTTCGCAGCAAACTTGATTTACCCGAGCCTGAAAGCCCCATCAAGACACAGATCTCACCCTGTTTCACGTTCAGCGAAACATTATCAACCCCAACCACTTGGCCAGTTTCATCAATGATTTCTTGTCGAGACTTCCCTTGATCTAGTAGTGCTAGCGCCTGTGCTTGTTGCTGACCAAAAACGACATCAAGATTTTTAATAGTAATAGCGTCCATGATTATGCCTCCTTCTGGTTTGGTGCTTTACACAAGCGATCAAGAATGATGGCAACGAGTACAATCGCTAAACCCGCTTCAAAACCTTGTGAAATGTTTACCGTATTCAGTGCACGTACGACTGGCTTACCAAGCCCATCAGCACCAACAAGCGCCGCAATGACCACCATAGAAAGAGACAACATAATGCACTGCGTAACGCCAGCCATAATACTTGGCAATGCCGCAGGCAACTCTACCTTGAACAGTAGCTTCATGCGGCTGGCACCAAATGCTTTACCCGCTTCAAGTAGCTCCTCCGGCACTTTAATAATGCCGAGGTACGTCAAGCGAATGGGTGCTGCGATAGCAAAAATGATGGTCGAGATTAGGCCAGGAACAATACCCAATCCAAACAGAACCAAGGTTGGAATTAGGTAAACGAATGTCGGGACGGTCTGCATTAAATCGAGTATTGGCCGCAACAAGGTGTATAACCAAGGACGGTGCGCCGCCATAATGCCCAACGGCACGCCAATTAATACGGAAATCGTTGTCGCTGCAAACACAAGGACAAAGGTTTCCAGCATTTCTTGCCAGTAACCAAGGTTGAGAATTGCGAGTAAGGCCAACACGATAAATACGACAAGAGGAATGCTGCGATGTAAGAACCAAGCAATTGCCGCCGTCATAATGATTGGCGCTGCAGGTGGCATCCATTTAAAAATGTCCACCACGAAAAGAATGATCGCTTCAAGTGTAATAGAGATTGCATCGAAAAAACCCGATGCATTGATGGTTAACCAATCGACGCCAGTTTCCATCCATTGGCCCAACGGTAGTTTGTTGTCCGTAATAAAATTCAAAATAAAACCTTTGTGTTAATGAAGCGGGCAAAACTGCCCACTTTCTTTTAAAAAAACGAGCTCAAATACTGCTTATTAAGCGTTTGTTTTTAAGTAGTTTGTGATAGCTGTTAGCGCATCTTGGCCATCTACCGTTTTCACGCCCTCTAGCCACGCTTCAATTTGCTCTTGGTTTGCATTCAACCATGCTTGCGCTGCTTTTGATGGCTTCTGTTTCTGGTTAAGAATCGCTTCCATCAGTTCATTTTCCATTTCTAGGTTAAACTCTAGATTTTTCACTAGCTGACCTACATTTGGACACTCAGCGAGGTAATTTTTACGTACGTTTGTGTAGACGTTCGCGCCGCCGTAGTTAGGACCGAAGAAGTCGTCACCACCCGCTAGATATTCCATTTCAACGTTACTATTCATTGGGTGCGGCGCCCAACCTAGGTACACAATCCATTGATTGCGGCGTGCGGCACGTGATACTTGAGACACCATGCCAGCTTCACTGGATTCAACTAGGCTGAAGTCTTTTAGGCCGAATGCGTTGCTATCAATCATTGACTGAATTAAGCGGTTACCATCGTTTCCAGGTTCAATGCCGTAAATGCGGTCTTTAAATTTGTCGGCATGTTTTACTAGGTCAGCGAAGTTGGTTACGCCTGCGTCATAAACGTATTTTGGAACCGCTAGCGTGTACTTTGCGCCAACGAGGTTCGCGCGTACGGTTTCAACAGTACCTGCATCACGGTATTTCGCGATATCACCTTCCATCGTTGGCATCCAGTTACCTAAGAAAATGTCGATATCGCCATTAGCCATAGAGGAGTAAGTTACAGGCACAGACAGAAGATCGGTCTTCGTTTTGTACCCCAACCCTTTAAGTAACTCTGATGTAACGGCAGTGGTCGCTGTGATGTCAGTCCAACCTACATCTGCGAAACGAACCGTTTCACATTGGTTGGCGTAAGCGCCTGTTGCTAAAGTACTTAGTGCAATTGTTGAGAAGATTTTTGTCATCTTAGACATGTTGAATTCCTTGTAATGATTACTGACTTTTTCATTTTATGAGATCGAATCGAGATCTCTTTTTGGCGGATGCATTCGTTGCATCTCTTGCCAGTCCGGTGCAATCCAAACTGGTACGTTGTTCGACGTTTCTAGGGCGTTATCCAAAATCATGTCCGCGGCGCGTTCTGCCACCATAATCGTTGGCGCATTTAAATTACCGTTCGGAATGGTTGGGAAAATAGAAGAGTCCACCACACGCAAGCCTTGAATACCGCGTACTTGGCATCGCTCATTTAAGACGGCTAATGGGTCATTATCTGCGCCCATTTTGCAGGTACAAGATGGATGGTAAGCACTCTCGACGTTTTGCTTCACCCATTCATCAATCTGTTCATCCGTTGTGATGTTCAGACCGGGTTGGATCTCATCCCCACGAAACTCATCCATGGCTGGCTGATTGAGGATCTCGCGAGTAAGGCGAATACAATCACGCCAATCCTGCTTATCTTGTTCAGTGGAAATGTAGTTAAACTCAATCTTCGGCTTATCATTCGGATTCGCAGAGACAACTTCGACCGACCCGCGACTTTCTGGCTTGTTAGGTCCAACGTGCACTTGGAAACCATGACCATCAAAAGCAGCTTGCCCGTCATAACGCATTGCCGCTGGCAAGAAGTGATATTGAATATTTGGCCACTTTAGTCCTTCACGAGAGCGGATAAACGCACACGATTCAAAGTGGTTAGTCGCACCAAGGCCTTTGCGAGTTAATATCCACTCAGTGCCAATCAAGCCCTTGCTCACCAAACCTAATTTGCTGTTGAGCGTGATAGGTTGTTTACAGTGATATTGGAAGTACACTTCTAAGTGATCTTGCAGGTTTTTACCTACTCCCTCCAACGAGTGTTTCACCTCAATGCCCGCTTTTTCTAATACTGCCTTAGGGCCAATGCCTGAAAGCTGCAACAGCTGAACGGAGCCAACCGAACCCGCACTCGAAATCACTTCATTATTCGCAAAACATTGCTGAATTGAACCTGACTTTTCAAATTCAACGCCTACCGCTTTCTTGCCTTCTGCACCAGTTTCTTCTAATAAAACTCGATGAACCGTCACCCTCTTCATTAGGGTGAAGTTTTTGCGTTTTTTAGCGCGGCTTAAGTATGCATTAGAGGTCGAAGCGCGTACGCCTTTGTCGACGGTCATATGCATTGGGCCAAAGCCCTCTTGCTGATAACCGTTGTAATCTTTTGTTTCTGGGTAGCCCGCTTCTTTGCCTGCATCAATAAAAGCTTGGTACAGTGGATTGAGCTTCATATCGTTGCCGTTACATGTGCCGACTGGACCGTGATCGCCCCGATATTCATCAGCACCACCAATCCAAGACTCTGCTTTACGGAAATAAGGCAAACACGACTGATAATTCCAGCCTTTCGCGCCTTCCTCTTCCCACTGGTCAAAGTCACAAGCGTGTCCGCGAACGTAAACCATGCCGTTGATAGATGAGCTACCGCCCAGAACTTTTCCGCGAGGACAATGAAGTTGGCGACCATCCAACCCTTGCTCTTCAACCGTCTCAAACTGCCACGCGTATTTTTCAGTGTTCATCGGGTAAGAAAGCGCTGTTGGCATTTGGATAAAAATACTTTTATCCGACCCACCCGCTTCGAGTAATAGGACCGAATTTTGACCACTTTCACTTAAGCGATCCGCTAACACACAGCCGGCCGAACCCGCACCGACGATGATGTAATCGTAGTGTTGTTGCATTTTTATTCTCCTAGGAGTTAATACGAATCACCGTAGATAAGTGAACGAAATTAGCGTAGGAAAAATGCTTGATAACAAGGCGGAAATTTTGATAAGTAGTTAACTTACAATCAAAATTGACAACGTAGTTATCGAGCATTTTAACAAGCTAAAGTGGTCAGTTATCTACTATGAGTAGTATCATTTGTAAGGGCTTTCGAAGTCGCTTAGCTGAACCAGAACACTCTTCGTTTGTGTGTAATGTTTAAGGGTTTCGACTCCGTTTTCACGGCCAACACCTGATTGCTTGTAGCCGCCAACTGGCATTTCCGCAGGTGAGTCACCCCATGTGTTCACCCAACAAATACCCGCTTGAATTTGATGGATCACACGGTGCGCACGAGATAGGTTTTGAGTAAATACACCTGCCGCTAAGCCATAATCGGTGCCATTTGCACGCGCAATCACTTCCGACTCATCGCGGAATTTCAGAACTGACATTACCGGGCCAAAGATTTCTTGTTGAACGTGGCTCATGTCATCATCGCAATCGACAAATACGGTTGGAGCAACAAAGTTACCATTGGCTAGGCCATTGTCTGTTACTTTGTAGCCGCCAGTCAGTAACGTCGCGCCACTCGCTTTCGCGGCTTCAATCGCTCCTAGAACTTTCGATTCATGATCTTTAGAGATTAGCGCGCCAATTTGCGTGTTCTCATCAAGCGGATCGCCGACGACTAACAGCTCGGTTCGGGCTTTAAGCTGTGCGATAAAGTCGTCATAAATACCTTCATGGACAAATACACGTGTACCGTGCGTACAAACCTCACCTTGGGTGTAGAAGTTCGCCACCATGGCCGCAGAAACGGCATCGTTTAACTTCGCATCATCAAAAATAATCAGTGGAGACTTACCACCAAGCTCCATCGTTACTTGTTTTAGTGTCTTAGCGCTGTCACTCATGACGACTTTACCGGTGCCTGACTCACCCGTGAATGACACTTTTGCGATATCAGGATGCGCCGTTAGCATCTGTCCTACTCGGTAATCCCCTTGCACGACATTAAATACGCCATCTGGCATGCCCGCTTCTGAATAAATTTCGGCGAGCTTAAGCGCCGTTAATGGTGTTTCTTCTGATGGCTTGAAGATCATTGCGTTGCCCGCAGCCAGTGCTGGCGCCGATTTCCACATCGCAATTTGAATTGGATAATTCCAAGCGCCAATACCCGCGCAAATGCCCAATGGCTCACGACGTGTATAGAAAAACTGATCGTCGCTGAGTGGCTGCTGTTCACCTTGTAGGCTTGGAGCAAGGCCAGCGTAGTACTCAAGAACATCGGCACCTGTTGTGACATCAACCGCGATAGCTTCTTGAATGGGCTTACCAGTATCTGCCACTTCCAATGCAGCCAACTCGTCATTACGCTCACGTAAAATGGCAACGGCTTTGTGTAAAATACGGCTGCGCTCAATCGCAGTCATCGCCGACCATGCAGCAAAACCTTTTTTTGCCGATTCAATCGCTGCTTGAAGATCGTCTTGGTTCGCTTGTTTAATGTTGGCCAATGGCTCACCATTCGCCGGATTGTAAGTGGTGAAGTGTTCATCTGAACACCCGTCGTACATCGCACCATTGATATAGTGTGCTTTCATTTCCATTTTGAAGACCTGTAACTTTTATATTTTTTCAGAATAAAACGTAAGTTGTTTTTCGAGATAATCGTTGATGATGATTCTCGCTCTTTCTGCATCAATGCCTTGCGGGTTGAGCGTTCCGCGCAGCCAAATTCCATCAATAAGTGATGCAATACCATGAGCAACCAATTCAGCCTGCTCTGCATTTAATAATGCTTTGAGTTCTTTTCTTAGGTGGGACAATAGACGTCGTTCGTTGACACGCTGTAATCGCTTGAGCTGCTCGTCATGCATTGAGTACGACCAAAACGCCAGCCAAGTCTTAGCAACTTGGTTTTCTGCCTGATAGCCGACAAAGTTACCGTCAATGATTGCATTAATTCTTTGGTGATGAGCATCACTTGGCAGCTCACGTAACTTCTGTGTGATAGTGGACGAAAGCTGACGCAAGATTTCTCGCATCGTTTCCTCCAGCAATCCGTGCTTACCACCGAAATAGTGGTTGATAATCCCCGTTGATACACCGGCTTCTTTGCTGATTAACGAAATACTCGCCGCGTGTAAACCGACTCTATCAATCACTGACATTGTCGCTTTCACAAGCTGCGGTTTTCTGATTTCAGGCATCCCCACCTTTGGCATTTTGCGTCCCTGTTATTTTTAATTGAACGGTTAGTTAAATATAAAATGCCTGAAAATTAATTCGAACTCAAATTATTTTTAAAGAAAAATGTTAGTAAAAAAGGATGAAAAGTTGAGGGTGTACGAAAAATTGCTCGGTAAGAACTTGTCGGGACAACTAGATTTTAGTTTAATAACAAACAAATAAGTAAAATAAAATCAAACGCTTAACCATTGCTCTATTTTTAAAACGATGATGAACGAGTTGATTTTTGAACAACAAAAATCTGTGCCACAAAAAATTTATATCGACCACTAATCATTTCACCTGTACACGGTTTTTTTGTACAAAGAATAGACACACTAGTTTGTTATAGTTTTGTAGACACAAGTGGCATTCGCACTTTGAAGGTGAAGGAGACAAAAAGAGAGGTTATATTGAACGCCATGAATATGCGATTCGATATCCTTAAGCCATTTTTAAGTAATATCGCCAAGTGACTTTAAGATGTTAGATTCAGCGTTTTATATTCGAAACAAGGATCTCAAAGTCACTTGGCTATCAAAGTAAATGGGAGGGATAAGTTCAGATTCATCGTGCGATGAGCCTGAACTTTTGATTTCTGTTACGCTAGCGAGCGACCTTTCACGCAGTTGCGTCCGTTCGCTTTCGCTTGATAAAGCAATTTATCGGCCTGATCGCAAAGTGATTTAAAACTCATCTCATTATCTTCAGTGGTAACGACTCCAAAACTACAGGTCACTCTCACTTCTTCTTTCTGTTCCGTAACAAAGCCATGTAGGGATAAAGCGCTACGTAAACGTTCGGCAGTAATAAGGGCGTTTTCATGGCCTGTATTGGGCATAACAACAACAAACTCTTCACCACCAAAGCGAGCAACAATGTCGTTTTCACGTACAGTTTCCTCCAACACTTTGGCAACGCCCGTTAGTACGGTATCTCCAAACACATGCCCATAGGTATCATTTACCTGCTTGAAATAATCCACATCGATTAACGCTAAAGTTACTGGCCCCGATTGTGGTTTATTTGGCACCATTTTCTGTTTATCGAGTTTGCTATCTACCCATTTATTTAAAGCTAGATAACCGTACTTAACTTGCTCGACTTGCTCAAAAACAAAGTGTTGTATTTTTTCTTGCTTAGATTGAGGTACCGGTTTCTCTTTTCGCTCACGCCTCACTTCTACTGGCATAGTGAACCAGTCCTCTAAAAAACGGCGATTGAACAACCCTGTCAATGTGTCTGTCTTTGCGAGGCGACGCATTCTCAAACGCGAGCGATTGACGACGAGAAATACTACCGCCATCAAAAATAGAACACCGATGAGCGCAAGTAGCGCTTCACCCAATAAGTAAAAAGTACGACGGTTATTTTCTAGCTCCATACGCTGCAACACATTGTTCCAATTGAGATCTTCGTTTTCATATTCAAGTCGTTCCAACTCAAATAACGTCTGCTGGCGCTCAAGATTTTCAACTTCTCTTTGATTGCTAAATTGGATAAATTTATCGTGATAGTTACCGTAAGTTTCGAATGCTAGTTTAAAGTCATTGCTTCCCGCATAGGCCATAGCGGCGACTTTTAGTAGCTCCATTTGCTGTTGCTTGACGTATCGACTATCTATAATCTCCGGCAGCATTGGTGCGATCATCGCTAAAAGTATTTCAAATTGCTGCTGCTCTAACATATATTCGGCTTGTAACAACTTAAATGTTGCCAAATACGCGCTAGACGTTTCTCTGTACTGTAAATTCTCCGCCAGCTTCAAGTGGTTAACCATCTTCTTTTCTTGATTCGTCTCGCGATATAAAGCTGCAAGTTCAAGGTTAACTCGAAATCTAAAGCGTCCATCACCGATAATTTGAGCCAGCTTTAACGCTCGCTGATATGACGCTATCGCCTCTTCGTATTGGAACTGTGCTTTATGAAGTTTCGCTATCGTCAAAACGCTCAACAACTCATTGAACGACATACGCCTATCCCTAAAATAGCGATATGCTTGTTCCAAAAGCGCCTCAGATCGGTCGTAACCCTGAATTTTGACAAGTACGTCACCTAGCTCTAGTGCTGCACGTTCGACCAGCCCGTGAACACCTGAAGATTCAGCCGCATCCATGGACGACATAAGTGCAGCATAGGATTTTTTAAACTCACCTTGCTCATCGTAATAGCGTCCTTTTAGCAACAGGATTTCTGATTCAAGTTGCTTATCACCATTCTCACGCGATGTTTCCAACAAGCTATCCAACGCAGAAAGCGCGGTATCGATATCGCTCTTTCCAACCATAGTTCGCATCTGAATCAACTTAAACAGGAGATACTCATGGCTCTGTGGACGCACAAGCTCCAATCCTTTTCGAACGACACTCTGACTCTCTTCTAAGCGCCCTAGCAGCTCTAAAACCGTGGCCTTGGCAAGCCAGTAACGCACCAACAGCGCTGTTGGTTGGTTTTGTAGTAAAGACTCTTCTTCTAACGCTTCAATCAAAGCTAAAGAACTCTGAGGTAATGCGTAAATTTGATTTTCGATGCCTTCTAACGACTGTAAAAACTTACCTTCCTGTTCCACCTTTTCTGTGGATGCCTGAACAGAAAAACACAGACACCCCAATAATAGCGGCATCGTCCTAAGCGAATGAAATAGTGACATTATTGCTCTTCCCTAATGGGTAGTTACTTCAGTGTAATTGAGAATTCTGATTATTTATTATTAAGACAACTGAAGGTTATTCAGTCAGCCTCATATTCCCATGTATTTTGCGCTGAATAATAAATCACCATCTTTAGATGCCGAAATAGTTTTCGGTCACAATACAACCAATGAGAGTGTTTTTTACACACCAAGAATAACGATCTCGTTAGTGAGACAAAAGATCGTCTTAGTTGTGAGTTGATACATTTACATGACAAGCAATATAGAACTAACCATTCACATAAGAAATAGAATCAATTTTTATACCGTTCGATGAGATAGCAGTCGACCATGCATCCAATACATTTTTCAGATAGAAGCAATAAAAGAAAGAAGAAAGTGGAAGGAAGCGGACAATCAAACTCGCTCCCCTTTTTTTATGTTGCAGAGGGGGTTACATTCGCATTCCGCCATCGACTTCAAACACTCGTCCGGTCACGAATTCGTTGGTTAACACGTATTTTATGGTCGATGAAATTTCATCCGCCAAACCTAAACGTCCAACCGGAATCATTCCGATTAAACGTTCCATCGCTTCAGGTTTTATTTGGTCTGTCATGGCAGTTTTGATGACACCCGGAGCAATCGCCACTGAGCGAATTCCGAAACGCCCTAACTCTTTCGCCCACACCGTTGCCATGGTGGCTACCGCCGCTTTAGATGCTGAATAGTTGGTTTGACCAATATTCCCGGCACGCGCAACGCTGGATATGTTGATCAGAACCCCTTTGCTATCGGTGTTCAGCATTACCTTGCTCGCTTCACGGCCACACAGGAAAGTGCCTGTTACATTCACATCTAGAACAGACTGAAATTGTTCCAGCGACATCGTGTTAACCTGACCATCTTTGACTTTAATGAACATACCATCACGCATAATACCTGCGTTATTGATAACGCCATTGAGCTGCTTGAAATCTGCCTCAATTTGCTCAAAAGCAGTGCACACCTGCTGTTCGTCAGTCACGTTTGTCACATAAAAACGAGCGGTAACGCCGAGAGATTCACATTCCGCTTTCGTTTCAGCCAGTTGCTCTGAATTGAGGTCGATAAGCGCAAGATGAACGCCATTTTCCGCCAGTGACAGTGCCATTTGTTTACCCAGCCCCTGCCCTGCCCCCGTGATCGCAATGACCTTATTTGCTAACTCCATAAGCGCTCCTTAGGCCTGATTTTGCTTTTGGTAGAACTCAAACAAGCTTGAAAAATCTTTTTGCCCGTTGCCCTGACCGTTGTGAAAATTAAACAGATTACGAGCCAAGCTGCCCATTGGCGTTGATGTTTGACTGGCAACCGCCGCTTCCATCGCAAGACCCAGATCTTTAGCCATTAACTGGCTCATAAAGCCGCCTTGATAACCATTGCTTGCAGGCGTATTTTCCATCACACCTGGACAAGGGTTATAAAGCTCTAGCGCCCAGTTACGCCCTGAACTTTGCAACATGATGTCGGAAAGCACTTTGGGATCGAGTCCGTTTTCCATCCCTAAATTTAGTGCTTCACAAGTGCCGCTCATCAAAATGCCCAACATCATGTTATTGCAGATCTTCGCGACCTGACCAGCTCCAACATCGCCCGCATGGAAGATGTTTTTACCCATGTGGCTAAGCACCGCTTTGGCTTGAACAAAGTTCTCTTGCGAGCCGCCAACAATGAAAGTTAACGTACCTGCTGCTGCGCCCGCAACGCCACCAGATACTGGTGCATCAACAAAACTGATACCAAGTTGCGATGCTTTTTCGCCAACCAAACGAGCAGTCGCAGGATCGATGGTGGATGAATCAATCAGCAAGGTGCCTGATTCGACGCTATCTAATATGCCATCTTGACCAAGATAAACGCTTTGAACGTGTTGGCTCGCTGGCAGCATAGTGACAACCACATCAACACCTTGTACTGCCTGCTGAACGGAATCGGCACTTGAAGCGCCCAATGCGGTCAACTCCTCAACTGCGTTTGGGTTCAAATCAAATACTTCGACGTTCAAGCCCGCTTTAAGTAGATTCTTAGCCATAGGCGCACCCATGTTACCAAGGCCAATAAATGCAATTTTGTCCATATCGTATTTCTTCCTTGTACTAAAGTGCCGCTATAGCTACCGACGATGCGGTCAGTGGGTATTCTGCTGAGTCAATTGGCGAGAAGAAGCGCTCCAAAACTTGTGGCGTTACGTCAGAAACCGTGCGATGTTGCCAAGTCGGTTGATTGGTTTTATCAATAATCAGCGCACGAACCCCTTCTCTAAAATCACCTTCTAAGCCACAACGTAGTGTTAGGTTAAATTCCATATCAAAACACGCTTTCAAAGAGAGGTTTTGATACTGCGTTAACTGCTGATAAGTGATACTGAGCGACAACGGACTGCCATAGTTCAGTGACTTCTGCGCATTGACGAACCACTTGTTATCAACGTTAGCACGGCTGATTGCATCAACAATTGACGCTAAGTCACCCGAACATAACTGCTCAATCAATTCCGCATAGGGCATCAACATCCCTTCGGTTGGCTCGTCCACGTGTACCGAACGCAGCGTAGTGGCGATTTTTTCGTTGATGTTCGCTTCACCTTTCCAACTTACCGATGCAAGCAGATCCAGCAGCACTTGCTTGTTTTCTGGCTGTGCAATCCATTGGCTTAACCCCAACGCTTTCATATCTGTTGCGGTAATTTGGCAAGCAGTCAAACTTAAGAACAGTGCCAAATGTTTTGGCAACTGGTTCAGGAAGTACGTCGCGCCTACATCTGGGTAAAGGCCAATTTTAATCTCTGGCATTGCAAAGCGTGTGGTGGTTTCTGCTACGCGATGGCTGGCACCCATAAACAGGCCAACTCCCCCGCCCATCAAATAACCATGTCCCCACGCGATGATCGGTTTTGGATAAGTATGAATAAGATGGTCACAGCGATATTCGAGGTCAAAGAAGGTTTCCATCGCTGAAAACGCAGAATCAAAGTCTTGCTCTTTGTTTTCAAGTGCACGGTAGATCACTTGAATATCACCACCAGCACAAAACGCTTTTTCACCTTGAGCATGCAAGAATACCGCGATGACGCTGTCGTCCGTTTGCCATTCATTAAGCTGTTTGTACAACTTCTCAATCATCACGTAACTCAACGCGTTGAGAGCTGCTGGGTTATCAAGCTCTAGCACACCAATAATAGAGCCATCAGCGCACTCAAGTTTTGAAACATTTACTGTACCTGTCATTTGGCCTCCGCTAGCTGTTTGTCCATTGTGGCTTGCGCTTTTGCAAAAACGCATTCACACCCTCAGTCTGATCTTGTGTATTGAACAGCTGTAAAAACAGTTCACGCTCCAAAACCAATCCAGCTGCATGAGTTTGGCTGCGTCGACCTTGAATTAGCGTTTTGCACGCAGACACAGATTTCGGTGATTGACCTGCAACACGCTGTGCTAGCTCCATAGCCGCTTCGAGTGCTTGACCTTTCGCTACCACCTCTTCGACTAACCCAATTTTTTCCGCTCGCTCGGCCGTCACACGCTCGCCACACAGGATCATACGCTTCGCCCAACCTTCACCTACCAACGCGGTCAGGTTTTGCGTCCCACCCGCACACGGCAACAAACCTACCGATGCTTCAGGAAGTGCCATTTGTACTTGTTCTTCTGCGATACGAATGTCACACGCCATCGCCACTTCCAGACCGCCGCCCATCGCATAGCCATTAATCGCTGCGATAGAAACCCCATCGAATGCAGAAAGCGCTTCAAACGCTTCACCAAATGCGAACGCCATGTTTGCTGCTTGTGATTTATCACCCGATGCAAAGTTATTAAGATCTGCTCCAGCAGAAAAGAATTTCTCGCCTTCGCCTGTTAAAACCAACGCATAAATAGAGCGATCATTACTAAGTTCAATTGCCAACTCTTTTAGCTGATTCAAAGACTCAAGCGTCCAAGTGTTCGCTGGCGGATTACTAATCGTGAGCTTGGCAATATGCGCTTCGCGCTCTAATTTGATTTGTGCCGTCATAATCTTTCAGTCCTTTTTAATTTCTTTAGGTAAGGCTGTGTCTCGCTGACTAAAGCAGCTCAACGCCTTCCGTTAGTAATCGTCTTGCGACGATCAGACGCATGATTTCGTTGGTACCTTCAAGGATTTGGTGAACACGAACGTCTCGGAAATGGCGCTCGACTGGATATTCTTTGATGTAGCCATAGCCACCGTGAATTTGCAGCGCCTGATCGCAGACTTTAAAGCCCACATCAGTAGCAAAGCGTTTTGCCATGGCACAGTACGCACTTTTTTCTGCGTGCTGGGCATCGAGTTTAGCGGCAGCGAGTCGCACCATTTGACGCGCAGCGACCAGCTCAGTCGCCATATCAGCAAGCTTGAACTGCAACGCTTGAAATTGCGCCAGTGAACGGCCGAACTGTTTGCGTTCGTTCATGTATTGCTTGGCTTCGTTCAGTGCTTGTTGCGCAGTACCGACGGAACAAGTAGCGATATTGATTCGACCACCATCCAGACCAAGCATGGCGAACTTAAAGCCTTCTCCCTCTTCACCCAACAGATAGTCAGCCGGAATGCGGACATTTTCGAAGGTAATCATGCGAGTTGGCTGGCAGTTCCAACCCATTTTGGCTTCTTTTTTACCGTAGCTAATGCCTTCGCAATCAGCAGGAACAACGAATGCAGAAACGCCACCCGCTCCTTCACCACACGAACGCGCCATCACGACCAATACATCTGTATCACCCGCGCCAGAGATAAACACTTTTGCGCCATTGAGGACAAACTCATCGCCATCACGCACTGCGCTAGTCGTTAGAGAAGCGGCGTCAGAGCCGGCATTAGGTTCGGTTAAACAGTAGGAAGCGAGCTTTTCACCCGAAATTAGATCCGCGCTAAATTGCTGCGCCACTTCGGCTTTGGCAAAGCTGGTGATCATCCACGTCGCCATGTTGTGAATGGTCATAAACGCAGTAGTCGCGGTACAACCCATAGCCAACTGCTCGAAAATGATCGCCGCATCCAAACGAGACAATCCCAAACCACCATGCTCTGGAGGCGTATAGATGCTCAGAAAACCAAGCTCACCTGCTTGACGCAGTACATCTTTAGGGAAGTGATGGTTTTCATCCCACTCGGCCGCATGAGGCGCTAACATTTGGTCTGCAAACTGCTTTGCTACTTCGGCAAACGCGAGTTGATCTTCGTTTAATTCAAAATCCATCTTGAAGTCCTAAGGTCTAATTCGTTGCATTTGTATCCGAGCCAAGCCCACTTAAACGGTGGCGCTTGGCTAGAGGTGTCGCTAATCCAGTAATTAGCTAAGTTGAATGGTCATGTTTGGACCGCTTGGAATGTCATCTTCAAACCAACGCGCGGTGACAGTTTTCGTCTCGGTGTAGAAGCGAACCGCTTGTTTACCGTAAGCATGCAGGTCGCCGTAGAAGCTGCCTTTCCACCCAGTAAATGAGAAAAATGGCAATGGCACTGGAATCGGTACGTTGATTCCTACGTTACCTACTTCGATATTGTGTTGATACTTTCTCGCGGCAGCGCCGTTCGCCGTGAAAATAGACGTACCATTACCAAAGCGGTTTACATTGATCAGTTCAATCGCTTCATCTAGGTCATCCACTTCCATAGTTAACAGTACAGGCCCGAAAATTTCTTCCTGATAAATCGACATGTCTGTGGTCACGTTGGTAAACAGTGTTGGCCCCACCCAGTTACCGTTCGGGAAGCCAGGTACTTGGCAGTCTGTCCCGTCCAGAACACAATTCGCGCCTGACGCTTTGCCTTCATTAATCAGATTCACCACTCGCTGCTTCGCTTGAGGGCTAATCAGTGGACCATAACCGGCGGTTTCATCATCCCACGCGCCAGGCTGAACCTGAGCTAACGCCTCTTTAAGCTCTGGAATCCATTCTTTGGTTTCGCCGACAAATACGGCAACCGAAATCGCCATACAGCGTTGGCCTGCAGCACCAACTGACGCGCCAACTAGGTTATTGATGACTTGCTGTTTGTTTGCATCCGGCATGATGACCATGTGGTTCTTAGCACCTGCAAATGACTGCACGCGTTTCAGGTTGTCTGTACCTGTTTTGTAGATGTACTCACCAACGGGCACAGAGCCAACAAAAGAGATCGCACGAACAACTGGATCAGTCAGAATGCGGTCGACTTGCTCTTTGGTCCCGTGAACAACTTGCAATACGCCTTTTGGTGCACCAGCTTGTTCAAATAGCTCTGCCAATTTCATTGCAGTCAGCGGAACTTGTTCCGAAGGTTTTAGAATAAAGGTGTTGCCACAAGCGATCGCCATCGGGAACATCCACAATGGGATCATCGCAGGGAAGTTAAACGGTGTGATGCCAGCACAAACACCGAGCGGTTGAATGTAAGAGTAACCATCAATATTGGTCGCGACGTTTTCCACCGTTTCGCCCATCATTGAGCTACAAATGTTCGCCGCTTGTTCTACGACTTCAATCCCACGCCAAATGTCACCCTTTGCATCCGCGAGGGTTTTGCCTGTCTCACTTGAAAGCAGTATCGCCAACTCATCGTGTTGCTCTTTTAGCAAATGTTGGTAACGCAACATCAATCTAGCACGCTCCGGTGCTGCAACTTCTTTCCAGCGTTTGAACGTTTCTGTTGCGCTGGCAATTGCCGCATTCATTTCCGATTCCGTGGCACAAGGTACTTGTGCAATCACTTCGTTGGTTGCCGGGTTGGTTACATCTAGCCATTGTTTTGAATCGGAGATGGCAAATTCACCACCGATATACTGCTTTACTTGTTCTGTCATGATGACATCCTTGTATTTTTCAGCTTGTTACTGACTACTGTTATGTAAGTGAAACTTTGTTGAGAGTGATTTAGCAGATTTCAATCGCGATAGCGGTAGCTTCGCCGCCGCCAATACAAAGCGATGCAACGCCACGCTTACCACCAGTTTGTTTTAGCGCATGAATCAAAGTGACAAGGATTCGATTGCCACTTGCGCCTATTGGATGCCCCAGCGCACAAGCCCCTCCGCGAGGGTTCACTTTGCTCTCGTCCAGTTCAAGAGCTTTCACCGCGTATTGAGTCACGACAGCAAAAGCTTCATTGATTTCCCAAAGGTCCACGTCTGATTTGTCCCAGCCCGTTTTTTCCAACAGCGTTTCAATTGCGAAGACGGGGGCGATGGTGAACTCATCAGGCTGTCTTGCATGCGTGCTGTACGCGACAATTTTGGCTAGAGGTTGAAGGTTTTCCTGACGGCCAAACTCACTATCGACTAAGATCATTGCCGATGCACCATCAGAAATAGAACTTGAGTTGGCTGCCGTTACGCCGCCATCTTTAGCAAACGCAGGGCGTAAGGTAGGAATTTTAGTGACGTCGAGTTTACTCGGTTGCTCATCGTCTACAACCAAGGTTTCGCCGCGTCGACTTTTTACGTTAACAGGCACGATCTCTTCTTTGAACAAACCTTGTTCGATTGCTTTCTGCGCACGAGTCAACGACTGTTGCGCCCAGGCATCCATACTTTCACGGCTGAACTGATACTTTTGCGCCGTCTGTTCTGCAAAGACACCCATCAGCTCGCCTTGGTAGGCATCCTGCAACCCGTCATAAAACATGTGATCAAGCACTTGCTCGTGACCTAAACGGAAACCATCACGCGCTTTCTTTAATAGATAAGGAGAAGACGACATGTTTTCCATGCCACCAGCGATGACAGCATGCGCATTGCCAGATTGAATAAGGTCATATGCCAGCATGACGGTTTTCATACCCGATCCACAAACCTTGTTCAGTGTCGTACAACCAATCGATTGTGGCATTTCAGCTTTAAGACTTGCTTGTCTTGCAGGCGCTTGCCCCACACCGGCGGGTAAAACGCATCCCATCAACACTTCGTCTATTTTGTGCACATCGAGTTGGCTTTCGGCTAGCGCCCCTTGAATGGCTTTCGCACCGAGTTCCGTGACATCTGTTGAAGCTAATGCACCTTGAAAAGAGCCGATAGGCGTTCGCTTAGCGGCAACAATCCATGTTTCATTTTTCATTCCATTAACCTTTTGTTGACGTTTACGTCATAACTATACTAACATTTACGTTAACGTCAAGTTTGAGGTTATTGTTTGTTCGAGTGATTCTTTGATTTCGAGTAAATGCGAGTGATATCAAGGCTCAAGAGTGGATGTTGTTTATTTACTTTAACGTTAACGAACTGTATATTCATGTAAATGTTATACGAAAGTCGTAAGGTTAAGGAATGAACACATTTAAGATCAGCGAGCTCGCGAAAGAGTTCGACATTACTACTCGAAGCATTCGCTTCTACGAAGATTTAGGTCTCCTAACTCCAGAACGTAAAGGCAACACTCGAATCTACAATGGTCGTGATCGAATTCGACTAAAACTGATTTTGCGAGGTAAGCGATTGGGCTTTTCTCTTGCAGATATCAAAGAGTTATTTGAACTCTACGATACCGATCAAAGTACTGAGCAGTTGAACTATATGATTCGGTTGATCGAAGAGAAGAAGGCAGCATTGCAACAGCAAGCAAACGACATTCAAGCGGTAATGATGGAGTTAAATGCTGCGCAGTTGCGATGCCAAAACACACTGAGATCCATGAAAGGCGAAAAAGTCACCTAACACCTCAACTCTGGGATGTAGGTGACGTAAAGGCAAGGACACGCAATGAAATCTACCTACTCTTCCCTAAACTTTGTTTATGACGAAAATACCGATTTGCTTCGCGAGCAAATCAATAGTTTTGCTGCAAGAGAAATTGCGCCGCTAGCGCAATCTATCGACCAAACTAACGACTTTCCAAACCATCTTTGGTCCAAATTAGGTGACATGGGTCTTTTAGGTGTGACCACCAGCGAAGAGTTTGGTGGTGCAGGCATGGGCTATCTCGCCCACGTTATCGCTATGGAAGAAATCAGCCGAGCATCCGCTTCGGTTGCGTTAAGTTACGGCGCTCACTCCAACCTTTGCGTCAACCAAATCCACCGTAACGGCACACAAGCGCAAAAAGAGAAATACCTACCTAAGCTCATCTCCGGTGAACATATCGGCGCCCTTGCTATGAGTGAACCCGGCGCCGGCTCTGATGTGGTCTCTATGCAGCTTAAAGCCGAACGTAAAGGCGATATTTTCCTGCTAAACGGCAACAAAATGTGGATCACCAACGGCCCTGATGCACACACCTATGTTGTCTACGCAAAAACCGACCCAAGCCAGCACTCCAAAGGCATCACGGCATTTATTGTGGAACGCGGATTCCCTGGATTTACTCAAGCACAAAAACTCGACAAGTTGGGTATGCGCGGCTCGAATACGTGTGAGCTGGTCTTCCAAAACTGCGAAGTCCCTGCGGAAAATATTCTCGGCGAAGAAAACCAAGGCGTGAAAGTATTGATGAGCGGCCTCGACTACGAGCGTGTGGTGCTTGCAGGCGGCCCACTTGGCATCATGCAGGCGTGTATGGATATCGTTGTGCCTTACATTCACGACCGTAAACAGTTCGGTAAATCCATCGGTGAATTCCAGCTAGTTCAAGCAAAAATCGCGGATATGTACACACAAATGAATGCCGCTAAAGCGTATGTTTACGCCGTCGCTGCCGCTTGTGATCGTGGTGAAACCACACGTAAAGATTCTGCTGGCGCGATCCTCTACAGCGCAGAGCTGGCAACCAAGATGGCACTGGATGCGATTCAACTACTTGGCGGTAACGGCTACATCAACGAGTTTGATACGGGCCGTTTGTTGCGAGATGCCAAGCTGTATGAAATCGGTGCGGGCACTTCAGAAATTCGCCGCATGCTTATTGGTCGCGAATTGTTTAACGAAAGCGCTTAATAGTCATACCTAGGCGTTCTAACTCGAAACAACTTCCTTATTCAATCTAAATCTTATTCAACCTAAATAAAAACGGGTGGTGTCACCCGTCTACCGAATGGAGATCGGCTATTTATGGCTTGTTTGACGACCAATATTAACACCCATTCAGAGCAGTATCAGGAAAACTACCGCTCTATGGCGTCACTTGTAGATCAACTTTATACCGTGACTGCCCAAATAGAAGATGGTGGCGGTGAGAAAGCCCGCGAGCATCAGCAGAAGAAAGGCAAACTTCCGGTACGTGAGCGCATTCTTGCCCTACTCGACCCTGGTTCGTCCTTTCTAGAAATTGGTCAATTTGCTGGCTGGGATGTGTATCCAGATTACGTTCCATGTGCTGGAGTGGTTGCAGGTGTGGGTGTGATTGACGGCACTGAGTGCATGATCGTCGCGAACGACGTGACGGTAAAAGGCGGCAGTTACTACCCACTCACCGTGAAAAAGCACTTAAGAGCACAAGAAATTGCAGAAAAATGCCAACTGCCGTGTGTTTACTTAGTCGACTCTGGCGGCGCTAACCTACCCCGCCAAGATGAGGTATTCCCAGATAAAGACCATTTTGGCCGTATTTTCTACAACCAAGCCCGTATGTCGGCCAAAGGCATTCCACAAATTGCGGTGGTCATGGGGCTATGTACCGCTGGCGGCGCTTATGTTCCTGCCATGTGCGACGTATCCATCATAGTCAAAGAACAAGGCACGATTTTTTTGGCAGGTCCACCTCTTGTAAAAGCAGCGACAGGTGAAGAAGTCAGCGCGGAAGATCTTGGTGGCGCAGACGTTCACTGTCGCACCTCTGGCGTGGCGGACTATTACGCAGAAAATGATCACCACGCGTTAGAGTTGGCAAGACAAGCGGTTTCTCAAATTAACCACTTGAAACCCGTCCAACTCAAGCAAAAAACGCCACTGGAGCCGCGTTTTCCTGCCCAAGAGCTGTACGGCATCGTCGGAACCGATCTCAAAAAGCCGTTTGATGTTAAAGAGGTCATTGCCCGAATTGTTGATGATTCCCAGTTCGATGAATTTAAAGCCTTGTTCGGCGAAACCTTGGTCTGTGGCTTTGCCCATATTCACGGTATGCCGATTGGCATTGTCGCTAACAACGGCATTCTATTTTCGGAATCAGCACAAAAAGGCGCGCATTTTATTGAGCTATGCGCACAACGCAAAATTCCTCTGCTCTTCTTACAGAACATCACGGGCTTTATGGTCGGTCAGAAGTACGAAGCCGAAGGCATCGCCAAACATGGTGCGAAAATGGTAACTGCTGTTGCGTGTGCAGACGTGCCGAAGTTTACCGTGGTTATTGGTGGCTCGTATGGCGCAGGGAACTACGGCATGTGTGGCCGCGCTTATGATCCAACCATGATGTGGATGTGGCCAAACGCGCGCATCTCCGTCATGGGTGGAGAGCAAGCGGCTGGCGTGATGGCGCAAGTGACCCGCGATATCAAAACTCGCAAAGGTGAAAGCTGGAGCGTAGAGGAAGAAGAAGCGTTCAAACGTCCAATTGCGGAGCAATATCAGACTCAAAGCCATGCATACTACGCCAGTGCACGCCTGTGGGACGACGGCATTATTGACCCTGCGAAAACCCGTGATGTTGTCGGCATTGCTCTGTCTGCTGCGCTTAATGCGCCCATACCAGACAGTAAATTTGGCATCTTCCGTATGTAGTCGGATGCAAGGCAAACCTTAACTCCTCGCGAATACCGATGTTTAACAAGTAATGGTTAGCGAGCATTGAAATACAGACTGAAATGTCAGACAAAGGAAGTCACATGACCGGACTACTGCTTGAAAAAGACAGCAATGGCGTTGCCTGGTTAAGCCTCAATCGACCAGAAAAACACAACGCGTTTAATGATGAATTAATTGCTTCACTTATCGAAACCTTGGAACAACTTGAGCGAGACGACTCTCTACGCGCGTTAGTATTAACGGCACAAGGGAAACACTTTTCTGCGGGTGCAGACCTTGGCTGGATGCAGTCAATGGCCACCAAAACCGAGAGTGAAAACCTGCAAGACGCACAGCAACTAGCAAAACTTTTGCATACGCTGGATACCTTTAGCAAACCGACTATTGCTATGGTGCATGGCGCTGCATTTGGCGGCGCACTTGGGCTTATCTGCTGCTGCGATATCGCTATTGGTACACCTGAAAGCCGCTTCTGTTTGAGTGAAGTGAAGCTCGGTTTGTTACCCGCCACCATCGGACCTTACGTAATCCGAGCGATTGGACAACGACAAAGCCGACGCTACTTTTTAACCGCGGAACTGATTGATGCCGAAACCGCGCTATCGATGAGTATTCTTCATCAGATAGACGCTCAACCACGTGAAGCCGTCAATCGCACCATTGATCACCTGCTCAACAACGGTCCACAAGCCATGCAGGCTGCAAAAGCACTTTGTTTACGCTGTGATAACCAACCTATCGATCATTCATTAATTGAATACACCAGCCAAGCTATTGCAACCGCTCGCGTGTCCAGTGAAGGACAAGAAGGACTAGCTGCATTTTTTGAAAAGCGCGCCGCCAATTGGAGGAATCATGTTTAAAAGAATACTGATCGCAAACCGCGGTGAAATTGCCTGCCGAATCATTAAAACCGCAAAAAGCATGGCTATCGAGACGGTAGCCGTCTATTCCGAAGCGGATCGCAGCAGCTTACATGTTAAACAAGCGGATTTCGCTGAATTCATTGGCCCCGCTCCTGCGAGTGAATCGTATCTCGATATCGATGCGATTATCGGCGCTGCGAAAAAATGGCAAGCCGATGCTATCCACCCTGGGTATGGTTTTCTTTCCGAGAACCCGAAACTAGCCAAAGCGTGCAGCGAAAATGGCATCACCTTTATTGGCCCTTCCACCAGCGCAATTGAAGCAATGGGTTCGAAGTCGCAAGCCAAAGCCATCATGTCTGAGGCGAACGTGCCCTTGGTTCCCGGCTATCACGGCACAGACAACAGCGTAGAGCACTTATTAGCGGAAGCTGAAAAAATCGGTTACCCAGTGATGCTTAAAGCAACCCAAGGGGGTGGCGGTAAAGGCATGCGAGTAGTCAATAGCGCAGCCGAAATGCCGCTGGCCATCGACGGTGCGCAGCGTGAAGCACTTTCAAGCTTTGGCGACAAGCGGCTTCTAATCGAAAAATGCATATTGCAGCCTCGCCACGTTGAAGTTCAGGTATTTGCTGACCAACATGGCAACTGTGTCTATCTTTCTGATCGCGATTGCTCCATTCAACGCCGTCACCAAAAAGTTGTGGAGGAAGCACCAGCTCCCGGTCTTAGTGATGAACTGCGTAAACAAATGGGTGAAGCTGCGGTTCAGGCCGCTCAAGCGATCGACTATGTTGGCGCGGGCACGGTGGAGTTCTTACTCGATAGCCGAGGTCAATTCTACTTCATGGAGATGAATACCCGTCTGCAAGTTGAACACCCTGTCACTGAATTGATCACCAGCGTTGATTTGGTGGAGTGGCAATTCAAAGTTGCAGCTGGCGAGCATTTACCTATTTCGCAATCTGAAATCACCCACAACGGCCATTCAATTGAGCTGCGAATTTACGCAGAAGATACAGACAATGACTTTATGCCGTCGACTGGCCGCATTGATTACTTAAAAGAACCCGTATCAGACAGTAGTGTGCGCCTAGCGTGCGTACGCGTCGATAGTGGTGTTACCCAAGGCGATAGCATCAGCGAATATTACGATCCAATGATCAGCAAACTGATCGTCTGGGGGCAAACTCGTGATATCGCTCTAAAGCAGATTAAGCAGGCGTTAACTCAATATCACGTACGTGGAGTAACGACAAACATTGGTTATCTGCACAGTATTATTTCGCAGCCAGCCTTTGCCGAGATTGAGCTCGATACAGGTTTCATCGTCACACATCAACAAGGCATAAATGAGCAGCAAGACGTGTCGGATTCAATCTGGCTTACATTGGCGGCGGTTGCTCGCTGGAATGATCTCATTTCAAAATCAGACAGCTCAACGTTACCCGCGCCAACCAGACGAGGTTTTAGACTGTCAGTTGACAACGTTTACCGATTTAACTTCACGGATGCCAATGCCAACCATCAGGTACGTTTGCAACAATCATCGCAAGATGCAGGAACTCACTTCACTGTCCGATGTGGTGAGGAGCTGCATCAGGTCATCCTGCTTGAAAGTGACAACCAGTTTATCGTCGATATTGATAATGTGCGTTACACCTTTAATGCACTTAGCAACGAACAAAAGACAACACTATTTTATCTTGGTCAGCAGCGCACGTTCGCTCATCAACCTAACTTTGACTCTGCAAAAGATGTAGATGATGAACTAAGTCCAACCGCACCACTCAACGGCATAATTTCAGCAGTTATGGTGGCTAAAGGTGACGAAGTGGCGGCGGGCGATCCGCTTTTGGTACTCGAAGCAATGAAAATGGAATACACCATCACGGCTCCGGTAGCAGCAAAAGTCGACGAATTGTTTTATCAGCACGGGGACCAAGTACAGCACGGTTCCATCCTGCTGAATTTGTCTTTGATATCGGATAACGTCAGTGAAGATAAGGAGCGCGAATATGCTACCAGCGAAGGTTAATATCGTCGAAGTCGGCGCTCGTGATGGTCTGCAAAATGAAACGGCAGTGACGCTGGTTGATAAAATCCGTTTGATTAACCAACTAAGCAGCAGTGGCTTAAAGCATATTGAGGCGGGATCTTTCGTCTCTCCAAGGTGGGTGCCTCAAATGGCCGATTCCGATCAGGTGTTTGCTGGTATCTCAAAAAAGCCTGAAGTGGTTTATAGCGCGCTCACACCAAATCTCGCAGGGTTAGAACGTGCGCTGGAAAGCGGTGTAAAGCGAATTGCGGTGTTTGGCTCCGCTTCAGAAACGTTCAGCCAGAAGAACATCAACTGCAGCATTACCGAAAGTCTCGCTCGATTTGAACCCGTTATCGAATTGGCGAACCAGCACAACATTCCTGTACGCGGGTACTTGTCTTGTACCATGGTGTGTCCATATGAGGGAGTAATCAAGCCAGAGCAAACTACCAAGGTCGCCAATACGTTGTTTGATATGGGATGTTATGAGATTTCGCTCGGTGATACTGTCGGTAAAGCAACGCCTAATCGCGTTATCGCCATGCTGGATTCGTTGTTAACGCTACTGCCAAAAGACGCGCTCGCAGTACATTTTCATGACACTTATGGACAAGCATTAGCCAATATCTACCAAGCCTTGTTAATGGGCATCAACACCATTGATAGCGCAGTAGCGGGGCTCGGCGGCTGCCCTTACGCGAAAGGAGCCAGTGGCAATGTTGCAACGGAAGATGTACTTTATCTGTGTGAGCAACTTGGGATTGAAACAGGCGTTGACCTTGGCGTCATCAATGAAGCGGGTTGGCAAATTTGCCGTGCGTTAGGAAAGTCTCCTGCTTCTAGGGTCGCATTAGCTCTGGGCGATCCGTATAGCTTGTAAATCATCAACAACCAATCAGGTAATGTATTTCAACGGGCATGCAGACGTACGTGCCCGTTTTTTGTTGTTACTCATAAAAACCTTAACGCTCAACGGTCTTCATCACATTAATTAGTATCTGATTTCAGCTACAATTTAGTTTCAAACCGAACATATAAAACAGGATCAGGTAAATGCTCATAACATTTCGTTGTCGAAGCCACTCAAACGTCACAATGTTTGGTGATATTGCATTAGATATGCTCAAAATGATGGGTCACAGCGGCACGGTGCCGGGATCAATTTCCGCTCAAGATGTTCCTGACGCGCTATCAAGATTAACTTCTGCTCTATCTGCGAAAAATGCAGCTGAAGAAAACCTCCCTACTGATGTAGACGAAGAGGAAGAACAAGCAGAGCCCGCGGTAAGCCTAGGACGCAGAGCGTTTCCACTGATTGAGTTGCTAAAATCAGCAATCAAAGAAGAATGCGAAGTCATGTGGGACAACCAATAACGCCTTCAAACTGGTTTCTAGCGAGGTGAATCCGTGTTGTGACCGCCTCGCTATGGTTACTCGACACCAAGATAAGAACACCAATACCGCTTATCGCCCTATCCGTTTCTCTCCCTAGACAACTTGATTTGCCCATCAATGTGCACATCTCGTTGTGGAAACGCGATTTCAATGCCATGCTTTTCGAAAGCTTCGTAGATTTCAAAACGCATGGCACTTGCGACCGAGCGAATACCGCCCTCAACCGTTGAGTTAATCCAAAAATAAGATTCGAAGATCAAAGCATTGTCACCAAAGTCTTGAAAAAACACATCTGGCGCTGGCGAACTCAGAACTTGCGCTTGCTGCGAAGTCACTTCCGCCATTAAGGCAGCAACCTGTTTGACATCGCTCCCATACGCGACGCCGACGACGACCGAACCACGAACTAATCTGTCGCATAACGTCCAGTTGATCACCACGTTCTCAATCAACTGACTGTTGGGTATGAGCATATGAACACCATCGGTTCGTCTGATTCTCGTTGAACGTGTATTTATTTGCTCGACAGTGCCTTTGGCGCCCTCAACCTCTAAAAAGTCCCCAATTCGAATTGGCTTTTCACCAATCAAAATCCAGCCACTTATGAAGTTGTTAATGATGTTTTGCGCACCAAAACCGAAGCCGATAGCGATGGCACCAGACAGAAAGGCAAACGCGGTAATTGGCACATTGATCATCGAAAGTGTGGTCATAAAAATAATGGCGAGAGCGATGACAAATAATATCCGTTTAACCAAATGAATCACGTTTGGGTCTTTCCCCGATGAGGACATTCTTGACGTAACGGTTTTGATCAAAATTTTTGATAACCATAAAGCGACAATCACCCATGTCGGCACCATCAATATCGCCCATAACGTGATAGGTTGTTCGTTAAAGGTAAACAGCGTTGTTTCTAAAAATGAAATGACCCGTTCGAACATAAAGAGCTCACTCTTGATTCATCGTTGCCAGCAAGCCAGAGCGCATAAGTCTTAAATTTTTAGGTCAATCGATAGCGCAAGCGGCTCAACTAAGTTCTTCTTATTAACTATATTGTAATCTACGTAAAACGCTTCGAGTGGTTTCCCACTTTGGCTTCAACCGATTAAGCCATTTAGGGAGCACGTCTTTGTGAACTAAACGAGCCAATCAACCAACTGGATACGCAAGGCAAATCAGTGATAACTTTCTGATTTTTAAGCGTCAAATTTTCACTTCGAATCACTCTCACTTATTATTATGCACCTTATTGCAATTTATATTGATGGAATGATTGTTATGTCAGAACTGACTCGGATGCGCTCTGGAGAAACCTATAATTGTCTGGATGAAGAACTAAAGCTAATGCGCGCCAAAACTGCGCAGCTTGTCTTCCAGTTTAACCACGAACCAAACCCAGATATCCGTAGACAGCTATTGGCGGAAATGGGCGTCCAATTAAAAAATAGCGCCTGTATAGAGCCACCGCTACAACTTACCTACGGTTGTCACTTGTCCATCGGAGAAAACACCTACATCAACTGGGATGCCATTATTCTGGACAATGGACAGGTTGAGGTTGGCGCGAACGTCATGATTGGGCCTAGAGTGCAAATTTACACAGCCGCTCATTCACTCGATACGCAAAGACGCTTAGCCGGAGATGAGATCGCCAAACCGGTAAAAATCGGCAATAACGTTTGGATTGGTGGGGGCGCTATCATACTGCCAGGCGTGACCATTGGTGATGAGGCCGTCGTCGGCGCTGGCTCTGTCGTAACCAAAGACGTTGCGCCGGGCGATCGAGTTGTTGGAAATCCGGCGCGCTCCATTAAACCAAAAAACTGAAGAAAGTCGCTATTTCGCCAAATGATCGCGAATAATATTAGCGAGCAGATTGAGAGCATGAACATATTTGTCATTGAGCTCAAAAGAAGCGTTAAGACGAATACAGTGATCGTATTGTTCTGTCAGGCTGAACATCTTTCCCGGTGCGATGCTGATATTATCTTTTAGCGCTTCTCGATATATCTGCAAGGCGTCGATATGCTTGGGAAGCTCTAACCAAATAAAGTACCCGCCGCTTTGGCTTAACACTTTGACTTCTTCAGGTAACAGCTCACTAAGCAGATCCGTCATCTTACTTTTACGTTCAAACAGCTTTTTCCGTAACTGCTTCAAATGCGATTCATAATTGCGGCTTGTTAAATAATGCACCAATGTCATTTGCACTGGTGCACTCGTCGCTAATGTACTCATTAGCTGTAACTTTTGTACCTCTAGCGCCCGCTTTCCCGCCGCAACCCAACCAATACGTAGCCCTGCGATTAATGATTTTGAAAACGAGGAGCACAACATGGCATTGCCCGTGTCATCAAACATTCTTAGTGGGTAGACCGAGTCATTCCCTGCATGCAGTTCGCTGTACACATCATCTTCAATCACTGGTACGTTATATCGCTGTGTCAGCTCAATCAGCTTTTGTTTTTTCTCGTTGGTGAGCGTAAAACCCAGAGGATTTTGGAAGTTCGACATCAACCAACATGCTTTCACATCGTGTGTTTGCAGCGCTCGTTCCAATGAGTCTAGGTCAATGCCCGTGATTGGGTCTGTTCTTACTGAGAGCGCTTTCAAACCTAACCGCTCTAAGGATTGCAATGCACCGTAGAATGCAGGCGACTCCACAACCACCCAATCTCCCGGTCTTGTGCAGGCTTGCAAACTGAGCGTTAACGCCTCCAGCGCGCCTGCCGTAATAACAATTTCATCGGGTGAAATTTCAATGCCTTTCGCAGCATAACGCTTCGCGATGATGGTGCGTAATTGTTCGTTTCCCGGCGGTAAGTTATCAAAGGCGGTAGAAATCGGCATATTGCGAGCGGCTGCGCTCATCGCCCGATTCACGTGATAGCGTGGGTACAAACTTGGATCTGGATAGGCAAAGCCAAAATTGATCATGGATGGATTTTTACTCGCTTGCAGCACATCAAAGATAAATTCATTGATGTCTACCTGTTCTGTCCACGAAACCGCGGCTGGCGCTTGGGGTTCATTTGAACTCTTAATATTGGGAGCGACTCGATAACCAGAGCGCGGCTGTGAGGTGACCCAGCCTTGAGATTCCAGAATTTGATAGGCATGCAACACCGTCATCAAGCTTAAACCCGAGTGTTCAGATTGGCGACGCAGAGAAGGCAGCTTGTCACCCGGATGCCATATCCCCGATTTTATCTGCCTTTTAAGCTGTTCCACTAACTCTTGATACTTCGCCAAACGCAAATCCCCCTCCATAAAGCTGAATTCAAAATAATAACACTTCAATATTTAATCTGTTATAGGTTTATAGTCACTGTCTGTACCTACTTCCCTCATTCCGCTCCTTTTAAAATAGCTCTCTCATAAAACTTAAAAGATCAAAGGAAGTTTAATGTTTGGCCTCGACGCATTTATGCTTGCACGGATACAGTTCGCCTTCACGGTATCCTTTCATATTATTTTCCCCGCTATCACCATAGGTTTGGCCACCTATCTCGCCGTGCTGGAAGGCTTATGGCTAAAAACACGTAATCCCGATTACCAAAAGCTCTATCACTTCTGGTCGAAAATTTTTGCGGTTAACTTTGGGATGGGCGTTGTATCTGGCCTTGTCATGGCCTATCAATTCGGCACCAACTGGAGTGGTTTCTCCGACTTCGCTGGTTCTATCACTGGCCCATTACTGACTTATGAAGTGTTAACGGCTTTCTTTCTCGAAGCCGGATTTCTTGGCGTGATGCTGTTTGGTTGGCGTCGCGTCGGCGAAAAGCTGCACTTTTTTGCAACCTCGATGGTGGCGTTAGGCACGATCATTTCGACCTTCTGGATTCTCGCCTCCAACAGTTGGATGCAAACGCCACAAGGCTATGAAATTGTCGACGGACGTGTGGTGCCAACCGACTGGTTTGCTATCGTTTTCAATCCTTCATTTCCTTATCGTTTGGCTCACATGAGCGTCGCAGCTTTTGTCAGTTCAGCACTCTTTGTAGGCGCGTCAGCCGCTTGGCATTTATTGAGAGGCAATCAATCGACTGCGGTAAAAACCATGTTTTCGATGTCGCTCGGGATCTTAGTGTTCCTTGCGCCACTCCAAGCCGTGATTGGCGATGTGCATGGGCTAAACACTCTGGAACACCAGCCCGCCAAAATCGCTGCCATCGAAGGACATTGGGATAACAGTGATGGCAAACCAACCCCATTGATTTTGTTCGGCATGCCAAACATGGAACAAGAACGCACAGACTATGCCTTAGAAATTCCTGTTCTAGGAAGTTTGATCCTACGCCACAGTTTAACTGAGCCAATCCCGGCGCTGAAAGACTTCCCGAAAGAGGAACGACCGAACTCACCTATCGTCTTTTGGTCATTTCGAATCATGGTCGGGCTAGGACTTCTGATGATTTTTCAAAGCTTCTACAGCATGTGGTTACGAAAAAAGAACACGCTTTATACCTCGCGTTGGTTCCTCAAATTTTCATTATTTATGGGGCCATCTGGCCTTATCGCAATACTCGCTGGCTGGTTTACGACAGAGGTTGGTCGACAACCTTGGGTCGTGTATGGCGTACAAAAAACGCGTGATGCGGTTTCTGCACACGGAGACCTACAAATGAGCATCAGCCTGCTGTGTTTCCTTGTTGTGTACAGCTTGGTGTTTGGTTTTGGGTATTACTACATGATCCACCAAATCAAGAAAGGCCCCGATGCAATCGAGCACGATGAGCACGACATGACGACCGTTTCAGGCCGCATCTAGAATTTGTCACAAAGTTAAGGTAGAGAATATGCATTTTGATTTATCCGTGATTTGGTTCGCGATCATCGTTTTTGCCACTTTGATGTACATCATCATGGACGGCTTCGATTTGGGTATTGGAATACTGATGCCCTTCATCAAGGATGAAAAACAAAAAGACGTCATGGTCAACAGTGTCGCGCCAGTTTGGGACGGTAACGAAACTTGGATTGTGCTTGGAGGCGCATCTCTATTTGGCGCTTTTCCGATGGCTTACGCGGTGATTATTGAAGCGCTAACCATCCCTTTAACGTTGATGTTGATTGCTTTGATCTTTCGTGGAGTCGCATTTGAGTTTCGCTTTAAAGCATTGGAAAGCCACTTAAAGTTCTGGGATCGCTCTTTTATGGTCGGATCGATTTTAACCACGTTTTTCCAAGGCATCGTTGTTGGCGCGGTAATTCAAGGCTTTGCGGTGGAAAACCGCGTCTTCGTAGGTAGCCAACTAGACTGGCTTACCCCTTTTCCCATCTTTTGCGGTTTGGGTTTAGTCGCAACGTACGCGCTGCTCGGTAGCACATGGCTCATCATGAAGACGGAAGGTGCACTGCAAAACACGATGTACCGCTTCACTAATAAAACACTACTGGCGATGATCTCCGCATTAGTCATTGTGAGCGCTTGGACTCCACTTGCTTACCCTACCATTGCGGAAAGATGGTTTTCTCTGCCGAATTTGTTCTACTTACTGCCCGTACCAGTCATTACTGGACTGGTATGTTTGAAGATTGCTGACTCCGTTAAAAAGCGTAAAGAGCGCAGCCCTTTCGTGATGGCGCTAGTGATCGTGATTCTCGGGTTCGCAGGGCTTGGTATCAGTATCTGGCCAAATATCATTCCTCCTAGCATATCAATATGGGAAGCAGCGGCTCCTGCAAGCAGTCAGCGCTTTATGCTCGTTGGAGCGGTGATCATCATCCCGATCATTCTGGCTTACACCTTTTGGAGTTATTACGTCTTCTCTGGAAAAGTGAAAGAAGACGAAGCGTACCATTAACGAGTTGATAAGGAGTGAGTATGAAAGTCAAAAATTGGTGCCGCCAATGGGCGTGGATGGTTGGAATTTGGGTCGTTAGCGTCGCTGCATTAGGGTTAGTGTCTATGTTATTTCGCGTCATGATGACCGCTGCCGGGTTAAAATCTTAGCTCGGCACTTTTAAGTCAATAAAAAATGGATGCCTCTAGATCTTGTGTAAGAGCTAGAGGCGTTTGCATTCAAGTCCGACTTTTCACGTGTGCAGACAATACGATCGTAGATTCTAAACCGCGAGCCACTTCAAAATAACCACCAGCACGAGATAGCTGACGAGCCGTCAATTTTTCTTTGCCTAGCTTTTCAAACCAATAAGGCGCCAATGAGCACTGAGCCGAACCTGTGGCAAGATCTTCTGAAATACCGATTTTAGGTGCAAAGTAACGCAGCACATAGCCACTATCAGAACTTTGAGCCGTCACGATGACCGCATGAAACTCATCAATTTTAATCAGCTCATCAAAGTTAGGTTGATAGAGAACAACATCATCTTCGGACTCGAGAACAACAACCAAATCACGCGTTGTAAAAGCATCTACGGGGCGATTGGAAAAACCTGAAATATCCAAGGGGATGGCATGAGGCTTGGCTTGCCAACTTGGCATCACGATCCTGTACATTCCAAAAAGTTCAGTAACGGTAATATGGCCATACTGGCTTTTTAGAATGATCTCATTCTGATGATAGTTGGAAATGATTGCAGCGCCTGCGCCCAAACTTCCGTGTCCGCATAGGTTGATCTCTCCTTCTAGGCTAAACCAGCGAATGTGGTAGTCAGTGCCAGACCGAACCACAAATGATGTGACAGGTTGAGCGACCTGATGAGTGATTTGAAGTAATTCAGAATCACTCAGCCAGTGATTTAGTTCGACAACGCCACATGGGTTACCTTGAGCTAACTCATCACAAAATACATCATATATTTGTGCTTTAATCATCCATCATCCTTACTGTTTGGCGTCTTGTTGACGGGTGAGCGACTCAATACTGATACCACTGCATACCGCCTTAATCACTAAAACCAACGCACAGTAAAAATGCTATGCGTTGCGAACCCCTCTTGAACAATTTGTTCGCTTAAATTCTGTAGCACCAAGCCACACTCGCCCAAAACATAATGTTCAAAGCCCAGATCATCACACTTTGAACAGGAAGCATGTGGAAAACTAACTGTGGACATGCCCTAAGCTCTCTCAGAGAGAACAGCATTTGAGGCTGAAAGTCCCAACTGGTTGCTAAACGCAGACCTCTTTTAAACCAAGGGTGATTCGCCAAATATTCAGCGTAAGATGAATAAATTGTCCACAAACCCAAAAGACCAAACAGCTCAATTATTGAGATTACTTCCAAACTAAAGGGCAATAATGAAGGTCCTCCAATAAGCAAAATAGCCGCAAATATCCATTTTCTATTTCTCATTACACATCCTTGTTAATGATTTAATCTAACTGCGTATATAAAAGATTCGAGAAAAGCTTGTCAGTTCCTAAGCTTTGAGGCATCAGGCCTGACAAGCATATGTATTAGCTATTTCTGATCGTCAAATTCATTAACGGTTTTTAGCCAAATAGCAAATTGGTTCAAGGATGTCTCATGACGTCTCTTAATATTTAACTCATCGCAAATAACATCTATTGGCGCTTCTGAGTTCTTCTGAATCGCAAACTTAGCAAGCCCCAAAGCCTCCTCATACGACAGCTCATTCCACTTTCGTTCATAACCGAATGCCTCTACACCCCGCCACTCAATCAAATCGACCATATTACTCGGCGAAACCCAGAGTGTTGGAGAGTACCCATCGCTCTCTTTGATACCAGCGAAAGTATCAAGTATTTTTCTCATATACTCGAGTTGCTTTTTGCTTGTACGTGTTAAGCCATGTAGGTTGGCTATTTCGAGGGTAAGTGCATGCAGTGTAATACCAGGGCGTTCGATAAGGATATCTGTAGCAAGTTGAGTGAGCCTATCAACGTATTCAGGTTTAAAATAATTTGCGGCATCCAATGTAATCGATGAAGCGTTCTCGATTTCATCAAATTCTTTACCAGAGCTCCCCGTTTGTTCAAGACAAAAACCTGTGCCTGAGTTTAAAGTTGAAGGACCTCTCGCTAACACTACTTTTCCCTCTGCTTCTGCTTCTGCTTCTAGCAGTATGTCTCGCTCCCTTTCCACTTCAAGTATTTCTCTAAGTTTTGAGTCAATGTTTTCAATTGCATATTCAGGATCAATAAAGTAATCCGTCGACCATAACCTAACAATATTCCATCCTAGACCTTCCAAAACTATCTGTCTTACCCGATCTCTATCTCGGGCTGCAGGAGAAGAGTGGTACGTAGCCCCATCACACTCAACACCAGCTATGTACTTGCCAGGCTTGTCTGGATGAAGTACTCCGAGATCAACTCTAAACTTACTTACTCCTACTTGTGTTTGTATTTTCCAACCTTTAATTCTTAAAGCTTGAGCTACCGCTTCTTCAAAATCACTATCAAATTGATCGACTCCATGCTCTGCAGAAGCAATCTCAGATAAAGCAATTGGCCCCTTTTCTGCAAATTCAAGGAAGTGTTTTAAGTGCTCAACGGCAACCGAGTTCGTTCTGCTTAAATCAATCATTGAAGAGTCAAAACTACTAAAGACAACAACCTCCGTGGTTGCGCGAGTAATCGCAACATTTAAGCGGCGCTCTCCCCCGCTTTTGTTGAGTGGCCCAAAATTCATACTCATCGTTTTGGCTCCTGGCTCCGTAGGACCATACGCGAGACTGAGCATGATTACGTCTCTCTCATCACCCTGAACTGACTCTAGGTTCTTAACAAAAACAGGATCTCTTCCTGACCCCTCTTGAAAGTATTTTTCGATAGCAGGGTTTTGTCTTCTTGCGTCGTCTAACAGATCTTCAATCGTTCTTTGCTGATCAGTATTTAAAGTTACTACACCTATAGACTTATCTTGTTCATATTTATCCAGTAATCTTCGAACAATTTCATTTACGACTGCTTTTGCTTCAGCCGTATTGTTGCGACCCGCTCCTTTAGCATAAATTCCATTAACTCGATGCAAAGAAACTGCTGAATCTTTTGTTTCTGAAGAAGGATAAGTTACTAATGAATTTTCATAATATTTATTATTTGAAAAAGCAATAAGGGTTTCATGCCTACTTCGATAATGTCCCATCAACCTTTTAAGCGGTAACCTCGCAGCAAGCGCTTGGTCAAGAATAGACTCTAGATCTTCTTCATCTGGATCATCCGAATTCCCTCGAGCAGAGAAAAAGTTTGTTGGGGGCATCTGTTTTGGATCACCGACAATGATTGCGTTTTTCCCTCTCGCTATAGCACCTACCGAATCCCAAGTGGTCATTTGTGATGCTTCGTCAAAAACAACCAAGTCAAATCCTCTGAAATCAGAGGGCAAAAACTGAGCAACGGACAATGGTGACATCATTAAACATGGACACAAATCCAATAACGAATGACCTAGCTCGCTAATCAAACTTCGGATTGGTATATGCCGAGTTTTTTTCTGAAGCTCTTTAGCTAATACACCAAATTGTTTCGAACTCTGCTCCATAGATTGTTGTGTAGGAGCACTCTTCGAAGCAAGTGCAACCACGTAATCGCTTGTAATCTTAGCAACACGTTCGTCTACCACTTGAAACTCTTTTATTGTTTGTTCATGCGTTGAAGCTTTGAACTTTCGAAGCTCATCGCTGGCATCAATAAGAAGTGGGGCGAGCCAATAAGAAAAAGCAACTCGAAATTGCTCATTTAACTCTTCAGGGTTACTTACTCCTGATTCCAGAGCTTTAACCATTACATCAAGCTTATTGTCATACGCCTTCTGCTTGACTGATTGCCACTCACACCAGTTTTTCAACTTGTTTGACTGAGTCTTTATATCATTAAAATTCCGATATAGTGATTCAAGTTCAGCTTGCTCGGGTATACTGACTCCAAGTTCCGCAACAATCGAATTCGAGTTTTTGAATTCTTTTACCGCCTTGGAAAAGTTATTTAGGCTTGAATATACTTTCGACTCTTCTAAAAACTCTCTCCCATCTACAAACCATTTTCTTATCGCAATCAATATTTCAGAGGGTTCATCAGTCAAGCTAACTAGGTTAGATACAATCTCACGAATTTTTTTTCCTGTTACTGCAGTGCTTTCTAATATTTCGTGAGACGTATCCCAACCTTTCCAGACCGAGTAGTCCCCAATAATGTTGATATGTTCTTCTATTGAGCTCTTGAGCTTCTGAACCGTCGCAATTTTTTCAAGAAGTAACAAATCTTCAATTTGAGACAGACCAAACTCTTTCGCTTCGCGATTTATCTTACGCTTGCGAAATATTGCTTTAAACCAACTTGTTTTAGCTTCTTCAGCCAATTGTAGCCATCTCTCTGTGGGTAACTTAGACAAGTTGTCGCTAGTCACGCCATGCGATATGTCTTTAAGCTGCTGGTCGTAATCTGCTTTTAATACCGACAACTCTTGAATGGCTGCAATTCGTTCTTTTGAACCAGAATCTACAGCGAATGCAATATCTTCAAACGTTGCGATCATTGCCAACTCATAAGCACTTTCTAGTGCTTCAACATTTTTAAGCGTTTGGCGTATCGAGGTAAGTGAAAAACTCGATTGAACCTGTTGTGTCCAATCTATTAAAACATCGTAGTTTTTTAACCAGTCATCAATAACAGCAAGTAAATTAGACTGCCAAACATTCGACCACTCAGTAGCAAAAACTGGCATAAATGCGTTGATGTTCAAGCCCTTAATATCAGAGAATGCTAGTGCTAGCCTCCCGACTAACTCTTTAATCCTAACTAAATCCTCTTTTGTAGAAATAGGAGCTGCTGTTATGTCAGGGAGCCAATCTAGCTTGACTTTTAAGGTTTCACCATTTAATGCAACGGTAGAGATAGCGTCTCTGGCTGAGATTCTAAATGCCGATTTTCCATGTAAAGCACGAACATAATTGTTAAGCTCATCTCTCCTCGACTTGAGCTCTATAATATTCGCTTCCCATTCCTCAGAGCTTAAACCCTCTCTTTTCTGCCATGCCTTATTTAATTGTTCAAGAACTGCTCGTTTGTTCGCTTTATTGCTATGTAGTTCCAAGCAAAGATGATCCAAACCTACTTTCTGTAAACGGCGATATACCACATTCAGTGCAGCCATTTTCTCCGCGACAAAGAGTACTTTTCGCCCGAGCCCGATATTATGAGCAATGATATTAGCGATAGTCTCTGACTTTCCGGTTCCTGGAGGCCCTTCCAGAACGAAATCTTGTGAACGAGCAGAAGCATCCACTGCAACCAACTGAGAACTGTCGCAGTTCAAAGGAGTATAAATCGAGGCAGGATCTAATTTCTCATCAATTTCTTCTCGTTCGATAAACGAGCTCTCTTGGGGGTATGGGTCCCTAGGGTTATCAACTAAATGCTTAACAAATAAATTTTCCTTGAGATCATCTAACCGATCTTTAAGATCTTTCCACATCAGATATTTAGCGAAAGAGAAAGAACCTAAAACTAGCTCTTCCACTAACTCAAAACCAGCTTGTTCCTTAACGGCGTCTCTTACTCTGTGCCATACATAAGGTACATCTATACCACTATCATCCATCGGTAATTCATCTCGAAATTCACTTAGGTTGATATCATGCTCGGATTGCAGAAACTCAATAAGAGTAAGATTAAAAATTGGTTCTTCTTCTTGAAGTTGCTCGACGTAAACAGACGCACGAGCACTACGACGGGTAAGCTTTACGGGAATTAATAATAGAGGAGCTTTATAACTTCTTGTATCTTCTGGGTTCTCTTTCCATTTCAAAAAGCCAAGCGCTAGAAAAAGCGTATTCGAACCACCCTCTTCCAGATCATTTTTTGCTTTTCGGAACAACTCTATAGAGTTTCGCTCTAATCGATTAGGTGACTGATTAGCAATCAGAATCTTATTCTGAATTTGATTGAACGCGTAGCTTCGATGGAGCTCAGACCCGGACTGAAGACGAAACAATTCGTTATCGCGCTCAGAGTCAAAGTAAGGACTTTCCTGTGCAGACTGAAACTTAAATTTTACGCCATCTGCCAACATATCTTCGATCGCAGCAATATCAGGACAATATAATTTGATCGCAATGGCTCGGTCACTAAAGTTAATAAGGCTATTTTTCTTTGTTAAATCAAGAAGCTTGCGTGACCAAGTATCGATCCTAGTTTCTGGAGTTTCCTCTATAACTTGTTCTTCTTTTCGCACAGGGGGTAAAGGTGGAACAACAGGTAACATCAGCTCAACTGAAGTATCTTCTGACGTTTTTTCTTCTCGTGTAGCTTCTACGGTTGAGAGTGGTTTTATCGCTTGCGCTCTCGCTTGAGCAATATCAATGACCATCACAAACTGTTTTTCATGTTCTTCTGATAGCAATTCTCGAGCATGCTCTCTCGACTGCTCAAAAGTAATTGGAGAGTCACTAGTAACTAAAGTCGTTTCAAACAACACTAGATCACGGTTATCTATCCGTTTTCTTACATCCTGAGGGTCATCATTTGTTAAGATAGGTAATCTTTCATCAATAAGCCAAGCACCCGCAAAAGCATGACCTTCCGTGATTGCCACGACAGGATTCAAACCCATTGCTTCGATACAACTAGCAAACAACACAGACAAATCCAAACAAGCCGCCATTCTGGAATTACTAATATCAGAAGGCAGCCTAACGCGCTGACCCAATTTCGCAAACCCCTTAGGCGGGCTTACATAAGCTAGCTTTTCTTGAAAAATTACGTTCCACAAAGCTGCGATCATTAGGTACGGCTTTTCACGTGTATTCGACTGATAGCCATCGACAGAGCGCCCATAGCCACCTTTTTCAAGAACTTGTGTAACCTTGTGAATAAGAGATTCAACATATACACCGTTGGGCTTGACAAATGCACCTAACAGAGCTGGTTGACGGATCTCTCCGCCCCAATAATCAGCAGGCAGAACATCAAGAGGAACTTTACACTCTTTGAGTACCTCTCCATCGTCACTCATCAATTTAAAAAACAAAGATAGTTTTACTTCTTCAGTTAACCCAAACAGCTTATCAAAGGGAAACTGTAACTCTTTTACTTTTAAACTTACTACCTCACCAGGCTCTAAGCGATCAATATGCCATGATGTTTCATCTAGCCAGCCTTCAACTCCTTCGAGTTTAAGAACAAGCGACCGATATGTGGGGGATTCTTGTTCCTCTTTTTTAGGGTAACTCACTCGGATAGACTTAATTATTGGATAAGAGTTTTGCTGAGCAGCAAGTGAAAAAGTCGGAGTAATATCAATATCTAATTCAATGCCGTTAATTAATGTCTCTTGGACACTTGTATCTAACACTTTCAATTCCTTCCAGCTGGCTGACATATGAAACTGAGTTAACTTTTACTCTCTCAATACATTCAAGTCTAACTGGAATTTAAAATTCTATGATTATTGATGGGTCATACAGTAAATATTGATAAAATAATATCTATTTAAACAGCTCTAACGTGAAACAAATCACAATGAAAATATGATACAACTTATTAAGTGTATATCGTATTTGGATCACCAAAGAACAAAAACGTTTATAAAACGAAGCCTTTTTATCAAGCGGTGTTGAGCTAATGATTTGGCCTAAAGCAGAGCCTCAACATGACCGATGTGCATGGCTACTTTTAACGCTTGTTTATTGAGATTAGATGCCTCCCAAGCAACAACAACACGACTAGTGAGAGGGATATCCTCAATCTCGGCGACTGTCGCGGAATCATCGAGATGTTCAGCCAGTGAGCGCGGAACGAGAGCAATACCTAACCCGGCCTGCGCCATGGCAATCGTCGTACGAAGTTGCGGTGCTGCGAACTGTGGTTCGAGCCTTACTCCTGCGTCGGCAAAAAGTGTGCTCATGCCATCAAACAATGCGGGGCCCGTCTCTCGTGGAAACAGTAAAATTTTATGGCCTCTCAACTGTTTCATCTGGATACAGGGATATTTTGCCAGTTCGTGCCCCGCCGGAATCACTGCGACAAACGGGTCGTTAAACAACACCTTGTGTTCAAAAGGCTCACTGGCGTAGCAGGGTAGCCGCATGATTGCGAGATCAAGTTGTTTGCTTTTTAACTGAGCGGCAAGCTCTGGCATTGACAGTTCCGCCGTCTGTAAATGAACCCCATTCTCTTGAATACGCCCAATCCTCTCCAATACCTTAATGCAGGTTGATGTTGACGTCGCGAACCCAATTTTAACCTGCGTATTTTCACCACGGGCAATCTGTCGGGCTTTTGCTTTAGCGCGTTCCACATCAGCAAGAATATTTACCGCATCCAAATAAAAGACTTGCCCTGCATGGGTCAGTTCTACTCCTCTAGACAAGCGCTTAAATAAGTCCACGCCAAGCTCGTGCTCTAGCTTTTTGATTTGTTGACTCAAAGGAGGTTGCGCAATCCCTAGCTGTTCAGCTGCTCGGGTAAAGTGACGAGTCTCGGCGACCGCGACAAAATACTTCAGGTAGCGAAATTCCATATATTTTCCATATCAAAATAAATCTTTTTTATATTGGATTTAGCACCGTGTAGAAGTCAATCTAAATATACTCTTCATTGCATAACTGGTCTTACTCATGCGTGGATTTTATAACCCTCTATGTGCTTGTTCGCTTGAAGTAGCGAAAGAATTTTCTGAATACCATCACGTTACCGGAGATGGTGAGATTTATCAGACTTCGTTAATGAGCGCTTTAATCGCTGGTGTTTACGAAGGCTCAACAACCATAGAAGAACTGCTGAAACATGGGGATTTTGGTTTAGGTACGTTCAATGAATTGGACGGTGAGTTGATTGCTTTTGATAAGGAAGTTTTTCAACTCAAGTCGGATGGCTCCGCAAACCCGGCAGACCTAGCGCAAAAAACGCCCTTTGCTGTCATGACTTTTTTTAAGCCTGATATCGAGCTGCCACTGACATCACGCATGTCACGTCATGAAGTCCATAGCCTCATAGACGACATGGTTCCAAGCGATAACCTATTTTGCGCAGTGCGCATTGATGGCGTTTTCGATTCAGTTCGTACTCGTACCGTACCTAAACAAACGCGCCCTTATCGACCAATGCTTGAAGTGGTCAAAGAACAACCAACATTCCGCTTCACGCATAAGCAAGGCGTGGTCGCCGGCTTTCGCAGTCCTAAATATACGACTGGCATCAATGTACCCGGCTATCACGAACATTTTATTACCGATGACCGCCAAGGAGGTGGTCATATCCAGGATTACAGCATTTCGTCAGGATTTCTCCAGATTGGCAAAGTCTCACGGCTAGTGATTGATACCCCAGTATCGACAGACTTTCTCAGCGCCAATTTGGCTCCGGAAGATATAAATACCGCCATAGAAAAGGCGGAAAAGTAACAAAGTCAGGCAAATAATAAGGACAACAAATGCAATCCAAACCTTCAAATAAAAATGGAGCTCAGTTGATCGCTCAACAGCTAGAGTCTCTCGGCATTAAGTACATATTCGGTATTCCCGGTGCAAAAATCGATCGACTGTTCGATGCGATTGAAGACACTAACATCCAAATGATTCCTGTACGTCACGAGGCTAACGGCGCATTTATGGCGGGCGTTATGGGAAGACTAACCGGCAAAGCAGGCGTCACGATGGTTACGTCAGGCCCTGGCTGTGGAAATCTAGTTACGGGGGTTGCAACAGCAAACTCCGAAGGCGATCCGCTGATTGCTATCGGTGGTACGGTGAAACGAACTGACCAGCAAAAACAAACACACCAGAGCATGGATACCGTCAGTATTTTTCGCTCTATAACCAAGTTCAGTGCTGAAGTGCAGCATGTGGACGCCGCAAGCGAGATCATGGCGAACGCATTTCGTATCGCAGAGTCAGGTCGTCCTGGGGCTTGCTTTTTGAGTCTCCCCCAAGATGTTTTATCCGAGCAAACCCAAACGGACATTATTGTCCCCTCGCCTTACACACAGCCTGGTTGCGCAGACATCGCAGCAATCGAAGAATCGGTCAATCGAATCAGTAAAGCAAAGCGCTGTGTGGTTTTACTTGGCCTTCACGCGAGCCGCAGTCAAAACGCTGCTGCTATCGCCCGATTTCTTCAAAATACGCAGCTACCCGTTGTCGGCACTTACCAGGCCGCCGGCACGGTAGACATCAATTACTATCATCACTTTGCTGGGCGTGTCGGTTTGTTTAATAACCAACCTGGCGATGTTTTACTGCGGGACGCCGATTTAATTCTCACCATCGGCTTTAGCCCAATAGAGTATGACCCTGAGCTTTGGAACAGCCACCGCAACCCAGTGATTCACCTCGATATTGAACCAGCAGAATACCAACTTAATTATCAACCTTGTGTTGAAATCGTCGGAAACATTGCGCAGTCATTAGACAAGATGGGCAGCTATATCTCTGAATATGCTCGCCTTTCCCCAACGGCACTTTCAGTACTGGAAGAGGTAGCACTGCAACGGCAAGTGATCAAGACCTATCCCAATGTCTATCACAAGCAAGGATTTCATCCACTGGCGCTAATTAAAGCCATGCAATCTATCATCACACCAGATACCACGCTATGCCTTGATATGGGGAGCTTCCACATCTGGATCGCTCGTTACTTAAGCTGTTTTCGAGCTCGCCAAATGCTGGTGTCTAACGGCCAACAAACGATGGGCGTTGCACTGCCATGGGCCATTGGTGCCAGCCTACTAAAACCTGGTAGCAAAGTGGTATCGATATCAGGAGACGGCGGTTTTATGCAATCGAGCATGGAGTTAGAAACCGCGGTTAGACTGAACTGCAATATCGTCCATATTGTGTGGGTTGATAACGCCTACAACATGGTAGAAATGCAAGAGATCAACAAATATCAGCGCTGCTCTGGTGTGAAATTTGGACCAATTGATTTCAAGGCGTACGCCGAATCATTTGGCGCGAAAGGCTTCGCAGTGACTAGTCAACACGAATTGCTACCGACATTGAATAAAGCCATGGACGTTGAAGGACCAGCAGTGGTGGCTATCCCAGTAGATTACAGCGACAACGACAAACTGATGTTGCCGCGCACCGAGAAAAATCAAGATCCCGTTTTTGTAAGTTTCGAAGGAGAAATCGCATGAGAGGATTAAAAAATAAAGTCGCACTCGTCACTGGTTCTGCCAATGGTATTGGTTTGGCCATCGCAAAACGTTTGTATGAAGAAGGCGCAAACGTCGCTCTTGCCGATTGGAATGAAGAGCAGTTGGCAAACGCCGTTGAGGGCTTTGATAAACAGCGTGTGTCTGCGCATTCCATTGATGTTTCTGAACCAGAAAAAGTCGCAGCACTGATTTCTGATGTTGTTACCCGTTTCGGTAAACTGGATATTTTAGTAAACAATGCTGGCGTACATGTCCCTGGTTCCGTGATTGAAGGTAGTGTGAAAGACTGGAAGAAGATCTCTGGTGTAAACATTGATGGTGTTGTTTATTGCGCGAAGTTTGCTTTGCCTGAACTCTTAAAAACGAAAGGTTGTATGGTAAATACCGCGTCCGTTTCCGGTTTGGGTGGTGACTGGGGTGCCGCATTCTATTGCGCGAGTAAAGGTGCAGTGGTGAACCTTACCCGAGCGATGGCATTGGACCATGGTGCGGATGGGGTAAGAATTAACGCCGTATGCCCAAGTTTAGTAAAAACCAACATGACAAACGGCTGGCCGCAGGACATCCGCGATAAATTCAATGAGCGCATTGCGCTTGGCCGAGCAGCCGAACCTGAAGAAATTGCGTCTGTCGTGACTTTCTTGGCAAGTGATGACGCATCTTTCATTAATGGCGTAAACCTACCTGTAGACGGCGGTGCCACCGCATCAGATGGTCAACCTAAAATAGTATAAGCATGAAATAGACAGATCAGTGAGAGACGTTCTACTACCTTTCGGATCGATGCTGATCTGTCGCTTTACGCTCTGAGCACACAACCCGTGCCAGCAATAAACTCAACCACTCGACCGCTGTTAGAGATATCTCAACAACTTAAACCAGCAACGAGAAATTAATGTTTCACACAAACCGACAAACTATGTGAGCATTCCATCAGGCATAGAGTGAAGACTTATGTATCAGCGATTCACAAAGAACCAGACAGTTTCCGCGAATACTTTCTAAAGAAGTCTCAGTGACGACTAACGTTTCTGCCACACCATCCATTGCTCTCTGCCTTTAAAAACCTCAACACTGTTTGCCACCACTGAGGACTTCACAAGTTCAAACGTGGGCTCTAGAAAAGCTGCCAACTCCCCACTTCGCAAACAAAATGGAGGGAAGCGAGAGTGGTAATCATCATCTATAACGAAATAACCAATTAACAAACCGTCTCTTGGCAGCAATTTATCCACCATAGAGAAATATTCTGACCACATGTCTCTCGGTAGTGCTGCGAGAAAGGCCCGCTCGTAAATGACATCAAACGAGTGAGAAAAATCGGCATTAAATACATCACCCAATACGACTTTATCTTTGTAGTTACCTAACGTTGATTGCGCCATTTTTACCGCTTCTTGGCTGTAATCCATCGCGATCACGTCATGCCCATATTGAATAAAAGTGCTCAGTTCATAAGCGGCACCACACCCAGGAATAAACACTGACTGGCCTACATGAAGTGAATTGTCGAGATAGTCCTTGAGTTCTTGAGGTGTCGATTGGGCATCCCAAGGCATAGTGCCTCGGATAAACAAATCATCCCAGAATTGTGTGTTAATCATTGGTGCCTGTTTCATTTACCCGCTCCCTTATTGCGGTAGTAAAAAATAAAGGGATACGCAGCGCAATGTGGTATCCCTTTTCTAGCCTTTTGTCTGACGTTGTTAGTTTTTAATGACAACCACTTTCTACTGCACTTATGCCACAAATGAGTTAACTGCGAAGATCATTGATTAACGGCTGCTCCGCTTGGTTCGGTACAAACTGGACATTGCCTTTCAGTTTAGTGACTGACTGTAGTGTTGCTTGAATATCCTCTGCTGATACATGCACATCATGACAACAGAAAGTAATGGCATCGTTGAAGCCATCGCGCTCAATTTTCAAGGAGCCTTTAATATCGTGGCGACGACAGACTTCTTGGATCTGATGCGGATAAACAAACAGCCCTTTTACTTTCACCGCGGAGTCTGCTCGTCCCATCCAGCCCTTAATTCGTGCATTCGTGCGTGAAGAATCAGAACTAATCTCTAGATATGCCGATAAATCTCCCGTTGCGTAGCGAATCAGCGGGAACTTCTCATCGAGCGACGTTACAACGACTTCACCGACTTCTCCCGGTTGTACAGGAACACCATCAGGATCAACGATTTCAACAATGATATCTTCGGCAATCACTAATCCTTGTTCACCAGACACTTGATAAGCAATCAAACCAAGCTCTGCACTTGCGTAGGCTTGAAAGACTGCAATGCCTTTTTCCTCAAACATCTGTTGCATGTCTGCTGTAACCGCTTCACCAGAGACCAGAGCTTTCTCAAAGCTAGGCAGCTCATTGTATTTCTCTTGGTACTTTTGTAGCAACGTCAGCAAATACGAAGGTGTACCAGTGTAACCATTAGGTTGAAGCTGTTTAATTGCCTCTATTTGCGCTTCGGTATTGCCTACTCCAGCCGGAAATACCGCACAGCCACAAGCCCTTGCGCCACCATCCATAATAAATCCGCCAGGAGAGAAATGGTAAGAGAGCGTGTTATGCACTAAATCACCCGCACAGAACCCAGCAGCGTGAAACGCGCGCCCCATACGCCAGAAATCGGCCTCATCCGTTTGAGCCTCATATAAAGGCCCAGGAGACTGAAAAACACGCGCCATTTGACCAATGGCAACGCTATTTAAGCCACCAAACGGCGGTTTAAGTTGCTGCTGATTTGGTACATTGAACTTACGTGTAATCGGGAACTGAGCAAGCCCTTCACGATTGTTTGCCAATGTAGGCTCTAACTCAGAAAAATGCGCTGCGTAATGTTCGCTATTGGCTTTCGAATTCTCAATCAGCGCTGGCAAACGTTGAAACAGCGACTCTTCTCGCGCCTGTAGAGACAACGATTCTTTCGCATCAAATAGTTCGTTCATCCTTGCTCCTTACAACCAACGCTTACGACGTTTGTAAGATTTCAGATTCTTAAAGCTCTTGCGATCTTCATCGCCGCCGCCAAGGTAGAATTCTTTTACGTCTTCATTGTTTAGCAATTCGTGCTTGCTGCCATCTAGTACGATTTTGCCTGATTCCATGATGTAACCGTAATCGGCCGCTTGAAGAGCGAAGTTGGCATTCTGTTCAACCAAAAGCATGGTAATACCTTGCTCTTTGTTGATCTTGTTAATAATGCTGAATACTTCTTTAACTAGCAGTGGAGAAAGCCCCATAGACGGTTCGTCCAACAAAATCATCTTCGGTCGAGCCATTAACGCTCGGCCAATCGCTAACATTTGTTGCTCACCGCCAGACAAATAGCCCGCCAGGCCAGTGCGCTCTTTGAGTCGCGGGAAATAGTCAAACACCATTTCGATGTCTTGTTCAACTTCGTTGTCAGTGCGTGTATAAGCGCCTAAGCGAAGATTTTCTATTACCGTCATATCTTCAACAATTCGGCGCCCTTCCATAACTTGGAAGATGCCCGAACGGACGATCTCTTCCGGGCTTTTGTTGTCTATACGCTCGCCCATGAAGTTGATTTCGCCGCGCGTCACTTCACCATCTTCGGTTTTCAATAAACCAGAAATGGCTTTCAACGTTGTGGATTTACCCGCACCGTTGGCGCCCAGTAAGGTCACAATCTGCCCTTTTGGAACTTCTAAACTCACACCGCGAAGTACTAGTATTACTTCGTCGTAGACGACTTCAATGTTGTTCACTGAAAGCAGTATTTCTGCCGGTTCGATATTCGTTGCTAATTCAGCCATCAAGCTACTCCTTGCTAGGGTGAGAGTGTTCTCTCACCCATCCTTATTTTCAGTAAGCTTTGTTATTAATAAGTCGTAGATTAGTAACCTAGCCAATCGTCACGACGTGACAATGTCACCTGAGATACTTTCTTAATATCAACTGCGCCGCCATCGTTGTTGCCCATAAAGACGTTCACGGTTGTTGTGCCTCGGTGATCTTCCGGTTTCCAGTTCGCAGGGACACAAACACCTTCTAAGCCTTGTGGTACCCAGTTGTCATGGACATACATGCCCTTCTTGATGTTTTCACCTGTGATACCACCGTTGTCTTTCGCCCACTCCATCGCTTCTTTCATATAGAACGCAGAACAAATACCGCGAATGTAATGGTGAGTTCTGAATTCGCCCGGCTCTGATTCAGACTGCTTAGAAATCTCACGAACCAGCTTCATGCCTTCGTTATCGTCTCCCCAAAACGCCGTCATACCTGGGAAAACGTAATCTTTAAGGCCATCGCCTGCTGCTTCAAGCACTGGCTTGTCGCCGCCCCAAATGTTTGCCATGTACTGGAACTCTGTCCCAACCGTGTTACAAGACTTCACTAGTGAGATAACCGAGCTACCGATATTAGCAATGTAACCGTAGTTGGTGCCTGACTCTTTCAGCGACAAACATTGCGCTTTGAAGTCCCCTGGTTTTAGTGACACAACGACTGGGTTTTGCACATCAAAACCAAGCTCTTTGGCGTACTCTGCACACGCTTCTTTTGGCGCATTCGGGAATGGATGGTTATCGCCAATGTGCGTAAATTTCGGCGCACCTTGATTGCCCTTAGATTCCCAATCTTCTTTCGCCCACTTAACTAGCGCACGGCACGCATCTGAGTACGACGCACCATAAAAGAAGTTATAAGGCGCTGGTTTCGCGGTTTTTGGGTTTTTACCGGTTGGGTCAGTTAAGTGACCAGAGTAAGAAGCAGAGAACACCGGCACTTTGTCTTTGGTGACAAACGAAATAAGTGCTTCGGTATCCGCCGTACCCCAACCTTGCAGCGCAACCATGTCTTTACGCGCCACCCAACGTTTATAGTTAGAAATCGCCACTGGTACTTTGTACGCCATGTCTACTGTTTCAAATTCGAGCTCGGTACCGTTAATGCCACCGTTTTGGTTAATCCAACGCAATGCGTCTCGCACGCCAGAACCATAAGGCTTGCTCACATAGGCAGTTGGTCCAGAAAAGTCGACTAATTGCCCGACAAACACAGAATCTTTTGCCCAAGTTGCGGTAGTAAACAGTGCAGATGACAGCACCAACGTTGTCGCTAAATGTCCTTTATTCATAACTCGTTGTCCTTGTTATTGAGGTATATTCCACTTAATTCCACGTTAATATGAGAACGGATAGTGTTTCCAATATGCTCGAATCTGTTGCCAGCGATGCGATAATCCTTGAGGTTCGAAAATGAGGAACAGCATGATGACTAGACCAATCGCCATTTCTTTGAAGTAAGCCAGACCATCAGTGAAAGCGGTGGTATCACCAAACGCTGAAAGCCCCGTTACGCCAAACTCTAAAACTTCAGGCAGCAGTACGATAAATATCGTCCCCATCAGCGTACCTTTGACTGAGCCTAAGCCACCAATGATGATCATGGCCAAAAACTGGATAGACATCATGATGGTGAAGCCTTCTGCTGATACAAACCCTAGATAATGTCCGTAGAGTGCGCCCCCGATGCCTGCATAGAATGCACACACTCCAAATGAGAGCAGACGATACTTGGTTAGGTTGATGCCCATGATCTCTGCTGACAGATAGTGATCTCGTACTGAGACAAACGCGCGACCGTCACGAGAACGGATTAAGTTTGATGCCCACATATACATGAAGATCAGCGCAAACAGAGCGATGTAGAAGAAGCTTTCGTCAGTCGTAAACTCAAAGCCAAACAAATTAATTGGGTTCGCGCTTGCACCGTATGAGCCGCCACTGAACCAATCTGCGCGAGCAAAGAAGTCCTCTAGAATAAACTGCGCCGCCAACGTTGCGATAGCTAGATATAAACCTTTAATTCGAGCCGCTGGCAGACCAAACAGCATCCCCACAATCATGGTTAAGTAACCCGCAAGCGGAATCGCAAACACGACTGGAATGTTAAACTGGTTATTTAGCCAAGCCGATGCAAAGGCGCCAAAGCCAAAGAACGCACCGTGACCTAGCGAGATTTGTCCGGTAAAACCAACCAAAATGTTTAAGCCCAATGCCGCGATACCGAGGTATGCAATCTGAATAAACAGGTTTAGGAAGTAAATATCCAAGACCAGCGGTGCTGCCAGCATGGCGATGACACCAGCAATCGCAAGGCTTCTGATGGTTTTGGTTTCAAAAATTGGCGTATCGCTTTTGTATGTGGTTCGAAAATCCCCACATGGGCGCATGCTAAGTTGAGCCATGTTATTTCTCCTTAAATACGCTCAATATCTTTGGTACCAAACAGGCCATATGGCTTGAAGGCAAGAATGATTAACAGCACATAGAATGGTGCGATGTTGTACAGGTTACCCACTTGCAGGTATTGGCTATCAAAAAACTCAGCCAAGTTTTCTAGCACCCCGATGGTGATACCACCGACAATTGCGCCGACTACCGAATCTAAGCCACCTAAAATAACGGCTGGGAAAACTTTGATACCAATAATGGATAGCGCGTCAGATACGCCGTTAACGATACCGATAACAATCCCTGCTGTTGCAGATACCATTGCCGAAATGGCCCAACTGATGGCGAACACTTTCTTGATGGAAATGCCAAGACTCTGGGCTACTTGCTGGTTGAATGCCGTTGCGCGCATTGCCAGACCCATTTTGCTGAATTTGAAGAACCAGTAGAACGCGCCCATGATGAGCATTGAGAAGATCAAGCTCAGAATGTAAGCAAACTCAACATTCAAACCTCCGATATTCACCACGTTGGTTTCGAACACTTGCGGGTACGACACAGCAGAGACACCGAATATCCACTTCATCAGCGCTTGGAAAAACATCGATAGACCAATGGTCACCATGATCACAGAGATAATCGGTTCACCAATCAACGGTCTGAGCACAATGGTTTGCACGGCGATACCAAAAATCATCATGAACGCGAGCGTGAGTAAAAAGCCTATAAAAAACGGTAACTGTAGGTGTACCAATGCCGCCCAACATACCCATGCGCCAATCAACAGGAACTCACCCTGAGCAAAGTTGACCACCTGGGTCGATTTGTAAATCAATACAAAGCACATGGCGACAACGCCATACAACATGCCAACGATCACGCCATTAATGACGAGTTGCAGTAATAAATCCGTATTCACTATGCGATCCTCCGTTGTTCGCTATCCACTAGTGTTGGCTCATGCTCAATAAGCGTTTCAATAACTAGCGACGTTTGAATGCGTGTTTTGGTGCCATCTTGATAAGTGATCACTGTATCGACATCGACTTTTGGATCGTCGCTGTAGATGGTTTCGATGATGTCTCCGTATTTCTCTGCAACCACACCACGGCGTACTTTACGTGTGCGAGTTAGCTCTCCATCGTCGGCATCCAGCTCTTTGTAAAGTAGAATGAATTTGCTGATCTTCTGTGCATCCGGTAGGGATTCGTTCACTTTTTGAACTTCTTCACGAATCGCTTGGTACACTTCTGGTTGAGCAGATAAGTTGGTGTAGTTGGTAAATGCCAAGCCGCGTTGCTCTGCCCACTTCGCGACGATCGCATAGCGAATACAGATGATGGCAGACAGCCAAGGTCGACCTTTACCTACCACCACGGCTTCTGCAATAAACGGCGAGAACTTGAGTTTGTTTTCGATAAACTGTGGCGAATAACGGTCGCCATGGCTGGTTTCCGACATATCTTTCAGACGATCAATCACCACCAAGTGACCGGAATCTTTAAAATAGCCCGCATCGCCTGTGTGCATCCAACCATCTTGAACATCTTCATCATATGCTGCTTGGTTGTTTAAGTAGCCAGTAAACATGCCTGTACTTTTCGCGATGATTTCACCAACGCCATTGCTGTCCGGGTTGATGACTTTCACTTCTGCATTATCAAACGCAACACCAACGGAATCGTAATCCACATCATCCGCTTGGTGCACGGTGTATGCGCCACACATTTCGGTCTGACCATAAAGCTGCTTAAGTGGCACACCAATAGCTTGTAGGTAACGGAAAGTATCCGGTCCCATCGCCGCACCGCCGGTTGCCGCAGATGTCAGGTTCGAAAACCCTAAACGGTCACGCAGAGCACGCAGAAGAATCCATTCAGCCAACTTAGAGCGTTTACCCTGCTCCAGCGCTTTGTTGGCTAAGCTCATGCCCAGTTTGTACATCTTTTGCTTAAACGGTGTCGAATCCATCATTCGTGCAGACACGTCTGCCACAATGTTTTCCCACACACGTGGCGCTAACAGCACAAAGTTTGGACCGATTTCACGCAAGTCGGACATCATGGTTTCTTGTTCTTCCACAAAGTTAACGATTTGACGAGAAATCAACGCCTGACCAACCACGTAAACCTGCTCCATAATCCAAGGCAAAGGCAGAACAGAAACGTAGTTGTCGCCTGGGGAACGAGGGTCTGCACGCAAGTAAGCCGCACAGTGATCCAAGAACGTGCCACTGTGTAGCTGAGCCAATTTTGGTTTAGAAGTCGTACCCGACGTAGTACAAAGAATTGAAAGATCGCTGCCTTTGGTTTCAACAACCATATTGAGATATTTGTCTGGGTCCGCTTTATCAATCAGCTGACCTTTTTTGTAGACCTGTTCAACATCAATTAATCTTGGATCATCGTATTTACGCATTCCACGAGGATCGCAGTAAATAATGTATTCAACGCTAGGAATTTCATCACCAAGCTCAAGCAGCTTGTCGCATTGCTCTTCATCTTCGGCAATCACGACTTTTGCTTTTGCATAGTTGATAAGGTACGCCACCTCTTCGTGCATAGAATCTTGATAGATGCCCAGCGAGAAACCTTTGATCGCATGTGCCGCTAACTCGCCCCATACCCATTCAGGGCGGTTATCACCTAGCAAACCAACGACATCTTGCTCACCAATACCCAAATCTCGTAGTGCCAGTGCCATCCACTTGACGCGGTTTTCATAATCCTTCCAAGTGAACTCTCGCCATATACCAAACTCCTTTTCACGCATTGCGACTTGTTCGGGCCAGTTCTTGGCATTGTGTTGCAACACTTTTGGAAAGGTATCTAAGCGGGTTATATCTGCCCAATCATTATGTTGCTGTGCCATTATGCACTCTCCTCTAATGTCGGTAGCTCTTCGCCTAAGTACGCTTGCTTCACATGTGGGTTGGCCATCACTTCTTCAGGCTCACCCGTAGCAATGTGTTTCCCGAAATCCAAAACCAAAACGCGATTAGAGATGTCCATGACCACGCCCATGTCGTGCTCAATCATGATGATCGTGATATCTAATTCTTCATTCAGATCCATGATGTAACGTGCCATGTCTTCCTTTTCTTCCAAGTTCATACCTGCCATTGGTTCATCAAGCAGCAGTAACTTAGGTTTTAAGGCAATGGCACGAGCAAGCTCTACACGCTTACGTAAGCCGTAAGATAGGGTGCCTGCAGTCGCTTTTCGGATGTGCTGGATTTCTAGAAAATCGATCACGTCTTCCACATATTTGCGGTGCGCCATCTCTTCTTTCTGCGCATTGGAGAACCAATAGAGTGGCCCCGTGACGAAGTTATTTTTCAGTAGGTGGTGTCGGCCAACCATGATGTTGTCCAGTACCGACATATGAGAAAAGAGCGCTAAGTTTTGGAAGGTTCTTCCCAGCCCTAACTCAGCTCGTTGGCTTGGTGTACGTTTAGTTACGTCATCTCCAGCGAAGATTACAGAGCCTTTGTTTGGTGTGTATCGACCAGAGATGCAATTGAGCATTGAGGTTTTACCTGCACCGTTTGGACCAATGATTGAAAAAATTTCCTTTTCATTCACATGGAAGCTCACGTCAGTTAAAGCTTTCACCCCACCAAAAGCCAATGAAATATCGTTTACCTGCAACAGAGGCGATTCCGATACCATAGTTGATCTCCCTTTCGTTATTTTAAGTGCGTTCCATTGAGCACTATTTTGATCAAACCTAACTTTGATACTGGTAACCGCTTTTACACCTATGCATCAACTTTGTATTCAGTTTACGTAAACGTCAATTTAAAATCAGAATAGTGCCTGAAAGATTAAGTTGCAATCGAGTTCATCGAGAAAGATTTGAACTAACGCAAACTTTAAGTAAATAAATTGTTAATAAAAATTATTCTCAAACGCTTACATATTTGGATAGTTCGGACCACCACCACCTTCTGGTGGAGTCCAGGTAATATTTTGACTTGGATCTTTGATGTCGCAGGTCTTACAGTGGATACAGTTGGCCGCATTTATTTGCAGCTCTGGCTGCTGCTCCCCCTGTACGATTTCATACACGCCAGCCGGACAATAGCGCTGTGCTGGCTCTGCATATAATTCAAGGTTCTGCTCAATAGGAATCCGCTGGTTCTCCAGTCGTAAGTGGCATGGTTGATCTTCCTCATGGAAGATATTGGATAGATAAACAGAAGAGAGGCGATCGAAACTTAACACGCCATCAGGCTTCGGATAGACAATTTCATTGCTGTTTTCCGCCAATAACAGAGACTGATGATCAGGCTTATCACAGCGGATATGCCACTTAGCTTTGCCTTTTAATACGTTATGTTCCAGCAGCGCTAAACCACCGCCCAGCCACGATCCAAAGCGGTGAATACCACTTGAGAAGTTACGTGCTTGATAAAGCTCTTCATACAGCCAAGACTGTTTGAAATGCTTTTGATAATCAGCAGTAACTGACTGACTCTCAAGGGCTTCACATACTGCTTCAGCGGCAAGCATGCCAGATTTCATTGCGGTGTGTGTGCCTTTGATTTTAGCGCCGTTAAGTGTTCCTGCATCACAGCCAATTAACAAGCCACCAGCAAACTGCTGCGTGGGAAGCGAATGAAAGCCGCCCTTGGTGATCGCTCTCGCGCCATAGCTAATACGCTTCCCATTTTTGAGGTATTGCTCAATCAACGGGTGGTGTTTAAAACGTTGAAACTCATCAAATGGACTCAAGTGCGGATTCTTATAATTCAAGTCAACAATCAACCCGACGGCAACTTGGTTTCCCTCTAAATGGTAGAGATAACTGCCACCTGTAGCTTCATTTGATAACGGCCAACCTAATCCGTGCACTACTAAACCTTGCTGATGCTGCTCTGATGGGATTTCCCACAGCTCTTTAAAACCGATAGCGTAGTGTTGAGGCGTTTTCTCTTCAGCAAGATTAAATCGGTTAATCAACTGCTTACCAATATGCCCCCGTGCGCCTTCAGCAAATAAAGTAAACTTCGCTCGTAGTTCAATACCAGGTTCGAAATTTCCTTTTTGTTCACCATTTTTATCTAATCCCATATCGCCCGTGATCACGCCACAAACACGACTATCTTCATCGATGATCGCTTGACTGGCGGTAAAACCTGGGTAGACCTCCACCCCCAAGTTCTCAGCCTGCAACGCCATCCATCGGCATAGACTGCCCAAACTTATGATGTAATTACCTTTGTTATGTAACGTATTAGGCACCGCCCAAGAAGGCAGTTCATGACCATTGATGTCATTGCCTAGATAGTAGGTTTTATCTTGGTTTACTTTGGTATTGAGCGGAGCGCCTTTCTCTTCCCAGTCGGGAAAAAGCTCATCCAAACTCCGCGTTTCAAACACCGCACCCGATAAAATATGCGCTCCAACTTCAGAACCTTTTTCTACCACGCAAACAGAGAGGTCTTGTTTTTTTTCTGCTGCTAATTGTTTGATTCGGCATGCCGCAGACAAACCTGCGGGACCAGCGCCTACAATCAGAACATCAAATTCCATGCAGTCTCTTTCCATGATTGCATTCCTTTTTCTTTGCATGTTGCCAACTTGTTAACCAACAATATATTTAAAGTTGACGCAAACGTAAAGGTAAATTAACATCATTTTAAAGACGTCATCACATCGTCTCCACTGTAAACACATAGTCTTCACTGTAAAAGGAATCTAACGTGAAAATACTAGTGCCAATCAAAAGGGTCATTGATCCCTACGTTAAAGTTCGCGTGAAAGCGGACCATAGCGATGTTGAAACCAATAACGTCAAGATGACGATTAATCCATTTTGCGAAATAGCCGTTGAAGAAGCCGTACGACTAAAGGAGCAAGGTATTGCAGATGAAGTCATCGTTGTCAGTGCTGGCGGTAGCCAGTGTCAGGAGCAACTACGTACCGCGCTTGCATTAGGCGCCGATCGCGCTATTCATGTCGATACTGAAGACAAAATAGAGCCATTAGTTGTTGCTAAGCTGCTCAAAGCTCTAGTTGAGCAAGAACAAGCACAGCTTGTGATTACGGGTAAACAATCCATTGATACGGACAACAACCAAGTGGCTCAGATGCTGGCCGCCCTACTTGACTGGCCTCAAGCAACTTTCGCTTCCGACGTGAAGATTGAAGATCAAAAAGTTCAGGTCGTGAGAGAAGTGGACGGCGGCTTGATGACGGTCGCGATGAACTTACCTGCGGTGATCAGTACTGACTTACGCCTGAATGAACCGCGTTTTGCCTCTTTGCCTAATATCATGAAAGCTAAGCGCAAGCCGTTAGATACCATCACACCTGACAGTCTGGGTGTTGAAGTGGTATTTAGCCAAACCATTCAAGAAATCACACCGCCAGCGCAAAGAAAAGGTGGCATCAAGGTTGAATCTGTCTCAGAGCTTCTCGATAAGCTGCGTAACGAAGCGAAGGTGATTTCATGAAGAACTTAATCATAGCAGAGCATGACAATAACCAATTGCATGCGGACACACTCAAAGTGGTTAATGCAGCAAAACAAGTCAGCCAAGACAATGTTTTGATCGTAGTGGGCCACCAGTGTGAAGAAGTCGCTCAGCAAGCTTGTCGCGTTGATGGTATATCAAACGTAATTTGTGTCGATGATGAGCAACTTAAGCATCAATTTGCCGAGAGTATCGCACCTATTGTAGTGAGTATTGCTGAAGGTTTTGACGCAATCTGGGCTAGCTCATCATCAAAAGGGAAAGACCTTGCACCTCGAGTAGCAGCGAAGTTCGGCGTTGGGCAAATTTCCGATATTGTCCAAGTTATCGATGAAAACACTTTTATCCGCCCTATTTACGCAGGAAACGCATTTGCCAAAGTGACTACCAGCGACAAGGTTCGCGTCGTCACCGTGCGCACGTCTGCGTTTGAGCCGGTTACTTGTCACAACCAAGCTGATATTAAGCATCAGCAGGTCACTATCTCAGCTCCAATGGTTGAATTGGTTTCTGTCGATAAAACCGTGTCAGAACGTCCTGAATTAAGCGCGGCAGAGGTGGTTGTGTCAGGTGGACGCGGGGTCGGTAGCAAAGAGAACTTCGCGTTGATCGAACAAGTTGCCGATAAACTAGGTGCTGCCATTGGCGCTTCTCGCGCGGCGGTTGATGCCGGGTTTGTTGCCAACGACTTACAAGTGGGTCAAACCGGTAAAATCGTTGCACCTAAGCTTTATATAGCGGTTGGGATTTCCGGTGCCATCCAGCATCTTGCAGGAATGAAGGAATCCAAAGTGATTGTCGCGATCAACAAAGATCCAGAATCTCCTATCTTTGAAGTTGCCGACTATGGATTGGTTGGTGATTTATTTGAGGTACTACCTCAGCTTGCCGAACAACTTTAAACGATCAGATAAGGGGCGAACACTGCTATGTTCGCCCCTTTATTTTGTTTTTGGTCATATTCAAAAGAATTGAAATTAGAGGGACCTATGCCAAAATCTGCACCTATTTGGTCACCATCTGCTGAGCGCGTCAGCAATAGCAACTTATTACGGTTCATCGAAAAGGTTAATAAAGACAAAGCCGAAGGTACCGTAATCAACAATTACACGTCTCTACACCAGTGGTCCATTGAGCACAATGATGAATTTTGGCGGCATACTTGGCAGTTTTGCAACGTAATCGGAGATATGGGTTCGCAAATCAAGAGCCTTGGCAGTCCAAAATGGACACTAACAGGTTCTAATCATCATCATGTAAATAGAGACACAGTATGGTTTGCTGACGCCACGCTGAACTACGCAGAGAACCTCCTATCTCAGGCTGGACAATCACCAGAGCGTGAGTTTATTGTTTTTAGCAATGAAAGCGGTGAACACCGACAACTCACCGGTAAACAGTTGCTTGAACAAGTTTCTGCCATTCAACAATGGCTACTCAATTGTGGTGTCGGTAAAGGCGATGTCGTTGCGGGTTATTTGCCCTACCTTCCTGAAACCGTTATTGCCATGCTGGCCACCACCAGTCTTGGTGCCATTTGGACTTCAACCTCTCCTGATTTTGGTATCGATAGCGTCGTAGAGCGTTTTGGTCAGGTCAAGCCGAAAGTTCTTTTTTGCTGTGATGGCTACCAGTTCGGAGGCAAAGCTTTCGATATGACGGACAAGAACACCACTCTTAGTAGTAAGTTAAGCAGTGCCTCCGAAGAGACTACTATTAGCGTATGCCAAATCGAATATTTACAAAACGCTGAGAGTGCTAGCACTTCTGAGTTTGTTTCTTGGTCCGATATTACTCACCACTTTTCTCCACAATCAATTCAATATCAACCAACGCTGTTTAATGACCCGTTATTCATTTTGTATTCTTCTGGTACAACAGGTCAACCTAAGTGTATTGTCCATTCCGCAGGCGGTACCTTGCTCAATCACCTCAAAGAACATCAACTGCATTGCGACATCAAATCTCAAGACAAGGTTTTCTACTACACAACATGTGGTTGGATGATGTGGAACTGGCATGTTTCCGCTCTTGCGAGTGGAGCAACCTTAGTGATTTACGACGGTAGTCCGGTTTATCCTGATCACTCCGTCTTATGGCGATTAGCAGAAGAACATAACGTGTCGCTGTTTGGTACTTCAGCGAAATACTTAGAGGCACTGGAGCATGCGAACTGCTCTCCAAAACTAGAACATAACTTGAAGTCACTCAAAACTCTGTGCTCAACTGGTTCAGTGCTTTACCCAGAACAATTTAATTATGTCTATCAGCACATCAAGCACGACTTGCATCTCGCTTCTATCGCTGGCGGCACAGATATTTGCGGATGCTTTGTACTTGGAAACCCTATTTCACCAGTTTACAAAGGTGAATGCCAAGGCTCAGGGCTGGGAATCGACGCACGTGTTCTAGAGGATGATGGACATACTATTACGCAAAAACGCGGCGAACTGACTTGTAATAACTCGCTACCTAACTTCCCTATTGGCTTCTGGCACGACAACGGCGAACGTTATCACAATGCTTATTGGAGCAAGTTTACCGATATCTGGCACCATGGCGACGATGTGATGCAAACCGAACATGGCGGCTTTATTTTTTATGGCCGTAGTGACGCAACCTTAAATCCAGGCGGCGTACGAATCGGTACCGCTGAAATCTACCAGCAAGTGAACGCGTTACCCGAGGTTGAAGACTCCATCGCTGTCGGCAAGTTAAACCAGCAGTCTGAAGAAATCTGGTTACTAGTAAAACTCGCTCACAACGTCGAGTTAACCCAACAACTCACCGATTCAATTCGCCAAACATTGAAAACAAAATGTTCACCGCGCCATGTCCCACGACAAATTTTTGCCATCAGTGATATTCCTAAAACGCGCTCAGGCAAATTGGTTGAGCTAGCAGTGAAACAATTGGTAAACGGACAAGCTGTAAAAAACATTGGTGCTATTGCTAACCCAGAAGTGCTGGAAGAAATTAAAACGCTTTTCAACATAGAAAGTGGCGCCACTGTCAATTAGAGACTCAACAAGTCTTCCAACAATACAGACGGGTATAACCTAACTGTATTTTTAGCTCGCTCGATAACTCCTCCCCACTTTCGTGGAAACTGCGCGAAATATGCTTCATGTACACAAAAAAGGTGAGATAATTATATCTCACCTTTGAGCCATATGAGCTGGAGCATTAGTTGGGGGTTAAGCTTTTATCAGTTGGCTCATATCTTCGCGAACTTGTGGCACCGTTAAACCAACGATGATTTGAAGGCTCTCTTTATTTCTAACAATATTCACCGCTCCGTGCTGTGTGAAAAATGCGTTCTCCTTTACAAGAGAGACATCTTTAACTTTAACACGCAGACGCGTCGCGCAATTAGTTAACAAGTCAATGTTTTCTTTTCCACCCAAACCTTCAATAAAGGCACTAGCTTGTGACGGACTTGCGCTACTGTTATGGACCGCTTTCGCTTCTTTGTAGTCAGCTTTGGAATACAACTTACTATCTGCACCTTCACGTCCCGGAGTAAGTATGTTGTATTTTAAAATAAGCGCGCGAAACGTAACAAAGTAAACACCAGTAAACATGAGACCAATAATAATCTGAATCACGTATGTTCCTGCATGGTTACCAGCCAAAGGCAACCAGTTTTGGAAAATGAAGTCTATCAAGCCAGTCTGAAAGTTACCGGAAACACCAAACATAAAGGCGATCGTTGCCATTGTCGCAGATAACAACGCATGCAAAGCAAACAGCGCAGGTGCGATAAATAAGAATGTAAACTCTATTGGTTCGGTGATCCCTGTAAGAATTGCTGTGATTGCGGCTCCGAGCACTAACCCCATCACCATCTTTTTATTTTCTTTTTTCGCAACTGAATAGAGTGCTAGTGCGATACCCGTACAACCAAACACTTTACCCATTCCCGTCAACATCAAACCACCCTGAGGAAATTGTGTTGTTAAACTTTCCGAGCTCTGGGCGAATGTCTGTATATTTTGAATCCAATAGGCAACCGTTCCGCCATCGACTGCAACTGGCCCATAAAAAACGGGACCATATACGAAATGATGCAACCCCGTTGGTATCATGATTCGCTCTAAAAACGTAAATAGCCATACCCCTAACGATCCAGCAGAAACCAAAAATGATTGCAGATTGTTAATACCATGCTGAATACTTGGCCAAGTCAAACAAGTTAGAATTGCCATCACGACCATAATGGGGAAACTAATGATCACAACCAATGGCGTTCCGCCAAATACAGCCGCCCAATCCGGTAGCTTTTTATCAAAGAATCGGTTGTGAACCCAAACAGAGAGACTTGCAATTAAAATGGCACCTAGTAAGTTGGTATCAAGCGTTAGAATGCCACCAACTTCAGTCAAACCTCGCTCACCTTCCGTATAGTTCACGCCCAGTTCTGGTCCCCAAAATTGAAGGATTCCACCAATAACGTAGTTAAACGTAATGTAGGAAACGAGTGTTGCAAGTACAGCGCGACCAGATGCTTTTTTAGCTAAAGCGATAGGTAACCCAACGGCAAAAATAAGTGCCATATTTTTAAATACAGCGAGAGATGCCTGTAAAATGATCGTCGAGACTTTAACCCAAGCACTCCCCTCTAGTGCCCAAGGAAACACTTCTTGATTTAACAGCACAACAGAGAAACCCAATAACATGCCCGCTGCTGGAAATAATAGAACGGGAACAAACATCGCGGCTCCGAACCTTTGAATAATGTCTTTCATATAAACCTCTTGTTTCATTCACGGAGCCTACAAGTAGGCCCCGAACGTCCAGTTGTTATTGAAAAAATTGAGGAAGGTAGGCTTTATTTTCTTCTAGTAATTGTTTTGTTATTTCTTTAGCTTTTGGCACATTAACCACGGTACGGTTAAGTGTGAGTGCATTAATCAGCTTTTGCTGACTTCCTTCGTACCAAGCATCCACAACTAATTTCTCGTAACCAAGTTGGCTCTCAATCATGGCTTTTTGGAAGGTTGGGATTTTTCCTACAGTAAAAGCTTTCGGTCCATCACTAGTTAGCGCAGCTGGAACTTCTACCATGGCGTCATTTTGTAAATTTGTAATAGCACCATTATTCGGTACGATGACGAGATACACATCGCTCAAGTTGTAGGCTAGCGAAGCCGCGACTCTCACCATGTATCGACCATGGATATCGGCATGCAGTGTTTCGTGCTTCGTGGTGCCCGCTTCAATTATTCTTGCGTTCAATTCAAACACTCGTTTCTCACGGCCGTTAATTACCTGCCTTGCGCGAGTATTATTGATATCCTCTTTCGCTACCATTTTTTCAGGGTACAAATAGTATTGAAGATACGTATTCGGCAAAAACTCTGGATTATCAGCAAGCATTGTTCTCATGTTTTTGAATGTGGCTTGCCACGATGGGTCATCCGCTATTTCCGCATCAACCGCACTGATCCCTTCTTTTAGGATGATATTTTTAATTTTATCCGTTAAGTCTTCACCCTGTTTATTACGAATTTTGGTAAACCAGCCATAGTGATTAAGCCCAAAATATTCAGGAACAAAGTCCCAAATTTCACACCCTAACAATTGCGCATAGCTGACCATAATCGCTGCTGGCATATCACAAATATTTAGAATTCGCTTATCATGCGGAAATTCACGATTTAAAGCTTCAGCGACAATTGCCGCCGGGTTGGTGTAATTAAGAATCCACGCATCTGGACACGTTTGTCGGATCTCGTTCACTAGCTGGATCATATCGCCGATAGAGCGAAGTCCATATGCCATTCCTCCCGCGCCACATGTCTCTTGCCCAACACAAGAGTTGGATAGCGGGATTTGTTCATCGCGCTCGCGCATGGCCAACCCACCAGTGCGGATCTGGATAAAGAAAAAGTCCGAATCTGCGAATGCGACAGATTTATCCGTTGTATAAACAAACTCTTCAACTTCTGGATAGTGTTCTCGCAATAGAATTTCAGTAGCTAATGCATTCGATTCTTGGCGTTTCTCATCTATGTCGTAAAACACGACTTTTGCGAGTGGAAAGTTATCTTTTTCGGCAATAAGGCTGTTCATCATACCAAGTGTGTATGTACTGCCAGCACCAACAATCGTTAATTTTTGACGTTTCATTTCGCTACCTCAAATGTTTATCCTGAAAATGTATAAAATAAGTATTAATACTTTTATGATACATTTAAAGTATAAGCACATAGATACGAGATAAAAATCACACAAAGATCCTAAGGAAAAGTATTAACTACATCTCAGATCACATTCTTGCTATCATGATCCAAGACTTAGCGAGGTATTATGAAACCCAAATACATAGACATTGCGGAACGATTAGAAAAAAAGATCAAAGATGGGGAACTACAACCTAAATCGATGCTTCCAAAAGAGAGTGATTTGCAAGAAGAGTTTTCCGTAAGCCGCGTAACCATCAGAAAAAGCTTACAAATTCTGGTCGACAATAATTTAATTAGCCGGACAAGAGGTAGTGGAACTTATGTAAACGATCTAAAAGCCCAACATGATGCCTTACATTTGCTGGGTTTTATCGAGGAAGTCAGTAAACAAGGGAAAACACCTAGCTCTCAAGTCATAAAGTTCGAACTTAAAAAGCCGAATGAGCAGGTTGCTAAGCAGTTAAATCTCTCGCCCAATGATGATACATATGAAATACATAGACTCAGATGTATTAATGATGAGCCTGAAATTTACGAAGTCACTCATATGCCAGCAATGTTATTTCCAGACTTGAGCATAGCCATAATGAATGGTTCTAAATATGAGTACATTGAAAATAGCAAAGGATTGAAAATTGCGAAAAGCTGTCAGTCTGTCAAACCGTATTTGTTAGATGCAGAGACGGCCTCATACCTGAATGAATCAGAAGCTTCCCCTATTCTAAAAGTTGAGTCCACTGGTTACCTAGAAGATGGTCGTGCATTTGAATATACCGTCAATTACTTCCGACTTCATCAATACAGCTTCGAGTTTATTTCGACTAGGGCGTAGTACTATTCGACGCTAATGGTTAATCATTGCGCCAAATCTTATATCCGACCTCTCGCATTGCTCTGCCGAGCAGGTGGGAGGCGACTGGCGCAGTGAGAACGATAAACAACATCGTACCGATAACCCGAGAGATCACGGTAACTTCAGGGAGTGAGAGAGCGACCGCTAATAACAAGCAGCTCACTCCGACAGTTCCAGCTTTGGTAGCTGCATGCATTCGGGTATACAAATCAGGAAGCCTCAGGACACCTAGACTTGCAACCAAGGTCAACAATGTTCCTAAGCATAAAAATAGTCCAATCAACACGTCCATTATTCTTTCTCCTTTCTTTTAACGATCAAACGTGCAAATGCGATCGTGCCGAGAAATGCAACCAAACCTAATGTAATGGCGATATCTAACAGAGCGTCCTCACCGCTGTCTAAGGTGTAAACCGTAATAAATCCGATAGTGATAAATGAAATCAGATCTAACGCCACCACTCGATCAGCTAGCGTTGGTCCTAGAATTAAACGAGCAAAAGCCATAACAAAGCTGAGTAGTAGCCCAGAATAGGCAAAAGTGACCGTTATTTGCAGCCAACTATCCACGCGTCACCTCCAAAATTCGATGCTCTAACCCATCTTTAATTCCGCGAATAACCTCTTCATGTTCAGGTGCAAACATGGCATGAACGATAAGATACTTTTTATCAGCCGTAACATCCAAACTAAGCGTGCCCGGTGTTAAAGAAACCATGTTCGCCAGTAATGTGATTTCTAGATCAGAATCGACCTCCAGAGGGACATAAACGATATCAGGCTGACTCAAATGAGTAGGTGTCACGACGTCCCACACCACTTTCGCAACCGATATAACCATTTCATAAGCGAAGTACACCAATAACTTCAATGCAGATGCAAAACGTTGAAAATAGCTCGTTTTCAATCCAAATGGTTGACTCAACCTTAAAGCAAAAAAGCCGACCGTAAATCCGACAACAAAATTCAGACTCGAATAGCTGCCATTAAGCATCATCCACGCTAACGCTAAGAAAAAATTGAGGAATAGATAGATCATGCATTTCCTCCTAACACCACTCTGATGTATTCAGTCGGATTTAACAGTTGTTCTGCAGCTTGAACGGAAAATTGATAAAAAGGCTCCGCCACTAAGCCAATGATTAGCGTCAACGTTGTCAATACAATAATTGGAACGCAGTACAACCAATGTACTTTGGCCTGCAGAGTCTGTTCTGGCTTCTCTCTAAATGGCTTTTTCCAAAATGCCTCACTCCAAATTTTCGTCATCGAGTAGACAGTAAGCAACCCCACCAATAACGCGGTACCTGCTAACCAGTAATACTCAGCCTGTATGCTCGACTTGATGACCAATAGCTTTCCCCAGAAACCCGATAGCGGTGGGAAACCGGCCAGAGAAAACGCAGGGACAAGAAACAAGAACGCTAACCAAGGCATAGCTTTGTATACCCCACCCAAATGTTCAAGTTGACTAGAGCCATATTTGCGCTCGATGAATCCACCTATTAAGAACAAATTCGCTTTTACAATGATGTGATGAACAATGTAGAAAATGGCACCGGCTAAAGCTAAGGGAGTGTAAATAGCCAACCCCATGATCATATAGCCTATTTGGCTAATAATATGAAAAGAAAGAATTTTCTTAATGTCGAATTGGCTAGCCGCTCCTAAAACGCCCGTTAACATGGTTAGCCCTGCGACCCAAATTAACGTCGGTTGCCAACCACTCTCGGCGAGCGGAAATACCAAGGTAAAGACTCTTATCAACGCGTATACACCGACTTTAGTAAGCAACGCGGCAAACAGTGCCACCACACCGCTTGGTAACGTGTGATAAGAAGCTGGCAACCAAGCAAATAAAGGAAAGAGTGCCGCTTTAATAGAAAAGGCAAACAAAAATAGCGCGGACAGCATCATGTTGATGCTCAATTCATTTTCCCCTACTTTGGTGTAGAGATCGGCCAAGTTCAAGGTGCCCGTTGCGCCATACAATAAACCGATAGCAAGCAAAAATACCAGCGTCGAAATCAGGTTCAACATCACGTACTTTACTGCACCATCAACTTGAGTTTTCGTTGCATCTAACACCATTAAACCAAATGATGAAATGAGCATGACCTCAAACCAAACATACAGATTAAAAATATCTCCAGTCAGGAAAGCACCATAAACGCCAGCAAGCAACACGTGCATTAACGCATGGTAATTGCTATAGGAGGGCTTTCGGTGAAGGTCCGCCATCGCGTAGAAAACACATATCGCACCAATCACCGCCGTTATCATCACCATAGCAACGCTGAGGTAATCTGCGACAAACACGATACCAAATGGCGCACTCCACTGACCAAAAGCAACGGCTTGAATACCATTACTTATGATGTTTTCTGTGAGAAAGCCCGCAACGAAAAGGTTCGAAATCGCACTTACACCGCTCAACCACTCAACACTTTTTGTTGAGCGACGGACGAAGAAGATAGTCAACGCCGTACTCAGCGAGAGAACAACCGGTAACGTAAGCAAAATCGAACTCATTGACCCTCCTCAGAACGTTGCATTTCATCGACGTTTGCAGTTCCAGTGTCTTTATAAGCTCGATAGAACAGCATTAAAGCAAAAATAAGTAGTCCAAAACCGATGACTATCGCAGTTAAGATAAGCGCTTGAGGTAAAGGATTTGCCGCGCTATCTGGTGGTAAAAGAGCATTATCGCCAATCAATGGCGGCTCTCCGGGCGTCAGCCTTCCAGCGGTAAAAATAGCAAGGTTAACCGCACTACTGAGTAACATGATGCCGAACAAAAGGCGCAAGATATGCTTTTCAAGCATTAAATAAACACCTGCTGCGACAAATACTCCAACGACAACACTCCAGACTATTTCCATCACTCTAGCTCCTCATTAATACGAAGCAGCATACCCATCACGCCACCTATAACGGCAAGGTAAACACCAACATCAAAAACCAATGGCGTCCCTAGTGGTATCACGTCTTTCCACCACAGTCCGGTCAAAAACGGTTTATCAAACGCAAAGCTCAAAGCACCAGAAACTAAGCTCAATGCGATGCCAGATAACGCAATGAGAAACGGTTTGAAATACAACCTAGAACGAACGTATTTCGGTGATTCCGCGAACATGAGAAGTGATAAACCAATAACGGCAATCAACGCACCAATAAAGCCACCACCCGGTTCGTTATGACCACGTAACAACAGATACACTGAAAATACGAGCATGAGTGCCGAAACAATGTGTGCCGTGGTTGCAAAAATTAATGATTGGATACGATTTTGCTTTTTCGCTCTTGTCTTAAGCAAACTCACTGCAGCAATCCCTGCAATAACAACGACAACAACTTCTCCCAATGTATCAAATGCGCGAAAGTCGACCAGAATAACGTTAACAATGTTTCGCCCATGTCCACCCGGGACACTGTTTTCTGCAAAGAAATCTGACACCGAAGAGTCCATCGGCTGAGACGTGATTCCTAACAAAAGTAAAGTAACCGAAACACCTATCACACCTGCTATGCAAATATTCGCTACTTTACGTTTTATTGAATGCTTGGGCACGGTGGTTAGACGTGGCATATGACGCATTAACAATGCAAGAAAGACCACCATTAATGTTTCCACTAACAGTAAAGTCTTCGCAACGTCCGGGGCGCTATAAATCATAAAAACAAGCGTGGTCATGAAGCCAATCATACCAAGCGCAGAAATCGCAAGAAGTCTTGCGTGGGACAACGTACATACGAGCGCAGCACCAATCAACAATAAGGCAATACCAATCTCATAGAAAGTGACACTTGAAAGTTCGCCAACCAAAGGCAGAGGAATAAGCGCTACCTGACTCAGTAACGCAACGGCAAGTACCGTGAAAAATAATAGGACATAGCGACTCAATTTCTTTTGCTGTAACCGCGCCGTTTGCCACTTCGCCACTGTCATCATGCCATCTAATAGTCGTTCAAAAATATTCTCCGCTTTGGGGACGAATAGATGTAGCCGCTGAAAAAATGCAGACACAGTAGGATAAACACGGTACACCACATACCCCAACGCTAGCGTAATAACGCTTAACACTAACGGTACATTCACGCCATGCCATAGTGATGTCTCTTTAAGAGCTGCTGTGGGCAGAATGTCAGCAGAGCCCGGAAAAATAATATTGCGATCTAACCAATTCAAACCGAATAACGGAACTAGGAGGCTGCCAACTGCCAAGAGCAAAGGCGAGATCCACATGGCTTTTTTTGTCTCAACTGGCTTAGTTTCAATCGGCACGAGATCACGGCGAGCAAAGAATGGTCTCGCAATAAGCATAATGGTTAGCGCGACCATCAGTATATTCACGATTAAAAGTATAAAGGCGATCCAGTTATTGAGCTCTACTGCGGACTTGTACATGTATTCTTTGCTCAAAAAGCCTAACAACGGCGGGAACCCCGCTTTAGACAATGCAGCCAAACTCCCCGCAACCATGCTGATGACGAGAACTGACTTCAGGCCGTACAATTGATCAATATCTCGTGTTCCTGTCGCTTTGTCGATATTACCCACCACCATAAACAGCGCAGCTTTATAGAAAGAGTGAGCGAGAATAAACATCAATACTGCACTAACGGCCAAATCTGTGCCCATACCTAGTAATAATGTTAATTTACCCAAAGCAACATTCGTGCTGTAGGCTAGCATCAGCTTCAAGTCAGTTTGTTTTAATGCGACAAATGTGCACCAAATGGCCGTGATACTCCCAGTGATGACTAAAGCATAAAACCAGATCTCGCTGTGGGCATAAACTGGCGATAAACGTGCTAATAGGTAAATGCCTGCCTTTACCATTGTTGCCGAGTGTAAATACGCACTGACCGGAGTGGGAGCTGCCATCGCGTTAGGTAGCCAAAAATGAAACGGGAATTGCGCAGATTTAGTAAATGCACCGAGTAGTATGAGCACTAGAGATGGGATAAACCATTCATGCTGCGCAATAGTGTCTGCCTGCTCGATAATGGTATTTAGCTCATAACTCCCTGCCATTGCTCCCAGCAAGATAAGACCAGCTAGCAACGCTAGTCCACCAGCACCAGTAACAATCAGCGACTGCAAGGCGTTTTTCCGAGACGTTTTATTTTCGTGATTAAACCCGATCAGTAAGTAAGAAGTGATGGTGGTGAGTTCCCAGAAAACAAATAACAACAGAATGTTATCGCTCATCACAATCCCTAGCATGGCAAGCATGAATAGGGTTAGATACAAATGAAAGGAAAACCGGTTATCACTTTCTCGTAAATAAGCCAAAGCGTAGATTTGAATCAGTGCGCCAATCCCACTGATCAGTCCCGCAAAAAGAAATGAAAGACCATCTAATCTAAAGCTAAGGTTGATATCGAGGCTTGGTATCCATTCCGCATTCCAGCTCACGCCTGCAGGAGTATAGATATAGAAGAGAAAAGAGAAGATTAAAACTGGCAGCGCAGGGAAAATCAGTAAGACCAACTGATTATCTAGGTTTTTCGGCAGGTTTTCTTTACCCGTTATGTTATTCAACATCGCAGCCCATTCGTTATTATAAGAAGGTACGCCCTATTCGGCGCAAATGACAAACTCCACTGTATTGTTTTAGCCCAAGCGCTTCAAAAACGATCATGAAACCAAGGGAAAAGTAGCAAACAGTAATCACTGAGTGCTACTTAGAGGAACGCCGATACAAACCGCTATTTGCTGTCTGCTACGGCATAAGAACGTAGGTCACTACTTACGTGTTCTTGGCTGAATGTATATGGATTATCGTCATCAGCTAACTCGAATGCATCGTAGGTGCAGTCACCGATATCATTTCTCGGACAAACATAAACATTCGAACGTTCTATCATTTCTGTGTGGCATTTCGGGCATAGGTTTTTCATGTCACTCTCCTCTGATAACTTATTGATACATTGATAATTCCATGTTCTAGAGATCCATCTCCCTCCTTTACCTAAAACATCACTTAAACCCAACTTTGTTACACCCCAATTACTGAATCGGTGAGACAAAGCCATCGGGCTTAAGAGCGACCAAACTACAGTTAATCGATTGCAAAATATTTTCAGCCGTATTACCAATGACATAGCCAGATATACCAGTTCTCGCTAAGGTTCCCATTACCAGCACGTCTACCTCAATACTCTCTACGTAATCTGGAATCTTTTCGTCGGGTTTTCCATGCAGGTGGTGAATCACAATTTCACCTGTAATCCCAGACTCCTCCAACAGCTGTTGCAGAGCTTGTTTATGATCGGCTTTTGCTTTGTCGAGTTCATGTTTCAACTCAGCATCATCGACTTGAATCCAAGCGTTACCATTAAGGTAGTTTTCTAAGTAATACTCCCAGCAAGAAATCACGTGTAAACGACTATCGCAGGTGTCGGCTATCGAACGCGATAATTCGAGTAAACGCACGGCTAATGAGTGCTGTTCATCGCTTGCCGTTAATGGGTCGATAGCCACAGCAACACGGCGCTTATCTCTTGGCTTATCAATTGGTCGGTGCAACCAAAGCGGACAAGGGCATTTTCGTAACAGAGTCATATCAATAGCTTTGAAACCCTCAGCACCTTCACCGAGCGGTTCAGCTTCTTTGATGATGAGATCTTTGTTATCAGCTAATGCTTCTTGAATAATACAGACAGCGGGCTTTTCACTGCTTTTCACAGTAAGAGGAAATGCGAGATCCTCTTCAGAGAGTCCCAGCTTCTGTCTGTATTCGTGAATACTTTGTTTGAGGGAGTCTTGCAGCGATTGCTCATAACTTTGCTGATACTGGATCATGTCTGTTGGGAAATCAGGACACGCTATTAGCCCTGAGACAGGCACTTTGTTGCTAGATGCAATCCTCATCGCTTGTTCGAGGGCGTCACTATGGCCTGGCAATCCTTGTGTTGCAAAAAGTATGTTTGCGAATCGTTTCATACACACCTCCTTGTTTGGTTAAATATTAACCATCCACAAAGTATAATACCTAACGGATAATTGTAACGGCTTGTGACGTTGATGAAATCAATTCTCATTAAGAGACGGATATTGCTTCATTTTGTTTTACGTCACACTCTCCTTTCTTCACAACTATCGCCTTCGACCTAAATAAATTCCGCTACCTAAAATTGAGACCAAATAAAAACCCAAATTACTCAAAGTTTTTTCTCACCTTGAGTAACTTGGGTATAAGCAATAACACACTTATTGTCCGGATTTAAATGGATGACCTAAATTTTCACGCAACTTAGTTTAAAGATGCCATCTCAATCACGAATCGATATGCAAAGTTTTACGGCTTTAGTGACCTAAAATCGCCGTAACTCAATGTTAAGGTTGTTGTTTTGTCGGTGCCAAAGCAATTTCACGAACACATACACCTTGCGGTTGCTGATAAGCAAACAGCACTGCTCGTGCAATGTCGTCTGCTGCCAACACGCCGCCCATATCCACCTTCCAGGCGTCATAACCATCTTTAATATCTTGAGACGTTGTATGTGAAAGTAATTCCGTTTCCACTGCACCAGGTGCAATCGTCGTAACGCGAACATTCGATGACGCAACTTCTTCACGTACGTTTTCAGAAATAGCATGAACCGCAAATTTGGTACCGCAATAAGCAGCATGATCAGGGAATGTTTTCTTGCCCGCGATAGAGCTGATGTTAATGATCGTACCACTGTTACGTGCTTTCATCGGTGCTAGGACGGACTGCATGCCATTGAGCAAACCAATTACGTTCACATCAAACATGCGCTTCCACTCCGATGCTTCCTGAGTATCTATCTGACCTAGAAGCATAACGCCTGCGTTATTTACAAGTGCATCTACCGGACCATACAACGATTCAGCTTTCTCAATTGCAGCCTCAAAAGAAGCTTTGTCGGTCACATCTACCTTTTCACAAAGCGTATTTGGTAAGTTTAATGCTTCTAAACGTTCTACACGTCTTGCTAACAAAAGAAGAGCATGGCCCTGTTCGCTGAAATGACGTGCAATCGCTTCACCAATGCCTGAACTAGCGCCTGTAATAACAATTAACTTTTTCATTTTGAATCCTTAATAGAACGGTTTACCTCAATGGCGATAAGTTTAAGAAAACTTTGTTTGTTGATATATACCGACCTAGTTGAAACACTGTTGTTATACTGCAACAATACTTTTTTGAATTATGAAGAAGTCATCATGCAAACACACATCAACCTTGCGGATATTCGCTCCTTCGTCCTAATCGCTCAACTAGGAAACTTCACGAAAGCAGCAGAGCAACTTGGCGTTTCTCGCTCACACGTTTCACGTCAAATAACAAATCTGGAGCAACAGATTGGTGTCACTTTGCTACAAAGGACCACTCGAACACTGAACCTCACCGAAGCAGGCAAGGCTCTGTATAAACAGTGTGAAACTGCCCTTCACAATATTGATCAAGCTGTTATGGCAGTGGTTGATGATGTAGAAGACTTAAGAGGTGACATTCGTATCAACTGTGTGGGGGGCTATTTAGGAGAAGACGTTGTCGCAGATATCGTTGCTCAGTTTCTAATCCAACACCCACAAGTGAGCATTAACTTAGATTTTAGTAGCCATCGTGTCGATTTAATCGCGGATGAATTCGATATCGCTTTTCGAATGGGAAAGTTAGACGACTCCAACTTTATCGCTCGCAAACTGATCGATGTGGAAATGGGGACATACGCAAGCCCAAACTATTTAGAAACATATGGCTATCCTTCACATCCAAAGGACTTAGAAAAACACGTTTGTTTGACAGGTAGTGTGACACGGTGGGCATTTGAGAACACGAATACAAAGCAGTCAACGGAACACCAGATACGTGGACAGTTACGATGTAAGAGTGGCAGAGTAATGATAAAAGCAGCCTTGGCGGGAAATGGCATCATCCGTGTGCCAACACTTTATTGCCAACAAGAACTCCAGACAGGCAAGCTAAAAGAAGTGTTTACCGACTGGAGCATTCCGAGTGTGGAATTTTCACTCCTTTATCATCACGACCGACATCAACCAAAACGCATCCGAGCCTTTGTTGATTTTACCACGCAATACTTTCGCAAACTGCAGAGTAAAGACAAGTAACCTGCATGTTGGTACCTGTCTATGTATGTTTTATAGGCTGAGCCTGCGAACCTGGGGTTTGTTCTAGAAAGAGTGTGAGCATTTTGACGCTTAAGGCTTGGTTTTCATAAACGTCAGAGGTGTTTGTCCAGTTTGCTTTTTGAAAAATGCAATAAAAGCACTGTCTGACGAAAACTCCAGCCAATCGGCAACTGCGCTGACTGGCATTCCCGTTGATAACAATTCAACTGCTTTTAAAAGCCTCCACTGTTGCCGCCAATCTTGATAATTCATGCCCGTTTCCGACTTAAATAATCGTGTTACCGTCTTGGTGCTTGCCCCAACTTTGCTTGCAAGAGTAGTAAGCGAAGGAGCTAGAAATGAAGGTTCAACCAACTCTCGACGAAACGTTGTTAAGCGCCGATGCGATGGCAAAGGCAACTGAAACGAATAACGTTTCGCAGCATAAAACTCCTCCCAAAAAAGCGCCGTCGTATTTACCATCTCGCTGCTAGGCTTATCCCACTCCCAAAATGACATTTTATCAATAAGAGCTTGGAGTAAATTATTCACTTCTATCATCGCGATCTTACTCGGACAGGCAAACTCCTCACAATCAAAATACAAAGATCGATACGCCACCACATTCGTCATTAGTGCACGATGCGGCGTATTAGGTGGGATCCAAACCGCCTTTGTCGGTGGCAAAATACAAATCGAGTCTTCCAGAGCAAAACTCATACAACCTTGAGGTGCGTACAATAACTGCCCTTTCTTGTGCATATGCATACCTGAGTCGTGCTTGCCAATATCCGCAGCAATTCCCACTACATAATTAGTAATCTTGTCTGCATCAAATTGTGTTTTTTCGTTAATAAGCGCCATTTTGTCCGAATATTGATGTATTTGGTTTTTATGTTGTTATTAGATCAATCATAGCCTCATTTATACTGCCCGCCAACTTCATTAACGATGGGTAACAATATGAATACTAAGCCCTCTTTATGGCTCATGCTGGTTATGTTGATGTTTCCGCAAATTGTAGAAACCATCTATAGCCCAGCGTTGAGCTCAATCGCTCTATCATTTGATGTAAACCACGCACAAGCAGCCCAAACATTGTCGATTTACTTCCTAGCTTTTGCCATTGGCGTTGTAGTTTGGGGAGTTCTCGCAGATAAACTGGGAAGAAGGCCCACCATGCTTATTGGGCTCTTTATCTATGGTTGCGCATCTTTACTCGCAACTCAAACCGAAAGCTTTGCTGTTGTCATGGCCGCGCGAGCCCTAAGCGCATTTGGTATCGCGGTAGGATCCGTTGTCACACAGACCATGCTTCGTGACGCGTTTGACGGTCAAGAACTGAGTAAAGTCTTTAGCTTAATGGGGATGGGTATATCAATCAGCCCGGTAGTTGGCATGCTATTAGGCGGGCAGCTTACAGCGCTTGGTGGATACCGTTATGTGTTTTTTGCCTTGTTTTTAATCGCGTTAGTATTGCTCGCTTATAACGTTATTAAGCTTCCTGAAACACAGAAGGAACAGACACCAGTACGGTTGCATCAACTTAGCTGGGAAATGGTAAGAGACGCGCGAATTTGGCGCTCAGGATTATTGGTTGCTTTGTATAACATTGCTCTATTTTCTTATTACCAGCTTGGCGCATTTACTTTCTCAGCACTTGGGTATAACTCCGAACAATTTGGATACAGTGGCATGGTACTGGGGTTAGGCACTCTGCTTGGGAGTTATTTAAACAAATCCCTAGTGTCTAAAAATGTTCGAAAAAGCCAACTACTTTGGCTCTCAGCAGTATTGCTTAGTTTGGGATCAGTCGGTGTGTTGATTCTGAGCCAATCAATCTGGTTTGTTGCTCCAATGGTGTTAGTCGTCATGTCTTATGGGATTGCGATACCCAACATACTCAGTGACGCACTCGTTGATTATAAACAACAGGTAGGTAGCGCAGGCGCTTTATTTGGGCTCATGTACTACATCATGATCGGGACGGGATTAGCGATGGCTGGAACAGCACAAAACTTAGGTGTCGTTCTATTAGTATGTAGCTGTTTAGCGATTTTATTAACGTTTTCTAAAAGGCAAGTTCATACCAACTTGTGACCAGATACTACGCATTGCTTGCCTAATCTTCCGAAGATTGGTCTACATCTTTTCTAACGGTTAACTAAAACGTAAATAAAAAGCGCCTGTCGGCGCTTTAATTATCCATAGATCTTATTGCCATGTTGGCTCGCCAAACTCTTCACAACGTTGCTTGTCGTAATTTTCAATGCGCCCGCGTTTACCTACAAACTGAACCTGAACAACCATTCCAGCTTCAACATATTCACTGAAATAATCGCAAGAAACACGAAAACTAGTATCGCGTATCACAATTGGTACCCATTCATAGCCGCCGCTGCGTGGTAAGTAAGACTTGAAGGTAATGACCCCGTCATCTGAAACGTTGATTTCTTCATCATATTCATTCAACTTATAAAAACGTTGTCCATCAAACTCTGTCTTTGCTTTTTCAATTATTTCCTTCGTTGCTGTCGATTGCATCGGCGTATTTGAGACCAGTTGACACCCAACAACAGATGTCAATACGGACAAAGCCAAAGCGAGTTTAGTTATTTTATTCATTTACCTAACCACTGTTGAATTATTCAACACTTACCATTTTAAAAGGAGGGAGACCATACTTTATTTTAAAGAAAATAAAAAGCGCCTTTCGGCGCTTTTTATCTGAACATTTCTTATCCAAACGTCTCGAGTAGATTTTCTAGAAAAGCTAACTTTTTATTACAATGAATTTTATTTAGGCTCTCACCGGAATCTATTGCTATTTAACCCCAAGCTTCAAACTCATTAGGCTTTACGTGTTTTATTTTTAATCTAACGTTGGGATCCAGAGCTGTATCAGTTCCCAATTCACAGTAGTACTCAACAGCATTTTCATCTTCAATCATGTCAACGAAGCTAGCAACGACACTCAACCGTCCACCACCTCTAGTCAATGAAAAGTACGCATTCTTGTTTTCATTTACTTCAAATTTCAAAGGAATGAATTCAGGTTCTTCAAGAGAAATATCTATCCATTTATAGTTATCTAAACTCTTCCCCTTTCGTGGGGCATAAACTGTTTTCAACCCATTTTCGTCAACAACGAAGTACATCGAATTCTCGGCTTGATTAAAACAAGCTTTCAAGCCACCGTCTTTATTTTCCAAATTACATGTAAATACAACAGGGTCTTGTTCGCAGTCTGCATTTACAAAAAATGGTAACGGAAAAATAAATAAAAACCCCACTACCTTAATAAATTTACAAACCATATTAAACTTAAGTTTATCGACTGAATTTAAAAATAAAAACAATACTGAGCCTTGTCAAAATAGAGAACGCGAACATACATCGGACATTCCAAAAAATGAAACATTCATCAACAACTACTCTAGTCTTCTATACTGTTCATAAGTTAATGTCGATCGTCATATCTTGTACAGATTTATATAAATTGTTAACTATAAAATCAGAGAGTGCTCTTCTATCATAACTTTCCAAATTAATAATACTCTCTGGAGATTGCACATTGACTTTATATATCGTTTTTTTTCCTTCTCTTTTATCAAAACTCTCTTCGAGATATAAAACATCGGTTAGAACAATTTTATTATTTTTGTAAGAATAAACCAAAATAAAACTATAATTAGAATTATCTTCCTGTGTTGTTGTTAATATAATATTGTTTCCAACATTTTGGTCGACTGAATAACCCAGTTTCTTTACTAGAGTATTTGATATAATCAATTTATAATTAATATCATCTTCTAAAATATCAGGATAATTACTCTCATTGCCTGAAATCGTTGATATTTGATTATCACCAAGCAATATATCTTGACCTAAAAAACGTTGCTCAGATTTTGAAAAGTAATAATCTCCATCAATTTTATTTACCTCAATTTCAACTTTTTTATTTTTAAGATCTATTAAAAATAAATCTTCAACTTGAGAAAAAGAACTAAAGCTAAATAAAGCTGAGGATATAAATACGATCAACCTTACTAAAAATTTATTCATTACATAAAACCTCATATATATCCAAAAAATACTTTGTTCTTTTTTCTTTGTCAGAACGTGGAAGGCGTGAGTTAACAACATTAGTGATACTATTTGTACTAGCTATAGTTCCGGACACTTTCTCATTCAAATTATTAACATCCCAAAAGCCAAGAGCAGCTAAAAAACCTTCTTTGGTTTTCAAAACCGAGTAAGGGTCATCTGAAATATTAAAACTCAAGTCTTGAATTTTATTTTCCAATCTAGTTTGAACAGCGTCATAGTTATATTTCCAAGTTAACTGTATAAACCCCTTCCCCTTATACCTCAATCCAGAAACGTCCCCTCCCTTGACGAGTACAAAATGGCCATCTGGTGAGTCACAAGAATAAACACGTTTCGCTATCTCATCTTCCTGAGGAAGCTGGCTATAATAATAGCTTCTTCTTCTCACATACTTTTTCTTATCCGCCTGTGAAAGTGCTTTGTATTCACTTTCATCAATTCGTATATAGCCAAGACTAACTGCTTCTTCAGGGTATTTATTGAAGTAACGCTTAAACATTTCTTTTAACCTATCGACAGAATACCATAAGTCCTCTTCATTACCTTCTAGTTTCGAACCAACTTCAGCTCTTATCTGAGCAAAAAATTGTGCTGCTCGTTCATTGGTATTTATTTCAAAGCTACTAGCATATTTATTAAATAAGTCACGCACTTCTTCTCTTTTACTGAGGGAAGAATCTGGAAACATCAGATTCATTTGCTTTTGAGTCACGTAGTAACCCGAAACAAAAGAATTAACAAAAGGCCAATAATGCCAAAGGCTCTTATCATCGCTTAGTTGCAAATCACCTTGTAAATCTTGCATCCATGAGAACTTATCTGCTCTTTCCAGTTCGAATTGCGAGAAAAGATCAAAGCTATCCATCACTTGATCGCGCCATGGGGAGTTACGGTAGTCCTCTATAGTCACAAAACCAGCGGAGCACTTAATATCTAGAGCTTCCTTTGCGGTCTGATGGATTGATTCATAAAGACTTTGTGACGACTCTGTATGCCAATCTGTAGGATGTTTCACAATAAATCGCTGAAAGTGTTTACGCTTACCGTCTAAGTATACTTTGGCATCGCGAGCAGTGAACGAGGAGAAGTCCGTTACTTGATCTTCTGTCACAGATTCAAGTAATTGCTGAATAAACGAATTACTCATATCAACGGCACCGCTACTATCGGCCCCATCGAGAACAACAAGTGGATTTTCTTCCGCATTTTTGGGAGAAATCTGTTTTTTGAAAAATTCGGGCGGCTCCTCAAAAGAGAACATCTCGATATGCACACGATTATCTTCTTTCTTAGTTCCAATTGCATCGTTACTGTACTCATGCAGTCCCATGTAACCGATATCTTCCCCAGCTGAAACCTTTATCCCCTCTCTAAATAGGAGTGGGAGTAAAGAAACCACACTACCGTCCCTAATCATTGCCGCCTTGTCCGACATCCATTTAGGTTCTGAAACTGGTTCTGATAGGACAGCAGAGGAATCTTCTAAAATGTCAAAGTCACTATTGAGACCCGAAGCAAACCAAACAATCTTGTTTAACAGTGCTTTTTCGCTACCACTTGCCGATTTACCATTCTCTACCACACGGCACTTTATCATTTTGTAGGTATTTTTGTCGATCTGGTATGGATGGGTCTCCTTCTCTTCTGCATACAGGTATTCAAGTAATGTTCCTTTAGACATCGACTGTTTTTCTTCACCAGAATTAGTAGGCACATCACTATGTTTGAAAGTGCGTACATTTCTCGCTTCTTGTAAACGGTAACGCGTGGTTATAGATGAATTGGCGCCAATATCTGAAGGTGGCGCAAGGTGCATATAAAGTGTATAGAACTTAAATACATCTTCATTATCTTCGGGGTTTACAGCCTCATGCTCGATAAGCACAAAGTTATTACTATACTTAAACTCTTGCTCTTGGTACGTTGATGTTAGGTAATCAGGATTTATGCGAAATGCCACTATTTTTCCATCAAGCATCGCTTGAATAGGTCTGAGCCCTTTCCCCCACGGTAACATTTTTGATGTTAAGTGAATGCCACTATGCCAACCGTACCCTTGTCCTATTAAATAACGACCGCTCTTAGCTTGATCAAACAATTTCGTAAAATCACTGAGCGTGTAGTAAGCGTCACCTTCTCGTTGCGCTATCGGAAAAACTGCATCCATGATTTAAATGTCCTAGTCAGAAAAGTTATCGTCAAAAGTGACAAATGATGGGCGGTTCAAGTTGTTTGACTTCGTGTACACCACCGCATTAACCCTACCTAAATTAGTAGCAAAGCTAGATTGGCTCGCTATGTTAACGGTACTCCCAAGGGCCATTGCCGATATAGAAATTAGGGTGTCATTTTTGGTTTCGAAAATTTGGCTAATGACGTCAGGAAGTGCTTTTTTGAAGTGGTTAAGTGCTTTTTTATAACCGTTTATACCCTCTTCAACAGAACTCAACGATCTTGCAGAAGCTTGGCTTTGTATGAAATCTAAACGACCGATGATTTCACTGTTTAGCTCATCGATGTATGAACAGATTTGATTGTTTATCAACGTCCATAAAACAAACTGCAAATACTTCACAGTATTTCCAGTCCCTAAAAAGCGAAGCTTCGCTAATAATTCATAGGGAGGCTCAAACACATCAGCTTGATATAAGACTCTCAATATATCGCCATTTTCGTGCACTTGCTCCAAGAGCAGTTCAACTAAAGGTTCATATTTCTCTAGCGCAGTAGTATCAGTTTGGATGTGATAAAGTGCCGAAACATAAGCATCAGAAAAATCTTTAGAGTGATTTTGACTAATCGCATAAGGAGACGATATACGGCTTTGCTCTAACACAATGTCTTTAAAGTCATCATCACTGAAGGATGGGGACATCAATATCCCCCAGTCATTAGCAACCCCAACACGATCTTCCCAAAATGGCGAGCGGCGGCCTGCGACAAACGTACAAAAATCATTCGGATCAGGGTAAGTTTCCGTCACAATATTTTCAGCTAAAGATTGGTTCGGCGTATAAGAGTCTTGAGTTTCGCTGAGCACTAACTTGCATTCTTTTAGAGCGAGACCATTAACAGATGCTTTTCCGCTAGAGTCCAGCACTCCACTCCCAATGACAGCACCTGAAGGTTCGACTAAAGAAAATTGTGCATTAGAGTAAGGGAGCCCATTTGGATATTTGCATTCTATATCCAGCGTATACGTCCCTTCCTGCTCTTCCGTAACAGAAACCGATGGGTTTTGTGCCCCACCCAAACACATGGTGTTGGCTTTGTTCATGGTCATTTGATCGGACAGGCGACATACGCCCTTACCTTCAAATTTAACCGTTGGTGAGGCTGAAATGAATTTTGCTTCAGCTTCTATCGTGCCAGAGGAAACGCCTTTTCTGTCACCGCCCGCATCGCCGGTACTTTTTGAGAACGTACTGCCCTTGATTGCGACACTGTTACCGCCATCCATAGAGACTGTCGTAGTCCCACCAGCAAGGTCTGCTGATTTAGCATTGTTGCCATAAGGGATAGGGACGACTGGCTTGCCGACCTTAGTTAAACAAACATCTGGGAGCGTTGCATTCGCTTCACCACCTGAGCCTTTATGAACTATCGAAAGTCCATTCGCACCAACTGTTACGCCCATAACCAATCCATTTGAATTTTATTGATTGAATGATAAAAGAGATCGCAAACTGCAATCTCTCTAAATAACTAGTGAATTTCACTAAAAGACCAGTGATATTCACAATAAGCCCTAAAACTGGCAGAAGATCTCATTTTAGATCTCTGGTTATCTATACATTTCAAGCAGTTGCTGAAATTTTAAGTCTATGACGATGTAGGTTGCCGCATACATAAGCGCAAACGTCATCGCACTAAGACTCAAGATCAGCTTGGGTGAAATTACCCTTTTCAACGGCTTCTTTAGATATTTAGCTTTAAGGTTGATTAAAGAAACTTTTTCTTGTTCTGCTAGGCGGTCATCTCGCACTAATCGATAAATGGTGCTGCCAATTTCCGCTAACTTTTCGTTGCCACGCTCTTCACGGCCGTACTTGCCTTGGAAACCAAGTTGAAGCAATAAATAGAGAAACTCTATAACGTGACGGTATTTGCGAGGGTCGGCTTTTAAGCGGTCGAGAATAACGAAAAACTTGTCACCACCAGATGTTTCGTTGTGGAACTCAGACAGTAAGCTGTTCTGGCTCCAGTGACTATTTGCCCCCCACTCTTGTCGACAAACAGATTCATCAATCGCCGCACACAAGCAGTAACGAATAACAAGAACCGAAGCACGATCGAGCTCCATTTCATTAAGTTTTCGTTCACCTTTTCGAATCTCACGTGCCACTTGTTCACGAAATGGCATCGGGTCATCAAGCCAAGGGATCGAAGACATACAAGACAGACTGGCGATCAACCATGAGAACTGGTCCACTAGCGGGTTAATACCCATGTTGTCGATAGATAGATCTTGTACTGCGATGTTTCTCGATAAGTCAGGCGCTGGCATTACCTCCATTGGTTTGCCAGGCTCTGGTTGGAATAAGACTACGGTGACGTCGGTTTCTGCGTAACTCATAGACGAACGGCCCAAAGTTGCAATGATAAGTTAGCGAAATCGCCCGCAACGTGAATCGCAATCGCAGCAGTGTTCTTCAATGCCATCCACTCTTCGCCCGTTTTATCGAGCTCGAAATAGGTGTAGCCAGCGTGATACGGCAGCGCGCGTGGCACAACTGGCATTGGTTTGATCTCAATCCCAGGCAGTTGAAGGTTAATCAAGTCACGTATGTTATCGATAGAACCGATCTTCGTTTGGCTGACAAACTGGGTATGCAGAACATCCAAGGTCACGTCGGCTTTAACCGCGAGGATAAAGGTTGTCGTATCAATGATCTTATTGTCAGGGATTGCTGCCGTTCTGATGCCATAGTTCTGATCTTTTAAGGTCAGTGGAATTGCTCTTTGCTCAGACATCACGCTCAATGTCATTTTCGCACTGTCTAGGACGCGAGAAAGACAGCTAGTAAGATCACCATGATTGTACTTCGTAAACTCAATAGGTCGGCGTGTCGTTGAGCACAGCGTCGAAAGCTCACCCTCTGCCTGAAGAAGAATTCGATACAAAGACTCAGGATGCACAGCTTCTGTGCTTGCGAAATGCCAAAACAAGGGTTCGTATCGGTTGAGCGCTTGCAATAGCATAAAGTCAGAAACCGATGATACGCCTTGTTGATCCACCACCCCTAATCGCTGAACTATCGATTCCGCGCGATGCTTCAACATAGAAGCAAACTCGGTCGCAAATTTACTCAGTACTGTCGACGCATGAATATCGATGCAGGTAGGAATGAAACTATCATCTAAGATCACGCTGCCATCAGGCTTCACTTCTGAGATCTTTAAGATCGGAATAGACGTGTAAGCACTCTTATCTTCATGATCGTACATTAAGCAAAAGTTAAGCTTACCGACGACGATATTTGCCATGTCTTCCGAATCATAACAAGCGTCAACCGCTTCTTGAGATTCCATCGTATAGCGCGCACCGTCTTTTTTGGTACCAAATAACTCAGAACGTTCCGATGGTAACGGACAGCACAAATAAACGACTTTATCGGCAATCGAAGGATCTACATCTTTCACTTCAGGCAGCTCAGCAAGCAACGGAAGCTCAAATGGTGTCCGGTCTTGTAAAATACCTTCAGCACGAGTAATACCGATTTTACCCAGTGCTAGTAACTGAGAGTTGATTTCTAAACGTTTAATTCCCCAATGCAAAGGCGATGCATTGGCACTCAGTAGGCTCGATAGTTTACTTTGCGAACGATCGAGTTGTTGAAAATGCTGCGGCTTCATGAACATTCCATCTTGCCAAACAACTGGATTGTATAAAGACATGTTTCTATCCCTTAAAAGTAAACCTGTTCAATGCCGCGAGTGTTATCAGAAATTAACTCACTGCCCTCTAACTTGAGCTTGATGTAGTACTCGCTCTTCTCTTCAATAACTTCCACTTTTCGCCAAGACGAACCATCAATATCACGAAAAGCCACTGAAAAACCGACGGCACGAGTGTCAGGGTCTAGAGTTAGCATTTCATGAACTTTTCCACCTGGCTGTATTTGATATTCGTAACGTTTGATGTACTCATCACCCAACGACGCTTTATCGCTCTCAAACAAGGCAAAGAAATCTAAGCTTCGGAACAATACTGGCGAACTTAATTCGTGAAGACGGAGAATAACTGGAGATGACTGGCCCCCATTTCTCACATTGAGTACAGGTGATGCCTCAATAACCAATTCAATCGACGAAGTTTCTGGTGTGATACCAGTGGACTCTTTAAATTGATCCCACATGGAACAACCGGACAACATGGCAAATCCGAGTAATACGGCGATACTACGCATGGTTTCCCTTAATCACTTTGTTATAGTTTTTCTTAATCAGCCCTTTTAAGGATGTTTCATTAAGCAGGCGACGATTATTAGTGTAGAAATCTAGGTATTCGGCCCACAGCTTTGACTTAGTTGAGAACAAAGACTGGCTAGCGACCCTGTTAGCAAATGCTACGGGATCGTTCGTTTCTGACTGTTCTAAAATGAGCTCATTCAGTGCTTTGTTAAACATAACTTGGTGGTCGTTCAGCTCATCGAGCATTTGTTCAACCAGTTCATTTGGAGCCAGTAATTGCTGACTATTCAAAGTAAGCATTAGCTCTGCGATGTTCGAGTTAGCCTCACTCGCACTCTGCTCATCTTTTAACGATTCCACTTCGTGCAACTCTTTCTGTAGGTTATCAATACATAAACGCAAGCAAGTGCCCATTTGCTTGAATAACTGCGCCTCGTTTGTCATCAACTCTGGATTTCGAATACCCAAACCATCAAAAAACGCTTGCGCTATATCTTGAGAGCAAACGGCCGCATCAGTATCGACTTGTGCTTTCGTCGTGGTGTTTATCGCATGCTGTGCCGTAGGTATTTGAAGTTGCTGATTAGTGTTAGGAGAAGGCGTAAAAGATTGGGTCATCTCTTCCCATTTTGACCCTGTGTTAGCCTGTTCTACGACCATCTCAGTAACATTAGGCGTACGATGTTGTCTTTGAATCGCGCTATCTGGGGCTACTGTGCCAGGTTGCATCACCTCAGCTGAGGCAATATCGGCTCTATGTGGCTTACCGCTTTCTGGCGCTAATGCGTCATTGACTGATGCGTTACTCTTGGTTTCCGCAGCCATCCAGTCTTCAGGGATTAGGCTTGGTTGATCAAATTCGGAATATATACTGAAACTGTCATCGACCACCTGACGCGTGCTTTCCACGGTTCTAGGTTGTTCAGATTCTGTACGCTCATTATCACGAATTAAGTAATCGTCATCTCGCTGCATCGAAAAGTTAAGGTGAGCAACAGGATCATGACAATCAATGTCATCCTGTTTAGTCTCCATAAACAAATCTTCTAAGGCACCGACTTTTTCTTCCTCTTCGACAACAGCATCTCCTAGACTAACCAGAGGATCGCTAGATACTCGCTCAGGAGCAATATCAGCGGCGATGTCTAGTGTTGAGGTAACGTGCTCAAGAGAAACACCAATCTCATATTGCCCTAAAGAAATGATGTCGCCATCAACTATCGCAACGGGTTGATTTTTTAGTATTTTATTCCCATTTACCATTGTGCCGTTAGTTGATACGTCACTTATATAGTAGGTATCTCCATACACGCTGAGCAAACAATGAGTGCCCGAGATAAAGCGGTTGTGATCGGCTAAAGACACGCTACAGCTTGGGGAACGACCTATCGAACCACCACTTTCAGGCATTTCAATATGCTTTGCACCGGTGTATTCCTCTGGACACTTTGAGATAAATAAAACTAGCTGATTTGAGTACATTTACGAACCTCAAAAGAGCAAAGAAACTGATAGTTCAAGCCCACCAATTCCATCATTTACAACCGGAAGGATATAAGAGGCCTGCGGGATAATTTGTATATGGGCGTCAGGATTACTGCCTAACTTTATAGCAGTACCAAGGGTCACAACCGCACCTAACTCAAACTGGTCGATGTCTTCAACACTCTCATAACGATAGCCCTCTTGGTCTACTTGCCAGCGATTAGAATATTGCGAGTAACCGACAGACAAGCCCGCACCAACGTATGGCGTGAAAACACTCCAAGAAGTCAACGCATATTGAGGAACAACACGAAGTTCATAGTTCGTCGCTTCTTGATATAAGCCGTTTGCTGGCGCTTCAATATCTTCTGCTAGATAGTTTAGCCCTAACCACCAACGCCAACGGTTATTGTTTTCATCAATAGGACGAGTATGAACCAAGCCGAACCTAAGCGTATCCTGCTCACCACTTTTACCTTCATCGTATTTAATGCTATCGATAGTCAACATACTGGTAGAGAGTCCATATCGCTCCCCTTTTGCCATTGCAACAGAAGAAAATAGACACATGGCTGAAATCAGCCCAATTTGACTTGGTTTTAGCATTTCGTCCCTCTAGGAAAACCGATATTCTACTTAGAGGCGAAAGATATCAATTATATTCTCTTTTTCAATAAGCCTAAAAAAACACCTATAATTTAATACATTTCAACTATCAGGTTGGTTGTTTTACCTACAAACAAAAACTAAAGAACCGACTACAGATTAAGTGACGAGACAGTAAATCTTTCTATTTAAATAGAAGTAACAGAATTTGATTGCTAATTGAACAAAACGTAATCTCCGATAACAATTTAGTTACTTTTTAATCAACGTTCTTATCTTCATATATAAGTTTCTTCTTATAAATAGACTTAACTATTGATATTAATATTATGAACAAAGATCACACTAAAAGTAATTTAATTTCTTTTAATGAATTTTTATTATCTAATCCGCTTATTTTGTCTATAGAATTGCGGCAGATGTGCACTGCTTATAATTTAATATAACAGTAGTGAAATCCTATATAACTTAATACTTCTATATGATCAGTTGGAACTTTCCTTATGTTTTTTACCGACTTCGCTCGAAGACCAATCGATGAAAATAACCCAAGCGGCTCTAATCCTAATGGTTCTGAGGATTTTGACGAAATTAAACGTCAAATAAACAACCTGAATAAAGTCACAGGGAGAGTCTCGTGGAAAACGGTTCAAACACTCTCAAAAAAGATCTTGAGTACCCAAGCGAAAGACCTACGTTGTTGCTGTTACTTTACCGTTGCGTCAACCTATAACGACGGCTTAAGAGGCCTTGTTGAAGGGTTAAACTCAATACTTGATGTGTGTGTCGTATATTGGTTCAACGCGTATCCAGAGCATTCAAAGTCAAAGGCACGAATGAGCGCTATTGAATGGATGGTAGAGCATACTGAAAAACGAATTAATAAGCATCGGGCGTTACCAGAAGAGCTTCCATTGATAGAGGCAGCACATCAATTATGCTTGAGGATTGAGGAAGAGCTTCGTCTTCATTACGGTATTGAAGCGCCGTCATTAGGTCGCATTCGCCGTATTTTGAATCAATGGATTGAGCAGATAAAAGAACAACAAATTGCGGCTGAGTTACGCGAGAAAAAACAAGCCAACACTAGCGCTCCTGCAGCAACGCAGAAGGCACCTGAAATTAAAGTGAATGTGTCTCCCTCTCCGGCACCGGTGTCATCACCCAACCTAAATAGCCAAGAGAAAGCATCACCGGCAAAGTCTGGTCGATTTATGATCTACTTCGTTATTGGTTTGATTGTTACTGCGATATGTTCACATTTCATGTACGAGCAACAACGTTATCGAACATTGGAGCAAAAAATTAATCAAGCTTCACTTAATGAACTTGTAAATTTGGTCGCCTCGTTAGATTACGAAAATAAAAAATATGCTCAGTCATTGAAAACGCAGGCCATTAATCGTGTCGATATTATGATGAATAACTGGTTTTTAGACTCGGCAAAAGTAAGTAACGTCAGCGAGCTCGATAGCTTGACCAATGAATTAATCGCAATCTATCCGGATTCGTCTTCTGCACAGCAGCTACGTCAAAACTTTTTGACACAGAGCGCCCATTTAGAAGACCAGTTTATGGATGTTTATAAGCGATTCTCAGACGCAAGAACGGTGTTTGCCAACGTAGCTAGACAGAATGTAGATAAGAACTCTGAAAAGGCGTACGAATACAGTAACTCGTTATTCCCGCTTTTAGGTCGTATTGAATACGCTGAAAAGTATTCACAGCAAAGGGAAATTGACCGCGCAACCCTTTTACTGAACATCTACCTATATAAATTGAGTCAGCTACAAGCTGAAAAAACTGACAATAAATAACAATACAATTAAAGAAGTTTTAGGCTTATGTTCAAACAAAAACTGTTTAGAAATCCAGTGGTGATTTCTACTATATTGATGTTTTTAGTGGTTGCAATTATCACCACTATTTATCTGCTTTTTCTTGACGAAATCGATCAACTTTATCTTTGGCTGACCCTTGGTGTTATCGCCATGGTTTACGTCACTTTTCAATTCACATTATGGTTGAAGAAAAAGAACAACGCTAAAGCTCAACATTTGGAAACCGAGGAAGAAGCACTTTCTATGGTTATCCAGCCTCTTCTTGCTAACTCAGGCAAGAAACCAATTTACCTGATGCTTGGTAATAAAGGGTCAGGGCGACGTCAATTTTTATTTAATTCTAGTGCAATTAAACCGATGGATCGCACTAGAACCGCTAAGAATGACTTTTTTGAATGGTACGAATCTGACAGCGCTGTATACATCAAACCTGACCAACGCTTAGTGTTCCAGGAAGTATCAAGCAGTGATGCTTCTTTATGGAATACGTTCATTGAAGAAGTTATTCATCATCGACCTCGAAAGCCATTTTCAGGCTGTCTATTCTTCACCGATTTCGAGTTCATGATCGTCTCTGAGCCAGAACAAAAAGAGTACACCATTTCGTCGTTATTGGCGCGCTTGAGTACCATCAACTCTAAAACGTCTTCAGCATTGCCAATCTATTTGATTATGTCAAAGCTAGACAAGTTAGACGGCTTTAAAGAATACATGCACTTTAGCTCTCTCAAGACACGTGTTGAGTTCCTCTCTATCCCACTAAAAGAAGCCAAAGGTGTATTTGCAGAGTACTACCGCGATAGCTATCGAAATCTAGTGAGAGTGCTTGAAAGTAATGCGCTAGATGCATCCGCTAATTCAACGGACATTGATGAGAAACAAGCAATACTCGCTTTCCCTAAGCAGTTTGAGCTATGTCGGTCTGAAGTCAGCTATGTGCTTGAGCGTCTATGTGATGTTAACAACGGTGTCTATTCACTAGACATCCGTGAGATTTTCTTTAGTTCGAGTCTGCAAGGCGGTCGCAAGTACAATTTACTTGCAAAAAGTTGTAGTAATTACTTCAACTTACCTATTATCGCGTCAGAGCATACTCAGTTAACAGAAACGCCTTATTTCTCTCGCTTTCTGATTGATTCACAAATATTGCCGGAAAGCGACTTTGCGGGCGAAAACAAGACGTATCTTCGTCTAATTCAGAGACAAAGCCGTTTGGCAATACTCGGCTCTATTATCCTGCTTACTGGGGGCAGTTACTTCTTTTTCACGACATTAGACAGTAACTTACATGTGATGAATCAACTCTTGAGTATCGATGACAAATCACAAGTGGAGCAAGATGCAAGATTCGATGAGCTTTTAGCGAAGGCGACGAAAGCAATAGAGCCTTCTTATGGGGCGTGGCTTAAAGGTTCTAAGGCTTTGGATGAAGAGATATTACCACTCAACATTAGCCGTTTGGATCAAAGCACTCGCATCGCTTACGAAGCATTACTTAAGGACGTTGCTCAACAGTTGATACCTCTCATTGAGAAAGGTTACCGTCTACAACTGACACAAAATCAAAACACTTTTACACGCGCTTTACCTCTATTGAAGGGGTATCTAATGCTAAACGATCCAACAAAGCGTGATATCCGTTTTTTGCGTCATCAAACTCTCCAAATGATGAACGACTTGAGCAACCAAAATGACGTCGTCAATCAGGCGATGCGCTATTTGGACGCTTACTTTCGCACACAGTTTGATCCAATTGATATCAATATGGATCTTGTTCGCGCAACACGTCGCTCATTGCTAGCAAATTCGAATGTTGATCTCGTTTATGCAGGCATTTTAAACGAAGCAAATTCGATTGATTTAGGAACCCTAGATCTGCAACGAGCTGTGGGTTTTGAGTTTAGCAATGTGTTCAACACACCAATCGATAGCGAACGCTTGATCGTAGATAAGATCTATACCTCCACTGGTTTTAGCACTTTTTATCGACCACGCGTGGACCTAATGTCACAACAAGTCATCAGTGACAACTGGGTTTTAGGTCTATCACAACACGTTATTCCTACTAGTGAAGAACAAGAAGCCTTCAAAGAGGAAGTACGTAAAAAATATACTGACGACTACATCAGTAATTGGCGCAATGCGCTGAGTGAACTAAAAGTCCAGAACTATGACAATGTCGGCGATCTAACGAACGCGATAGACTTAATCTCGGGCCCTTCTTCACCAATGACAACCGTACTGAAGCAGGTCTATGCCAACACACAATTTTCACCCGTTGGTGAAAAAAATGCTCTGATTTCAAAGCTAGACCCGAAACTCGTGGCAGCGGCAGACTCCGCATCAGACGCAGTAGAGGAAGTAGTTAAGCCTGATTACTTGTTGATGAAACGTGTTGAACAAGCTTTTCACTTATTAAACCAACTTCAGGTCAGTGAAACACCAAACTCCCCTACTCCTTGGGATGAGACCGTAACAGCGCTAAGCCGTGTTCGCACGTATATGAAAGACATTGCTGATGCACCTGACCCGCAAATGGCGGCGCTAGCGGCAGCTCAGCATCGAATGAACAGCAGTGAAGCTGACCCATTAATAAAACTTAAACAGATTGCCCAAAAATCACCGGAACCCGTTCGTAGCTGGTTGTTAGATGTGGTTCAACAAAGCTGGTCAGTCATGATTAAAGAGTCCGCTAAAGGCATTCAAACCCAATGGTACAGCGAGATTTACACCAAGTTTAAAGAGATAGGGCTAGGACGATACCCATTTGATCTAACAGCGACCGAGGAAATCTCAATTGAAGATTTTGAATTACTGTTTGCTTCAGGTGGCTTGTTAGACACATTTATTCAGAAAAATTTTGCACCGTTCTACGATACCAATTTGTGGACGCCAAAACAGGTGGATGGCGAGACGATGCCAATCTCTCCGGCTCTGTTAGTGCAACTGCGTAACTATAACGTTATTCGAGACACATTAATTAATAAAAGCACTAACCGCGTTCATATTCCGTTTAGTGCAAGAGTACTCGATCTTGATTCTAGTGCGATTAGAGCGAGCTTAAAAATTGCAGATACCAATATAAGTTACTACCACGGTCCAAGCCGCATTCGTGAAATGGCATGGCCACCGCAAAATGGTGACTTCAATATTAGTATCACACTCCAGGATGTAACCGATGAAGGCAGACAGCACGTTTTAAATAAGAGTGGTCAATGGGCGATATACAGATTGCTAGGTGACTCGACCTTGACAAACACTCATAACGGCAGCTTTGTCAGTGACATAAAAGTGTCAGGGAGGGACTTGAGCTTACGCATCACTCCGTTGACACAGAAAAACCCATTCACTCTTGCTGAGCTGTATAACTTTACGCTCCCTGAGTCGATTTAATAACAATATAAAAACAAAATAGGCAGAACACATGATTTCAAACATGACTTTACAAGGTTTAGATAAATTAGATCGAAAAATACTTTCAAGTCTATTGTCGAATGGGCGAGAGTCGATTGCGAATCTATCCCGAAACATTGGTTTGTCTCGAACAGCAGTAGCAGAAAGAATTAATCGTTTAGAAAAGACCGGTATTATCAAAGGCTATACCGCACAGATTCGTGTAGAAAATGAAGGGCGAAAAGCCGCTAGTTATCTACTGATCTCTTGTGAAAAGGGTAAGAAGAATGATGTAACGAATGCACTTAAAGAAATCCCTGAGGTTCGCTTAACGAGCGTTGTTGGTGGCAACTTTGATATTATTGCCCTAATTGAAGCGCCCGACCTGCAGTCTATTCATCATCTTTGTAATGAAATTGAATCATTTAACGGCATTCAAAGGCTTGATACTACCGTTGTACTGCACCAGCCGATCAGTCGTTAAGCTTTTCTGACCTCTTCGAGGAAAACATAAAGGGCCGCTCGTTGAGCGGCTTTCTTATATGCTTCCGATAAGTCGAATTTTGGCGTCTTTATCACCTGGGTTTCCTAGCCAGAACGTTTGACCTAGTTGGTTCCCTTCTCCATTACCCAGTTTGTTTTCTGGAATACTGTCTAGGTTAACTGTCAACTTTAGGTCCCACGACATTGGGTCACGCAGAATAAAGCGCATCAAGCCCACCAGCGTCTTATGTAACTCACCATCGTAGGAAAACTGCTTAAACGTTTCAAAATCAATGTTGTCGATACACAAGTTAAACTTGCCGTTCAAATCCGCAATGCTTTGTCCCAAGTGTAAGCTCTGCCCCAATATACAATTGGAACGATTGAGTTTGTTACGCTGGCTTTCAGCAATCTCGACCCGCCGATAAACCCATTCTTCGATTCGCACATTCGGCAGTGAAAAGTAGTGCGAAACAATACCGGAAATAAGCTTGGGTGAGCGCGTACGCGTAGATAACTGGTTCACGTAAGACAGAACTTTCGCTCGATCTAACTCCGCTACTTCACAATCTTGCATAACGCTTGACAGACCAGCCAAATGCAGTATGCGCCCAGAAAACGCATCGCTTGCCCCGCTTTTGTACTGCACGTGATATCGGTATTTCTTCCAAACACGATACAGTAAGCTTGTATAGCGGTTGTGGAAAAAGTCGAAGAAATCCTTCACTGGGTTATCATCGGGATCACGACCGACGAGTTTCTCAGTGTAAGACGCAGGCAGGGGCGAGCTTGAACCATGCAAGCCAAGAAAGTTCGTCTCAATACGTGAATATTGCTGTCCGTTTCTTTCCATATGAGTAATAAAATCCATATCACTCTTTGGAAAGCACAGGTTTGGCGACACGCTGAACTCAATTCGCTCTTGATGGAAGTATTTGTTCTCGCCCACGGCAACAAAATTTGAGTTTGGCTCCAACTGGTAGTGTTTCTCTAACAGCAACACCGCTTGGTAGAAACTAAACTCATTCGACTTATCAGAAAGTGTGTTAATCATAGTATCGTCTGCTGCCCGATTAGGCTTGCCCAGTTGTAAACCTCGCCCGTCGCTTCATCGAACACCTCTAGTTCGGTAAAGGAGTTCACACTCGAATACAAACGGATAAATTCATTCAATACCGTGGCCATAAGGAACATATCGCCTTCATTTACGAAGAACTTAGAGTCCGTCACGAGCTTGAACTGGTTACCACGCACAGAAACGCCACGGAACACGCGGTCAATTGGTTTCATCTCTGAAGAAATAATGCCATCAAGTCGATGAATCGACGCGCGGTGGGCTTGTCTATCGACTCGAGAGTGGAAGTCGTAAGTCGAGAGCAACACTTTCAACACATCGATATTGGCCAAAGACAAGTAGTTGAGCGACATGTTGGCAATCAACTGCCATTGAAGTTCACCATTAACCTGAGGACTTACTGACTGTGTTGGCTTAGTAATGTTTTTAAACGTCGCATACGTTGGTGACTTGTGGGTCGCGTAAGTGATGTCACCCACTGAAAGACGTTCTGCCAAATCCGCGTTGCTGCATTGCAGTTTCATCAATACGGTTTCAGTCCCTAAATCCGCGATGTCGCCATTGTGAGTATGGAATGAGATATAGCGCTCTAACCCTCTTCCGCTTACTCGCTCGCCCACTTTGGATTTGTAGAATTCTCTCTTATCACGCTGGTTGATTTGGTGCTCAAACGATTCAAATTCAATCAGTGGTTTTCGGCGACGCTCGTCTTTACTCCAGCTCTCCACTTGCTCAATGGAATAAACCTCGTAATGCTCTTGAGTGTTACTTTGTGGACGCACCTTGTACTCGTTTCGTCGATGCTCTAAACGGATTGGATCGCCGTCTTTTTCAAACAAGTTAACGGCAGGTGTGCAGTGCAACCTTAAGTGTTTATCTTTAAGCACCACCTCTGAAGGCAAAGCACGCTTAAAGTGGAATTTGATTTTGACCGTACTGCGCTGTGGAATGCCTTTTAGCCACTCTAAGCCTTTAATGTCGAAGAACATGAACTTATCTGGCAAAGAGAAGAATTCTTGCAGCAAACGGTAGCCTGCAAAGGAATTTTTGCTGTAAGGCAACAGCGCCTCGTCCTCTTCATGCCCGACTGGCTTAACGTACTCTGGCCCTAAACGATGTTTGTAGCCACCACCAACATCCAACTCGACGTAATCTAGATAACGGAACAGCCATAAGAAGACAGTGCGAGTAATATGAATCTCACCATGCAGGTGCAAACGCAACGTATCTAAACCGATACGAGACAGCTCAAGGCCATGCTCCGTCGATAACGTCACATCAATCATCGAGCTGGTGCGGCTGTTAGTTTGTTCAATGTTAGTAATCGTAATTGGGTATAGATTGACGTCATAACAAGTACGGAACAAACACTGCGTGCCTTCTACCTGCTCGCTGGCCATTTCCGCACCACGTTTCACCACGGTTTTCTCAGTAACACTTCCGGTATGGGGTTTTAGTTCGCTAATACACAAAGACGGAATCGAACGCATGTAATGTGGCCACAGCAAAGTCATCAGAGATTGCGTTAGCTCAGGAAGTTCATCGTCAATCTTTTCGCGGATGCGTCCGGTCAAAAAAGCAAAACCCTCCAGCAATCGTTCGACATCTGGATCAAAAGTTCCTTCAGAGAGAAAGTGAGTTAACTTCGGATGATATTTGGCAAACTCACTACCCGACTCGCGTAAATACGTGAGTTCATCTTGAAAGTATTTACTGTTACTCAAGTGGCACCTACTAAACGTTAAATTGGCCGTCGGTTCCCATGTAGACATCGATCGACATTGGGACTTTACCGCCGTTATGGGAAACTTCGCCGCGAATACCAAAGCCGAGTTGTAATGGATTATGGTGGTCTTCACGGTAATGAACCTCGACATTCAGCAGTCGGGGCTCAAAGCGTTCTATGGTTGACGTGATGTTTTTTTGAATATGGCGAACGAGGTTTGTGTTGTTAGAAAGTACGTCGTTAAAATCTGGCAGACCATACTCATTGTCGATCATTGCGTTGCCGGAATGCGTATTCAACAAGTCAGCGAGATGCGAGTGAATGGATTCAATCAAATGCTTATGAGACACCACTTTCTCGTAGCAGTTTTTTGGTTCTCCTAGCTCGATCCGCTCTAAAAGACGGTAACCTTTTTCCATATGCGATCCTACGAAAAAAGCAGCCAGTCTTCACTGGCTGCTTGATGGTTTCAGTAATGGGTTATTGGTCTAGCTTACCAACTAGAGACAAGTCGAAGCTTGCGCCCATGTACTTGAAGTGAGGACGTACAGACATCGATACTTTGTACCAGCCAGGATCGCCTTCTACGTCTGATACTTCAACCTTCGCAGCGCGAAGTGGGCGGCGACCACGAACTTCCGCTGGCGGGTTCTCTTGGTCAGAAACGTATTGACGAATCCACTTGTTCAATTCGATTTCTAGGTCAGAACGCTCTTTCCAAGAACCAATTTGCTCACGCTGTAGCACTTTTATGTAGTGCGCTAAACGGTTGATAATGAACATGTAAGGAAGCTGAGTACCTAGCTTGTAGTTCATCTCGGCTTGTTTGCCTTCAGGCGTGTTCGCAAACACTTTTGGTTTTTGAACAGAGTTTGCAGAGAAGAACGCCGCATTGTCAGAACCTTTACGCATGGTTAGCGCAATGAAGCCTTCTTCCGCTAGCTCGTACTCACGACGGTCAGAAACCAGGATCTCGGTTGGGATCTTAGTCTCGATTTGACCCATAGCTTCAAAGTTGTAAACCGGTAGATCTTGTACAGTACCACCGCTTTGAGGACCAATAATGTTCGGACACCAACGGTACTTAGCAAATGATTCACTGATCTTAGACGCCATCGCGTACGCTGAGTTGCCCCATAGGTAGTTATCATGGCTGTCTGTTACTTGCTCATCGTAGTCAAACGCCTTGATTGGGTTATCTTCAACAGAGTAAGGTGTACGTAGCATAAAGCGAGACGTACATAGACCTAGGTAGCGCGCATCTTCGTGCTCACGCAGACCACGCCATTTCGCGTACTGTGGACCTTCGAATACAGACTTCAGATCTTTTAGGTTTGGCAGCTCTTCGTAGCTGTCTAGACCAAAGAATTTAGCCGATGCCGACGTGATGAATGGTGCGTGAGACATTGCACCTACGTTAGCCATGTATTCCATCAATTTGATGTCAGGCGACGAAGCTGACATAGCGTAATCACAAATGACGGCGCCAACAGGTTTACCACCGAACTGGCCGTATTCACGTGTGTAGATTTGCTTGTACAGGCCAGACTTCACCACCTCTGGAGCGTCTTCGAAGTCATCAAGAACTTCGTCTTTCTTCGCAGAGATCAGTTCAATTTGAATGTTCTCGCGGAAGTCAGTGTGATCAACCAGGTACTTAAGGCCACGCCACGTTGATTCAATCGCTTGAACTTCTTCGTTGTGAAGAATTGCATCAACTTGCTTAGACAATTTTTGGTCGATTTCAGAGATCATCAGATCAACCAGAGATTGGTCGACTTTCTCTGTGTTCGAACTGCTTAGTAGCTCACTGATGAATGCTTCTACGCCGCGTTTTGCAACGTCAAAACCTTCATCACTTGGCTTTAAACGTGTTTCGTTAAGAATGCTATCCAGAAGTGAGCCTGATTCAACTAAGGCTGCTTCTTGTTCTGGCGCTTGTGCTTCTGCAGACATGATATCCCTTACTCTTCTTTCGCGTCTTGGTCGTTGCCAATGCTTAGTTCATCCAACAGTTTCTTTCTCGCTTCTTCATCTTGAAGAACCGATGCGATCTTCTTACGGAACGCAGGCACGTTTCCTAGAGGACCTTTAAGTGCAACCAAGGCTTCGCGAAGCTCAAGTAGGCTGTTTAGTTCAGGTACACTTTTCGCGATCGCTTCAGGAGAGAAGTCCTTCATGTTTTGGAAGGTCAGATCAACACCAATCTGGCCGCCTTCTTCATCAGAAAGACGGTTTTCAACGTTGACTTTAACGTTTGGAGACATGCCCTCTAGCACTTCGTTAAAGTTGTCTTTGTCGATGTTAATTGGAGTACGTTCTTCAATTGGTGTCTCATCTGCACGCGCAGTAAAGTCGCCAACTACCATCATGCTTAGCGGCAGCTCTACGTCTTCTTGCGTATCGCCAGTTGCTGGAACATAACGGATATTAATTCGCTCTTTAGGAGCCACCGAGCCGTCACGTGACATAATTCGTTCCTTATCTAACTCTTTAATTAGTCGTAAATTGCTTTCCACTCTTCATACTTCTCAGGTAAAAGATCCTTGCTTCCAAATAACCGATGGAGTGTTTTTCGAATTAGGTCTTCTAACTGTGACGATAAGTGGGGTTCCCAGCTCGCGAGATTAAACGCTTTTTGTACTTCCCACCCCTTCTCAAGATACGGCAAACACAACGGGTATAATCCAACAGACTGGTAAGCTGCTATCAATTGTAAATACAGCATGAACTGCCCACGTCCCGAGCTATCCAGCTCAAGTTTGCGGGCAAGCTCTGCGGCACATTCCCCTAGATTTTCTAGAGTGATATCCTCCATTGGCAGCGAGTCTTCCTGCGAAATCACAACCGTTTGAACAACGGGTTGAGAAGTCGAAGAAGTAGTATCTTGAGTCGATAACCAGCTCAAGGTCGCTTCATCTGCAAATGGTATAGAATTCTTAAATGAGAGGTGCTCGATGCCCTCTAGCGATTCAACAAAACGCGTCACTTCTTGTTTCACAGCAAGCGCTGCATCATCAAAGCCCAAGTTATTAAGCATCGAATACACGAAGTAATGGCCCGTCAACCAAAATGGCGCATCCGTTAATGTGCGCTCCAAACGCTTAATGGTGTCGATGTCGCTTTCTTGGTCAGCTTTATCTCGGTATTCTGCTTGTTGATCGGACGACACTGCCAAGCTCAAAGGCGTTTGATTATTTTGGTGGTCGGGTAGACCATCAATGTCATCCCAAGTCAGATGACGATAAATCCGGTAAGCCAGCGGATCACTTGGGTTCGCATGAAGCATGACTTCCGCAACCTTCTTCAAGGTGCGCTTAGAAGCCGTCGGCGAAGAGAAGTCCGTATCGACATCGACTTCTTTTGCTACCGCTTTCTTAACTGGCGCAGGTTTAGGGGCCGGCGGAACCGCCTTCACCGGTGCGGTTTGCACTTCACTCTGCGCTGGCGTTTCTGCGGCAGCAGGCTGCGTAGCTGGTGCAGGCGCCGCTTGTTCGACGTTAACGACTGCATCATCGCTCTGCTCATCAGCCGCCGCTTGTTGAGATAAAACATTGAGTTGAGTGCGAATCTCAAAGAAATCCGCTTCTGAGTCTTGATAAACCTCGTCGTATTGACGCTGCACTTCTTCAATAGTCGAAATGCAGTTTGATACCAAATCCCATGACTGAGCGCTTTCCGCTAACTTGCTGCTGACCAGTTTAAACTGATGGTTCAACCATTCGACCGCGCCATCTCGACCCCGCTTTCGGGAAGGATACAATTCAACGCCAAAGCGACTTAACGCCTCACTAAGCAGCTTTAGACCTTGTTCAAAGCCTTGCAGACCAAACTCTTCTGTTAGCGCGCGAACGAGGTAACAAATGGCTTTTAAGTCTTTGCTGTGGTGCTCTAGAACTTCGGTCGCGTGCGTTTTTACCACGCTCCAATCTACTGTTTCGCCAAACAAGGAACCGAATTTCTTCACTTCGGACTCCATCATTTCATAGCAAAACTCGTAACGGGCATCGTTTCCCACTGGAGATTCATCAGAAATAGGATTAAGCAGACGGTCGATATCAATGTTGGACAAAATTCACGTCTCCTTCAGTCAAGTAATCTCTCAACGCACGCGCTACCGCAATTGCGCCATTTGCTGGCTTAGATAATCGATGGCTCTGCTCTATCGCATCCGACGCCATGCTATCTAGAATTTTCGTGATTTCTGTAAATTTACTTGGTGCATTCCGTTCTAAATCGGCAAGGGATTCATGTAGCTTTTGTTTGTCGTAAACGGATTGCTCCATCACGGTGCTAAACAAAATAAATTCGCTTCTTGCGACGATTAAATCCTTTATTTTTTTGTCTAGTTCTGGCGTATTACCGAAGTAGGCTTTGGCTAATTCAGCTTCTTCAATTGCTTTGGTGTAAAAGTGCGCCTCTGCATGTTTATCGATGGAGTCATTAATATTTTCCATCACAGCCTTTGGTAAGATTTGGTTGTAGAAATAGGCTTGTGACTGGTTTAACAACCATGCCTCTTTCATTTCATTTTCTGCGAGCTTAGCTTCACCATCTAAAATTAAGCGAGCAATCTGCTTATCTCGACTGCCAGCTATGGCAGATACTTTCATGGAATCGATAGACGCGACATTTAATCCAGACATCACTTTAGTCAACGCCTCATCCGCATATGGAAACAGGGCACCGTCACGAACAAGGGTTTCTCGCAAGGTGACAAGCTCCTTACGTAATTCGACTAATGCCATTGGTAAGCCATCCGCTAACGATTGATACGACGTTAACTGAGCCTGTTTTTCTTCATATAAATTCGAGAGGCTTAACTGCTGAGCTTGATATGCTGTTCGATAAGCTACTGTCATATCAATACTCTGAGTAGCTTGAGACAATTCTTCTTTGATTTTCCATGGAGGCTGAGCCAAAAAAGAAGCCGTTTCAGAAGGCGTAATAACGTGAGTTACAGTAGTGACACCTCGGGAAAAAATGGCATCCAATTGATCTTTATTCTGTTGATACAAATAACTTCCTGCTGTTGCCAGCACACTCAACACTAAGCTCGCCTCTAATATTTTAAAGCGACCATACGCCGTTTTATCATTTGGCTTACAGTGTGTAAGCAGCAAGTCCGCGTTACGCAAGCTACTGAAAATTGGTGCGTTAGAATTTGAGCTAATTGATTGCGTATCGATTCGCGCTAACTGTTGAGCAAAAGAAATAGCGGTATAGCCATGCCCTCTTGGTTTGTTGATGACTTCTTTCAGCAATTTCCAAATATGAGCCGGGATCAAAGCCGGACGCTTTCGATCTTTTAACTGCTTATTCCAAGCATCACCAAATATTGATCCTAAAAATAGGTGTCCAGCGAGCAAAGCGAGAGAGTAAACATCATCTTGCGGTTCCGCGATGCCAGTTTCTATATAAAGAGGGGAAGCGTAGCTCAAGCTTGCTTCTGCGTAAGGTTCTGTCTCTCCAATGTAACGAGCAGCGCCGAAATCAATGAGCTTAACGTAATCGCCTTCACTCACTAATACGTTAGATGGTTTAATATCAAGATGGCAGATACCTCTTGTATGCATAAACTCTAGAGCGCCAGCGAGTTGATACACCAACCAAGCGATGTGGTCGTGGCGGAAGCCTTTAGAAGAATGACGCTCCATTTTTTCTGCCAGTGATTCACCTTGGATCCACTCGTACATCAAATATGGGCGTTCGAATTCGTTGCCGATTTTTACAAAGTTAGCCACGCTAGGGTGTTGAGAAAGCTCCAGCCTGCTCGCTTCGTTAATCAACATTTTGCTCGCAAATTCTGGCGAGTCATCATTGATAACTTTGCAACAGATTTGCTTCTCTGGCTGCCCTTTTTTTGCAAGATGGTAAACCGTTGTCTTACCATTTTTAGAAGGAAGCTTGTCTAATACATCAAACTGTGAAAAAAGCACGTACTCAAGCTTCGGCTTATTTTTTTCTGCTAGCCTTTGCTCATTCAGTTTCTTTTTCTCAATAGCTTTAACAACCAACTGATCGATATATCCTTTGGCTGTACTCTGATTATTAGACACTTAGTACTCTTTCATAGAATAAATATTATTAGAGTTGAATAATATTTTCTTGAACGTACTTGTATCAAGGTTGGTATTTAAAACAAACAGTAAGCCTATTATTTTAGTTATTATTACTAACTTATTAGACCTTTTTACTTACGCTTTCACTGCATGAGTTATACGCTTTTTCGTGTTACAAACTTCAACCTAATAATATGAATATATTTTCATTGCTATTTGATCGATGAGTGCCCACTAACATTGCAGTAATTGGAGAACTCCTTTGTCACCATGAAAGTCGAACATTAACAACGTAGTTGGTTGCTTAAAGTGGTGCTCTCTGACCGCAAAGGCAATTAAAGCGAGAGAAGAACAACTGCCCATCGTGCCCCACAACTCATTGATAAGCTGCGGTTGTTCTGGGTTCGTGAATCGTTCTGCTTTCGCCCCCAGAGCAAAGCCGTAATCTTCCGAATGCATGCGCAGGTTCGTCATATCGGAATACACTTCACCAAATGAATCGAGCTTTTTACTCGCACGTTGAACAAGTCGAAACATGCCTCTTCGGTCTGAAGTGTTTAATTCCGTATCAATGTAGCCAAGCTGCGCTTGAGGCTTAAGTTTCAATGTTTCTACGGTGTTTTTTCGACAAAGAATTAAACCCGCCCCACCCTCGCTCGGAATAACGCCCCATGGATTATTGGTACTCATTACCATCGCATCGTCGATGAGTGTTTGCATCGAACTCACCAAGGAATCGACACTGATACACATCATAGCATCATATTTATCCAATGATTTCATGGCCTGGAGAACGAAACTAGGCCCACTGGCATGAACAGCATTCACCACAGAGAGAAATTCAGCATAGTTACTTTCACCAAGCCATTCTTGCACCTTTACTAGAGAAACAGACACAGGCACCGCTATAAGCAAAGGTATTGGTCTCAATGAACGTGGTAACTGTGCTAATAATGAATCAAGCAAGTGGGTGATTAACTCACACGTTTTTTCAAACTGCTCACTTTCTTTGGTGTATTCGATTTTGGCGTAAGTAAAACGCTCGATACCATCATCCCCTACACATTGGTCGAATCTTCCTAAATCAGCATACGAAACTGCACTAGCAATATCTAAATTCATACCGGTTGGCGTCATCACTTCCATCCCTAGCACGTAACGGCCTGTTGAATTATGCATGCTCGCTTACCTCTTCCAACTTAGTGATGGATGTCGACACCAACAAATGCTCCTTGCCCTGACAAGGAAACACAGCGGTGTAACTGATTGATATAGTTTTCTTTTCCGCATCAACGAATAAGGTGTACATCGCCATATCAGCTTGATAGCTTTGATCTTTGAACGTCGCGATCGCACGGTATTTTTCTTTAGGAATTCGAAATGAAAGCGTGTCATCATGACAAAAACCACTCATCATCAAACGCTCCCCCCCACGAAGAAAGCCTTTGCACTGTTGATCAATAGGCGCGCTTTGGAAGAACCGCTTATCAAAATCGATTGGCAACATTGGCTTGCGATTCTCAATCCAATCGTCATCGAACGTGCCGGCCAGCTTCTGGCGCGACTCAAAGAACGGAGGCACTGGCCCGAACCCCGCAACGCGTAGTTTTTTCGCGGCGGCACTCCAGTCCTCTCGGGGATAAAAAACCGAGGGTACTTTCTGTTCAAGCAATTCTTTGTTGGAGTCGGCAACCCCACCACCTATTCGGTTACGTAAATCACCGCCTACCGCGCAAGTGTAATCAATGTCTTTTTCAATAAATGGAACTGGATTGCTCAGCGAGATACTGCCAGCATGCTCAACCCATACGCGCTCCCCGTGAATAGCGAGAGTCTTATCGATATGACCATCAATCAGCACACGACACTCTTGGTATGTCACTGGCTTTTTCGCGTAGCTGCGCGCTTTGCCGTAAACAAGTACATCTGTGTTGTCTTTGGTATACGCGAACTCGTGGTCAACTTTCATCGCAGAGAAGCCTTCTTCGCCCAAATATTGGGGATCATCGAAGATTTCACTTTCACCTAATTCGTGCCAAACCACACCATCGAATTGCCAAGTACGTTTAGCGACCACAACCCACACTTCATCGCCGTTTTCGTCACGTTGAAAACGACCTTTAAGTGATAGCTCAGGGTGCGCTTCAATATCCCATAACTGCATTGCTATTCCTTAAGTTGAATCGTTCGCTCGCAGAAGGTGCGGCCTTTAAATTGTTGAAGTTCCAGTCTTGCTGATGTATCGGCATCGCCATATCCCAAGGCACGTAGGCTCTGGATTGAATGCAGATTTGGCGCCATAGCCAGTCGCGGAACAGCACATCAACGTTAGAATCTTGCATCGCAGCTAACGTAGACTCGAAGCTCAATGCGTAACCCAAGCGGCTTGGTAGATTTTGGATGTATTTTTCATCTTCCACCCACTCATTGAGCAGATCGACGATCTCTTCCCATTCATACTCGACACCAACATCTTGCGGAGTCAGAGGAAGAAGCTTTCCGTAGACGACATACAAGGCTTGAAGCCAAATTTCACCTTCAGCTTCCTCCAGACTTTCCAAGTGCTCGATGATTTGGGGCACCAGTTTCCAATTACCACCCAGCGCAAAATCAACAGGTGCTAATGAAGAAGAGATATCAAACGCCTCAAACTCTTTTAACTCAAGTAACTTGGCATAAGTGAGCACTTGCGCTGATGGTAATCCATTTGGTTCAATGCCAAAGCACTGACGGAACCAAGTGCCTCTGTCACGTTTGGTAATCAAACGTTCAAATAGATATTGTTCGCTGCCTGCATTGTCATTGAGCCAATCAATCCCCTCTTTCACGTCTTGTAAAGCGAGCAGTGGCAAAGCAACATGAGAGCTAATGATGCTGGCTTTGTGCCAGCGCTTGATGAGAGAAACACTTAATGTTTGACGTACACGTAAGCATTCAAAGTAAAACGCACTGGATGTCGCATTACCCTCAATAAGCTCCGAAAGCGTGCTATCCATAGATTCAACCGGAGATTGTACGGCAATGACCATTGCGGTTTTAGCGTCAATATCTTCGAGTAAACTCAATCCGCACAAAAGGTTATCCAACTCTGAGCCCAACTCGCCCTGTAGCATCAGCCAGCTGTAGATTTCTGGCTCCTGGCCTCTTAACTGATGAATCAACCCCGGTGCTAGCCGATAAAACGACAAGTACACCTGCTTCAGTTCTTCAATTTGGCGTTCGATCAGCTTGAGATACGCCAACTCACGACTTGGATAACCCCTTTTGTGAATTTGAACTCGCTGCCTGATTAAAAAACCGATACTTTCAGAAGCAATGGACAGCTTTTCATTACAGAAATCCAGCCATGTTACTGGCAACTGGGAAAGGTCATTCACAGCGCGATCAGCTTTTGCTAACGCGCCTTCGACTTCTTGATTGGTTATGGGTGCCTTTAGGTGCTCGACACCGATTCTTTGTCGCATCTAGTTATCCGTTATTAGCGTGCCATAACGCGATTGCAATTAGTTAATACAAAGTAATTAGCTAACTCGACGTAAATTAGCTAATGCTAGGTAATTAGTTAATTGCGATCGTTCCGCCTTGAATTTTTTGTGCTTTTTCTGCTTGAGAAGTGACGTACTTCGCTTTAGTGGTAATTCGTCCATCGCGCCCGCTATAGCGAGTTTCTGTCTCACCACTTTTGACTACCAACTCTTGTTCTGTCTCGATAACCATCTTCTTCGCTCGCAATACAAACTCGTCAGAGTCATCCAGAATGGAGAAGAAAATGTCCGTCACAAGAGGCAAGCTTAAGTCGTCGTTCAAAAACTCAACTCGACAACTTAATCGATTATCGATAGCCATTTGCAGTTCAGAACGACGAAAGCCACGTCCTAGTCTCGCAGTGAGTGGCTGCTTAAATGGGTTACCATCAAAATCAACTCGCACACTGCCCATAGACTCATTGATAGCCACTATTCTTCCAAAACGCGAAAAGCAAGCCGTTGATTCGGCTTGCTGCTCTGATATTACTTCTGTTGTAAGAGGTTGTTTTTCCATTGTTAGTTAACCACTACGTTGCCACCTTTCACGACGACTTTGTCACTGCCTTCGATCGTAATAGCCGAGCCTGATAACTTTATTGAACCATCACTGTTCATCACTAAAGAGGAGCCACCCGTTTTCAATACAATCTTGTCGCCACTGATAATTTGCGTTGCACCATCAGCTTTATAAGCGGTGTTCCCTTTCACTGATACCGTTAAGTTGCCACCAACCGTCTGGTTATCATCCGCACCAATATCTGAACTCTTAGACGCACCGATAGTAAGGTTACTGTTTTCGCCTATATCTAAGTCATCATTTTTACCGATCTTAGTCGTACGGTTATCACCAATTTCTAAGTCAGAATTGTTTTTCACATACTGGGCTTCGTTCGCGTTGTATGTGACGGTAACGTCTTGCTCGACTGTCTCGGTAAACGTACTGTTTACCTGTGTCGTTTTATGCCCATGAATGGTTTCTTTATGGTCACCATGAACTTCATTCGTTTGGTGACGTGCAACCTTCAAGAATTCATCTTGACCGATATCACGGTAACGGTTGTTGAGCACCTTGGTCGACATGTCTTTTTGAGCGTGAATATAGACTTCTTCTTGGTTCGCTTCGTCTTCAAAACTCAACTCGTTGTAACCTGTTCCTTTGTGCGTTTGCGTGCGGAACGTGGTACGAGTTTTGTTTTCTGGCAAAGAGTAAGGTGGGAAATGCAAACCGTTGTAAACTGCGCCCGTAACTAACGGACGATCTGGATCCCCCTCAAGGAAAGTTACTACGACTTCGTGGCCAATACGCGGCAAATAAACTGCGCCCCATGTTGGCGCCGCCATGGATTGGCTTACACGAATCCAACAGCTTGAATGCTCGTTGTTATCACCGTAGCGATCCCAATGGAACTGTACTTTCACTCGACCAAGCTTGTCGGTGTAAATCTCTTCACCTTCTGGTCCTACAACAACCGCCGTTTGAGGGCCATCAACCACTGGTGCTGCTAGTTTAGGCGCTTTAAACACCACATCACGTGGAATACATGAGAACTGGTTGTAGTAAGTGGTTGGCATACCACTCGCTTCATCTTCATGCACTTGCGGATCTTGACCTGTGTGCATTACAGACAACATGAGGTAATCGCGGTTAATCTCAGAACGCGGGTGGTCACTGACGTTAAAGCTGTAACCAGATGCTAAGCGCATTACGTCACTCGTTGCTTCCACTTGTTGATTATCGACTATGTGTTCCGACATCCACTCCGTGGTTCTCACCTGCCCCATCAGCGGGTCGACGTATCGTCCAGGATAATCAAACTGCTTGAGATCTTGGTCTAGCTCGCCAGCCTGTGTCATCTCTTGTGGAATTTTAGGGTGTTCGTAGTTGTAATCTGTGTACGTAACCTGTCCCGTTCTAACGCGGTTAACTAACTCGAGATCAGAGATATGTTCGCGATCGGCAACACCGCCACCATCGGCATGATAAACAATCGGCCCAATGTAAGAAGCATTTAGTGGCGAGCTTATCAAAGGTGCAATCGCGTCATTACTGTCGACAATGACCATCGTATGATTTGAATCGCTATGGTCAAAGTAATACCACATACCGTGTTCAGCCATCATACGCTGCACGAAGTGCAAGTCAGACTCACGGTATTGCAGAACGTATTCTTTTGGAGGATAAGTACCCGACACTTCAAATCGGTAATCGGTGACTGCCCCATCATCGAGTACTTCTGTGATGATGTCTTGCGCTGACTTTTGCTGGAAAATACGACAATCTTGGCGCTGAGATAAGAACCAAGCTTGAGGAACCAAGACTAATTGATAACGAGAAAAACGACGCCCAGTCCCTAAGTAACGAACTTCATTCACCACTCCGTTGAACACACGCGCAGCCCCAACACCTTGTCCGTAAAGTGTCAATGTTCCTGCTTTACGTATTAACTCATCGAACGAGATATCTGGATCAAGTGAAAGTAATGAGAGATTGATGTGGAAAGGCTTAGATAACTCTTCATGAACATGAAAGCTCTCAACCCGAAATTCATGCCCACATCCAGGCACTTCAAATTTAAATTCTACGTCATTCACCATATCTTTTACCTGATACAAATAATCGAATTAGGGCCAACAATCGTTGGCCCTGAATCTTTACGCGACGAGCAATTAAGCTTCGCGTGGAGCACGCCAGTCGTCGTTACCCGCAGTACCACAGTTTTCGTGAGTTACTTCGATCGCACGGTAAGTGAACTTAAGCACTTCTTCTGTCACGCGGTCAGCTGTTGCTGCGTCTTGACAGTGGTTCATACGAGTTTGGATATCGACAAGTAGCGCATCAATCAATTTGATTGAGTAGTAGTGCTCTTGTTTACCTTGAACTGAAGTGCGGTAGAAGCGGATCACACACTCAGGAAGTTTTTCGCCAGATACTAGTGCGTTGAATAGTAGTGGAGATGAGCGATCTTGAACTTTAGTTACAACAAGTGGACGGTGTACACGTTGACCAGTTGGCTGACCACTTTGTGGATCACGTGGAACAGTTAGCACGTGATCAAGTTCTTGTACTAGGAACTCATCAACATGAGCTTCTTGCCATGTGTTACCTACTGAATCAGCAGAGTAAGTATCTTTAGTAATATGGCCTTGAGTCTCACCTTGGATAGACATATATGCTGGAGTTGGCATCGCTATTTCCTTTTCTAAAATCTGTTTTGTTTAAATCACCAAATCGCTTATCACCGCGACTACTTGGTATAATCAAAGTCCGTGCCAACTTTAAAAATACAATAAAAACAATAACTTATACAAATCAAGACATTATTCACTAATATATTGAGTACAATTTATTGGATAAAAAACCAAAAAGTTGGATTAAGATAATAATAAATTGTTCTAACTTTAAAAAGTGAAAATAACCATATAAAACCGTGTAAATAAAGTCATTAAAACTAATAAATCCGACACTTTTACTATCAATTAATTTATAATAACAACGCCATTAAAATAACCACAAACATTAATGTCACAATAATCATTAAAAATAACCAACAAACGATAGTCAAAATATCTTGATAAAAAAAGAACGCAATTACTTTTAGTATAATAGCCGCTACCTCTTTTCCTCTAAAGAATAAAATGGCTATGATAAATATAAACCTTTCTTCATTAATTCAGCGTCTACACCCGATTGCAAAAGTAGCATTAGAAGACGCCGCTGCACTTGCAGTCTCTGAAAAAGCAAACGAAGTTCAAATTGAGCATTATTTACTGAGTCTATTAGAAAGGCCAAATAGTGATTTTGACGTCTTATTGAGTCATTTTGATTGTTCTGAGAACTTATTAAGACAATCGGTTCGATCCACACTCGACACCAACGCCAAAGGAAATGGCAGCAAACCTGTTTTTTCTGCTTTATTAATCGAATGGTTGCAAGAAAGTTGGCTGGTTTCTTCTTTAGATCTATCCGAAACACAAATCCGCTCTGGTGCCCTGCTCCTTACTCTTGTTAGCAACCCTCTCCGTTACGGCCAACATGGTTACGCCTCTATCCTTGAAGCGGTAAACCCTGACAGCCTTAAGCGTAACTTTGCAGAGCTAACAAGCCACTCTATTGAGGCGCAAGTTGCTACTTCAGAAAAAACACAAGCTCGTGAAGATGGTTCAGCACTGAGCAAGTTCACAACCGACTTCACTGGTAAAGCACGCAAAGGCGAAATCGACCCTGTTTTCTGCCGCGACCAAGAAATCCGCCAAATCGTGGACATTCTTGCTCGTCGCCGTAAAAACAACCCTATTGCTGTTGGTGAACCGGGCGTTGGTAAAACCGCAGTAGTAGAAGGCTTGGCACTTAAGATTGTACAAGGTGACGTACCAGACAACCTCAAAGGTGTTGAGCTTTACGGCCTGGACATGGGTCTTCTGCAAGCTGGTGCAAGCGTAAAAGGCGAATTCGAAAAACGCCTAAACGCAGTATTGGATGAAGTGAAAAACTCGCCAACCCCTATCATTCTTTTCATCGATGAAGCACACACCCTTGTTGGCGGTGGTAACCAAGCGGGCGGCAGCGACGCGGCAAACTTGCTAAAACCAGCCCTAGCGCGTGGTGAAGTGAAAACCATCGCTGCGACAACATGGTCGGAATACAAGAAGTACTTCGAGAAAGATCCTGCTCTTGCGCGTCGTTTCCAATTGGTGAAACTCGACGAACCGTCTCCTGAGCAAGCAGCATTGATCATTCGTGGTCTGCGCCCAGCATACGAGAAGTCACATAACGTTTACGTGCGTGACGATGCTATCACTGCTGCGGCAGCACTTTCTGCTCGTTACATCTCTGGCCGTCAACTGCCAGACAAAGCGATCGATGTACTAGATACGGCGTGTGCACGAGTGAACATCAGCCTTAATGCCATTCCTGCTTCTGTTGAGACTCTGCAGCAAGAACTTGCAGCTCAACAGCGCGAGCTTGAAGCACTTGAGCGTGATGCTCTGCAGCAAACTGGCGACAAGCACAGCCTTGCTAACATTCCAGACCTAAAACTGGCAATGGAAACAACGAAAGAAGAGCTAGCAGAACAAGAAGCGCAATGGCACAAAGAAAAAGAGCAGATCCAAGAGATGATTGCTCTACGCTCTCGCTTACATGAACTGGTCTTTGGCGAAACAAATGAAGAAGAGCTTGTTGCAGACGAAGATTCAGAACAAGAGCAAGACGTTTCTCCATATGCAGAAATGGATGAAGAAGCCGTTCGCATTGCCATTTCGGCCTGCCAAGAACAGCTAGATGTAATCCGCAATGGCAACCCACTGGTTCACTTTGAAGTGGGCCCAGATGAAGTCAGCCATGTGATCTCGGACTGGACTGGTATTCCAATGGGTAAGATGCTTCAAGACGAAGCAGAAACCACGCTAAAACTGAAAGAAAGCCTAACACAAAGCATCAAAGGCCAAGAATACGCTATCGATGCACTGTCTGAAGGCATTCAAACTGCGAAAGCTGGTCTAGGTAACCCAGACGCACCAACAGGCGTATTCCTGCTGGTTGGCCCAAGTGGCGTGGGTAAAACCGAAACGGCTCGTGCGATCGCTGATCAAATGTTTGGTGGTGAGCGCTTTATGACGACCATTAACATGTCTGAGTTCCAAGAGAAGCACACGGTATCTCGCCTAATCGGTTCTCCTCCGGGTTACGTAGGTTACGGTGAAGGCGGCATGCTGACAGAAGCGGTTCGTCAACGTCCATATTCTGTTGTTCTTCTTGATGAAGTGGAAAAAGCCGACCCTGAAGTGTTGAACCTGTTCTACCAAGTGTTCGACAAAGGCACGCTGAACGACGGCGAAGGCCGCACAATCGACTTCAAGAACACGCTGATCATCATGACCAGTAACCTTGCGACGCATGAGATCGAATCTTTGGTTCATCAATCCAAAGACATCGATGCAAACATCATCGCAGAAGCTATTCGCCCTACTTTGAACCAACACTTCAAGCCGGCGCTGTTGGCACGTATGTCAGTACTACCATTTGTTCCGCTGTCTGATGAAGCAATGACAGAAATTATTCACCACAAGCTGAACAAAGTTTCTCAGCGTCTACAGAGCCATCACAAGTTGTCTCTGAGCTACGAAGAAAGCTTGGTTGAGTTCGTACTAGGTAACTGTCGCCTTGCTGAAACGGGCGCGCGTAACATCGACGCAGTCATCAACCGTCAGTTGCTGCCGCAACTATCGACTCAGCTATTAGTGCATGACAAGGATGATTCACATACGCAAATCGAAGTGTCTGTCGATGAGCAAGGAACACTAACCTATGCGTTCAGCTAACCATAGCGAACTTAGTAACGCCCTACTTGCGATCAGTCAGTCTTTGGCTGATCGCAGCCAGCTTACCCAAACCTTGGATGCCGTGTTGACCGCTGCGAGACAAATGACCCTCGCAAAGCACGGCATCATTTACGTTTTGGACCAGACTGGGCAGGCGTTGATTCCAAGTACCGCTCACCATAACGATAAAACTATCGTTTCCCACCCTTGGGAAGCATTACAGTTAGACTCAGCCAGTGAGAACGATCCATTCAACTTTGCCATTCGTAATGGTGAAGTGGTGTTGATTAACGAGTTGTATAAGTACAACGGCTATGACTGCGAAAGCATCTATCAAACAGAACAGACACTGGGATTAAAAAGCGAGAACTTACTGGCTTGGCCTTTGATTGATAGCGAAAGCAAAACCATTGGGCTGTTAGTCTTACTCGATTTGAACGTCATCGACAACGAGGCAGCCTTGACGGAGTTTTGTCGAATGGCAGCGAGTAATATTCGCCAAGCCGTTTGGTTAGAGCAATACGGGCAAGTGATTAAAAATCTCAATGCAGACAATCAAGCCCTAGTGCGCGAGAATACTCAGCTCAAAAAACGTACTCAGAAAGCCTATCAAGGTCCTATTGCAGAGAGCGAAGAAATGCTCAATGTCTTGAATCGTCTTGATAAGGTGCTATCTCTTCCTGTCGACGTTCTGTTGCGTGGTGAAACGGGCGCTGGTAAAGAGGTGATCGCGAAATACATTCACGAAAACTCTAATCGTTCAGAACAACCTTTGATCGTACAGAACTGTGCCGCAATCCCAGAGCAGTTATTAGAGTCAGAACTCTTTGGCCATAAGAAAGGTTCATTTACGGGCGCAGACAAAGACAAAGTCGGTTTGTTTGAAGCAGCCAACGGCGGCACGCTTTTCCTAGATGAAATTGGCGATATGCCAATGCTACTGCAGGCAAAGTTACTGCGTGTACTGCAAGAACGCAAAGTTCGCCCTATCGGTACCAGCAAAGAGATTGAAGTGGATGTTCGCGTTATCGCCGCAACCCACTGTAATCTGATGCAGCAAATCAAAGATGGCGGATTCCGTGCCGACTTGTTCTATCGCTTGAATGTCTTCCCGATTACATTGCCGCCCCTGAGAGCCCGTAAGTCGGACATTATTCCCCTTGCCGAACATTTCGTGCAACACACCACCAACACGCTAGGTTTGCCGCAAGCGCCAGGGTTAAGTGCCAACGTACGTAAACAGCTCCTTGCCTACCAATACCCAGGGAACGTGCGTGAGCTTAAGAACATCATTGAGCGCTCGGTGCTACTGTCCGACTTTGAAACCATTACTCACATTGAGTTTGGCGAACAAATCCCAGAAGATGTACCAAGTATCGACATGAAAGCAGCCTCACCTACCCCAGACCAACCTGCTTACGAGCAGCAAACACAAGCGGATTTAGAAGACGCTTCAAAGAGCCTTAAAGACGTCGTTAGCCAATACGAGCGTACAGTGATCATCGATTGCTTAAATGCCTGTAATTGGCACACCAAGAAGGCCGCTGAGCAATTGGCGCTGCCAATGAGCACACTCAACCACAAGATGAAGAAATACGACATTTCTGCAGCGGGTTGATGGGGCTTAAAAAGAAAATTCTAAATTCAGTATGAAGTCATAAGAAAAGAAAAACCGCCCGAAGGCGGTTTTTTTATTTATTGAGAATCGACGCTTCAATGATAGTTGCTAAGTATGGGTCTCTAATCCAAGTTAACAAACGTTCTGTACGCTCTTCAGGTTTCAGTTTTGCCCAGTTGATGTACATATCTTTATCAACTTTATAGCTTGGGTCTTCACAATCAGAAAAATAAGATAACTCATCTACATTTTTGTACTGCCTGCCCAACGACATCTCAAAGCTTTCAAGTTTAAACGGCGTTTTTTCCGCTGTATTACGTTGTACTAGAGAGGACACCTTTAGAACTGCTTCTTGGAATCGACCAGATGTCGAGACAACGGGTCCAAATGGTCGAAGCCCCTTGATTTCTTGCCCGTTCAGCGCTTTAAATGCGAACTCGAAACGAGACGCGTAGACCACCTTACCATCGAAATCTTCATCCATGTCTATGTTGGATAGAGCCTCAGAGACAAAATCTGCGTCTATATTTTTGTTAATCACATCGCTGTCATCTAGCGTCCATTTAGAACCGTCTTTCTTTAGTATCCCAATATAAGTAAGGTTACTTAGATACTCAGGACCAGCGGTAGTTTCAGATCCGAATACGGCTTCATTATCAAAAGTAGTAGATAGCTTTAGTGAAACTGGAACAACTTGCCATTCGAGGTTTTGTCCCTCATACGACTCTTTTCTGTGCTTGCCACCAATAAGCATAACTTCCATAGCGAATGACTTATTCGAAGTCCAATCAAAACCTTTGAGCTCATCAGCAGTAGTGAACATACTGTCTTCGTTCATAAACTGTCGTTTATTTCCGTAGTTGACCGCAATCGCACTGTGCTTAATGTCATCGATAACAGGCTTTGTCGGGCCTTTATGAACTTTACTATGTAAGACAAAATCTAGCGTTAACAAATCTTTCTCTGACACACTATTTCCGTTCGCAATAAAGCCCGATTTAGCAGAGAGTGTATAGTTATGGTTTGTATCGACTCCTACAGGAATCTGTCTAGGTGACGTAATAAATCGTCCGACTGTCTTGTCCACTCGTACTGGTAGCTTATAGTTGCTTCCAGATAGAGTGAACTCATAGGTCATATTTTTGAAGCCACCGCTGTTTACATATTCTTTGAGTACATCTTGTTGGGAGTCAATTTTTATCACCTGCCCAAAAATCGGACCGAGAGCAACTTTAGATAAGTATCCGCTATAATCGACTAAATCGTGCTTAGCGATCAAAGGCTTCACTCCAGAGAAGACATCATCGCCAAAGTAAAAATACGGTTCAAACTCACAACCAATAAGGACTTTGCCGTCTGCTTTTTCCGCCTCAAAAAATTCGGCCAACTCACCTTTGGGATCTACACTAAATTCCTCGTGTTTCATCGGCTTGAACATCAAATTAAACTTAGGTCCACTGGTATTAAGTAAACCGTCAGTGCGCTGATAAGACATCTCACACTGAAACACATTTGACGTCATCTGTTTCAGACTTTGTTTGCCTAACACCATTTGCCACTTCAAACGGTGGAAAGGCGATAATCGCACCTTTTTATTTGCTTTTAATCGTACCTTCTCCCACTCATCAAAGGTGACCCATTTAGAGTTGTCATGAGGCTCAGAGACTAATAACCTAACGAACCCTAGGTCCTCTTCTGATAATTTTTTAGACTCAACATTAAACTGTGTCGCAAACTCCACTAAGCCTCGTTGTTGATCGCGATTATAGAGCTTGTCTTGCACTGGAAACGCGACATTAAACGCCCCAGAAACGTCTTTCCTTTTTGGAGCAATATAGTTGGCTTTGTTACGAGTAATGATTTGTTCAGCTATTTCTTCACCGTAACTTTCAACTAATTGCTTGCGTCCCTCACGACGCATGAGTTCTTGGATCCACAAGTTGCACAAGTTTTCTTTTAACTCTGTGTTTAATATCCAGCCGTCGGTTTCGATATATCGCTGAATGTATTCATCGATGGCTAATACTTGCCACTGCTTTGTGAACTCTTGTTCGCCCTCAGCACAAGCTCTTTGAATCAAAAGTACCAAACCATTAATAGCAAGTGCACGGCGTTGATAGCGCTTAATCAACTCCTTTGCACCCGTTGCTTTTCCTAGGTGCTCGACTAACGCCTCTGAAGACGTAAAATACATCTCGGTCAATTGAGTATTAATTTCAGCCAATGAATCAATAATCTCTGTGGTTTCATGACTAAGTTGTTCAATCGCAGATATGCTTTTTCTAACTTCGTTGTAGGAAGACAAGTAATAATCGAAGAGCGCAGAGTCTAGCAACTGGGCGCCACTCATCAGCATTTTCCCGCCTTCTTTAACAACGAAAAAGCCTCTTGCTGCCTGTCCTATTATCGGAACATAGCAAGCCATACCAACGATCATCTCGAAGATAGCTAGCTTGAGCTCTTTTGCAATTGCTTCTTCTCCCAAGTTCGCATTTAACTGAGCTAAACGCGCTTGCTCCATAGCCTTAAAGCCGAGTCGACTCGGTGGAATTCTCGCCGCAAACTCTTGTAGGTATATTCGAACCTCAACACGTCGGTTAATATTAAGTTGAGCGTTTTCGCGTTTGATTTCGTTGTTTGGTACCTCGACTATCGGTCGACGTTCGCCAAAAAATCGAATGTCACTGACTGAAGAAAAGAACTCAGCAACATGCTGCGCTCGCTGTTGCGAAAGGTTTTGGTTATATTCTGAATCACCGTTTTGACAGGCATGCCCTTCGATTTCAACAACGGCATTTGGAATCTTAGATAATTCTTTATCGACAGCAGCCAAATATGACAAGTGAGGGGCTTGAACCTGATTGTTATCAAAAGGAAAAACCAAGCGTAAACCGGCACCTTTATGGTCTTTAACAAACATTGCACTGTCTTCAGCAACGTCATTCGGAATGCTGTCAGTAAACGTTACATTGTCGCCTAACTTATCTATGATTTGCTTAAGTAGTAATTCCCCGCTCTTCAGACTTTCTTTCCAGACTGGTACCCAGTTCAGATAATCGCGTGATACCTGCTCAAAATAACTTTTCCTGAGTTTAGCTTTCTCTTCTGCTAAGCGTAATTGCTCGCTTTTGTCAGTGATCTCTTTTATCTCATAGAAGGTGTTAATTGCATTGAGCCCGGCCCCAGCAAAGGGCGACAAAAAGCTTTTGACACTGCCGTTACCTGTCAACCACGTTCTAGCAGCACTACCCGCCACAACGTGGGCATTGCCATTTCTCGCAGGTTCAATCACCTTGGTAAAGAACTTACTTTTATCAAATCCTTTCTCTTTGAGGAGCGCTTTTAAGCCCACTTGAGCTGCACGCTCGGATTCCGATGCTGCTTGGCGTAAATCTTGAAGAGTTTGGTAAGCTGCTGCAGTCGCCGATACCCCAAATGAAAACTCCAATGCAGAAATCATGGCTGGGGGTAAAGCGCCCTTGTCTACTTGCCCCCAAAACGTGTTTGCTAAACTTCCAATCACGTCGTGTTTACTTGAGGGATTTTGATGAATATTAATGCCAGCATTAACCAAACTTGGCGTAACTTTTGTACCAATCTCCCACAGCGCAGCACTCATACTGGCAGTCGTTCCGCTATTCTCTAGGTTTTCAAGCTCTCCCATTCGGAAGGCTTGTAGAGCTTTAAACTGCGTAGGAAATTGGTATATCAAAGACTCTTCAAGTGAGATCATGTCGCCCGCAACAACCGCGATCTTACCAAAAGGTGTCGTTTGGCTAAGCGTGATGTATTCTCGTAGCTCGTAGCTAACTTTGGAGATAAGTCCAACCTCATCATATTCTTTAGTTACATTAGTGGCATTTAATGCAAACTCAGGGATCTCATCAATGAGTTCAATGTCAAAAGTCACCTCAATGGTGTACATACCATCAATAAAAACGTCCGACGCCAACGGAAACAACGCAATTGGGCGATGCGAACCGCTGTTTTGCTCAAGTTGTGCTTGCGTTATGGTATTTTTGCCCTGCAGGTTTAGGTGCTGTCCGGTCTCCTCATCAAAACGAGTAACTTTAACAATTGCATCAGCATACTCTTGTGTAGAAAATGCTACGGCGAGAAATGAGAACGTGGGTACAATAAAGCCACGAATGGGCTTATCTTCAGGAACAGAGTCATACCATTTGTTATATGTAGCTTGCTCATCCGTTAGTGCTTGAGTGCCTGCTTCATATTTAGGCGCGAGTTGTGAGCGCTTTACTTCTGTAACAGCGTATTCCACTTTTTTTTCTAGCGAGTTCAGTGCTTGATCACCGTCATACCCCTTTAGCTTTTCTAAGATAGAGACAAGGTCTGCACACGTCTTTTTCATTGGCCGAGCATCACTCTGTGCACCAATCGCCAACTCTGTAAGCATTGACCATTCAGGAAAAGACAGCTTGTACGTCTTCTGTGTTAGTTCATGTACTGGCGAGCGCAGTGCCAAAACCTGATTGATGCTGGTTTTTTGGTTTTTCTGAATAGAATCGCCCAGTACATGTAAACGACCTAAGTCGTCTGTCGCCCAAAGGGCTGCGCTTTCCTCTCCTAAGTTTTTGGCAATGGGAAGCCGTGACATAGGGCGAATTTTTTTCAACTCTTCCAATGAGGTCAGGTCTTTTTCGATATTGAGTTCTTTATATTGAGGGTTCTGTGCATCCCCAACATTAGGAAAATCGACACCAAACAAATAGACATCTGTTGGTAAATACTTAAGGTCATTACTCATCGTTTTCTACCTCCAGAAAACGCCCACCGTTAGCATCGGCATTATAAAGAACTGGGGTTTTAGCTACTCTTCCAGAATGAATCACCTTCCATGACTGTCGACCTTTTCCGGTCAACTCATAGCGATAATCAGATCCATAGCGTTTTATGGTTATTACTGCTGCTCCAGTCTGGGTTTCTCGGCCATCATTACTAATGTTAACCACCTTATCGTAAACTTTCTTTTCCTCTCCTTCGTCAGAGAACGCAAGCCACGTTTTTTCCTCAACATTGATCAAAACTTTACGGTATGAGTTCACCGCCCATACGTACTTACCATTAGGGCTGATGGCAGTTTGGCGGTAGATGCGCTTCTCAATATCGATGGAGTCTTCAAACTCTTTTTCAGGTAAAATCGTGTATAACCGTTCGAGAGTCTTGGCGTCATAAACTCCCACCCCCAAGCCCGCGGCATTGATTAACTTGCCATCTACAATGACCGTATCTTCAGACAACGGTACATCTACCTCTTCTTTGGTTCCTGTCGCGAGTGTGTATTTAAAACGCTTAAAACCATCTGAGAAGTAGATGTAACTAGAGTCGTCCGCCCAGACCAAATATGGCTTAGTCCGCGCGCTCCCTAGCTTAATGGTCTGTTGCGTTTTTAAGTCAAAAATGGCTTTTATCAGAGGCTCTCCATAACTGTATGCATAAGCCACATAACGATTGTTAGGTGAACGACTCATCGTAAAATTCTGTGGTGACGCGGTGCTTGGCATATCATCCGTGACTAAGCGTAAATCTGTCCCATCAATTTTCATGCTCCAGATTTTATAGCCATTTTCGTAATCGTTTACGAGAGGGTCTCGAGAGCCAACATTATTCCACCAAAACTGAATTCGAGGTTTGTCATAGGAACTTGCATCAGATAAATCTTCACGAGGCCACTCTTTTGCTCTGCGAACAGCATAGCCTGGTTTTACGGGAAGTGTACCTGGGTATTCAGGCTTGGACAGATCTTCAGAGTAAACAATAAAGTTGTGCTCACTTTGCCATTGGCAGCGTGGTCCTGTCACATCTTTGCGTTCTAATGACGTTGTTTCACCAACATTGTAACAAGCCTTTTGAGTGGGTTCTTTTTCTACGGATTGTGTTGTTGCAGTATTCGAAGTTTGATTACTTTCGTCACCACAGCCTGTTAATAACATAGCTGTCGACAGAAGCATGATACTTAACGTTGTTCGTTTCATTTTATAATAGTTCCGTGAGTTCAATGTCTTGAAAAATTACTGACATTAAGACCGTTTTATCTGAGTTATGAGATCGGCAATGACGGGTTAGATTGACCCTTTTAACTTCTGGTAACCAACCACTAAACACGACTTCTTTACAATACTGATCCACAAACTCAGCCTCGCGCAAAAAAATCTTTTGGCTCCATGTTTCATCAACACACGCCAGTTGGAAATAATCATCTGGTTGATCGCATTGGGGGTTACTCTTATAAGTAATTACGATGCCTTCACTTGGGGAGTTAACAACAGCGGCAGCAACACCCTGCTCTTTTTGACTGACGACATTGTAATCTGATTTGCTTAACACTTGAGTATCTAGATTCGGCAGCGAAATCACAGGTTCGGAGCTCGCATCAAAGTTATGAGCAGAAGAATAATCACTGAGGTCTACTTTAACCGCTTTCTCGTTATTCCCGCTCTTTAACTCGTTGAGTTGCTGAGTATTGAGTTGAGCCCGAGAATAATAAAGAGCAACATCACTCTGTACGCTGCCGTTGATTTTGTATGGAAGCCAAATATGAGGCAAAGGAACACCAAGCGGCTCTCTCTTAGTTTTACTTCCAGCCTTAAATGGACTCAACTCGGTTTGAAATAATTCTCTGTATGTTTCGCCTTCATTAGGCCAATCAGCAACCACTACCTCAACTTCTTCTCCCGTAAGACCAAAAACACGGGCGCAAGCGTATTCGTCCAACACGCCCTCATAGACTTTTTTACCGTCTTGGTACAGTTGAAACGCTTCCCCTGACAGAAATGCTTCGGAGTCTTCATCATATAAGCTGATATCGACCGATCTTTGAGGCGAGGACTTAGTGCTTTGGTAGAGCGATAGATCGACATCAGAAAAGCGTCCGTCGTTTTGAACTTGGATTTCTCGCCAAACTTCTGATTGCCAAACGACATAAATATAACCGCGATCAATAGATACATACCCTGAATCACTCTTATGAACTGGAACTACCGGCACCAACACGTTGTCCCACTCATCCATCTGAGTTTCTTTATCAACGGGTTGCAGGTCTTCGGCGAGTTTAAGCAAGATTGGCTGAGGTTGGTCGGAACAAGGGATTTTGATATAGAGCGTTTTGCCCTCAGCTTCGAGATCTTTAAACGTCGCGAGGCTGCGGTGTTTGTTTTCTGTATCAGCCTTGCCTACAGTCACTTTTTCTTTTTGAGCTTCGGTTTTTCCCAACATCAAACATGCTGCATTACTAGACCACTGCCCTGCAAACTCAACAACGATTTTTTGATCTGGGCTTGGCTCAGAAGGTACATGCGTGTAACTACGAACTAAAGCAACATCGTCGATAACCTGCTTGTATCCTGCTTTAAAAGCTTTGCTTTCATTCGAAGCAGATACAGAGTCAACGAGTGATTTAAGTCTAGGGAAGCTTTGCAGCTGAGAGTCCGTCAATGGCGACCGACGTGCAACGGTAGATAATGACACCCAATTGCCTTTTCCCAATTCGATTCTTATCGCAGCTAGCAATGCGCTGGTCGTTTTTTTGGCAGAGATGGAAATCTTTTGCGCCAATTCTTTAGGGAGGTTTCTAAGGATGTCATCTGAATTTCGCAAACGCGAAAGCTGTCCTATACACTCGTCCGGTGTAAGAACATAAGATAGCTCGTTGGAGGATAGCTTCGAGCTAAGTATAAATTTGCAAACTAAATGCATTTGAATTCTCCACAACCAACATCGTAAATATGGCTGCGGTGACAATTAAGCTGATAAGGCTTACAAGTACGATTTGGTCTGCGTATCCTACTTACTTAGCCATTTATTTTCAACGAGATAGAAAAATCGCCCGAAATCAAAAACACTAAAAAAATGGTGATTTTTGCTATCAAAACATGCGATTTGACCACAGTAAAAGCCAGTAACATCACCCACTCAGTCAAAATGGTAAAATCTTACTATCTAAAAAAATTTAATTTATGGACTGAAGTTAACAAAAATTGTAGTCACGTGCGCTTCAGGTAAGCACGAGGAAATTCAGAAGTTTATGAGGTGCCCTCCTCAGCAACAAACAACAAATTGACTGTTACTGAGGAAGTTTAAATAAAAAGGTGAGCGCATTACGCACTCACAAAAGTAACTGCTCTGAAGCTTGCTAGGATTAAATTTGCTTCATCGCGAGTTAAAGAGGCGAGGTATTACCCATCAACCTCATGCAGAACACTATACTCAGAGTATAGAAACGAGCGTAAATATATAATATTTAAAAAGATTTTCAACGCGACACATTCACCACAGCACCTGCCGAGCGACCATCACAATCACGTCATACACACCTAAAAGCAACATTGGCCTAGTTATTATAGTTATTCAGCCTTGTATTAAGACGATTCATTAATTCGAGTAACTTATCAATAAAGGCAATTATTTTGATAAATATCACAAAAAGTCCCAAAGAAATAAAGCGAGCTAAACGCTCGCTTTATTTATGCCGCATTTTTTAAAGTTTTGTTATCACTAAAATATCGGTTGTAAACAGCACCTAAGGAGGCTGTACTTGCGAAACGATCATAGTTAAATGTTGCTAGAGCCTCTTCGGCAGAGGCGGAAAGCTTGTTGGTACCATTTACATAAATCGTCACTACCCCCTCCTTCAGTCCTGAAAGATCTAAATCAGTTGTCCATGAGTCTGAAAGCACGGTAGCCATTCCTGTGGCTTCTGTACCATCAGCGTCGACTGCTTTAATATCTATGAACTCACCATCTTCAAACCGTTCACTGCTACCACTTACTGTCATGCTTTCCACTCCAGTAACATCGTTGATAACGTCTAGGTGTATTGTCGGTGTAATTGGCATGGAGTAAGCCGTGTCCTGACTACCGGTATTCCCTGATAAGTCTTGGTAGTCACGAACAACCAACCCCACATTGAGCTCCGACGTGCTTGGTACCACCACATCACCAGTCCAAACACTTGGGTCCGCGGTTGCCACTAATGAAGTGATCGTGGTACCACCTAACTCCGCCACAGCACCTTGCAATGCTTTATCGAATTCCAGCGTTACCGTCACGCTTTGGCCGATGGCTTGGTGCTCAGGCGTAAACGTCACGTTAGTCAGCGTTGGCAGAGACTGCGCCAGTGTAAAGCTCTGACTTTCACTTACTTCAATGCCCGCTGAGTTCGTCCCCGTCACCATCACAGTATAAGTGCCATTGGTTTGGTGACTCATATCCATCGCGTCACTGGTCCAAGTGCCACCGGCTTGTACCGTTGCACTGCCGCTTTTTAGTACCGTCACGCTGCCTTGAGCTTTTACTTCAAGACGCAGGGACTGACCGTCAAAACGTGTCGACGTGCCTTCGAATTGTAGCGTGGCGGCATGCGCTTCATCCACATTACCCACTGGCGTAATAGCTAAGGTTGGTGTGATCGGCATGGAGTAAGCCGTGTTCTGACTACCGGTATTCCCTGATAAGTCTTGGTAGTCACGAACAAGCAACCCCACATTGAGCTCCGACGTGCTTGGTACCACCACATCACCAGTCCAAACACTTGGGTCCGCGGTTGCCACTAATGAAGTGATCGTCGTACCACCTAACTCTGCTGCGGCGGATTGCAGATCTTTATCGAATTCCAGCGTCACCGTCACGCTTTGGCCGATGGCTTGGTGCTCAGGCGTAAACGTCACGTTAGTCAGCGTTGGCAAAGACTGCGCCAATGTAAAACTCTGGCTTTCACTTACTTCAATGCCCGCTGAGTTCGTCCCCGTCACCATCACGGTATAAGTGCCGTTGGTTTGGTGACTCATATCAATCGCGTCACTGATCCAAATGCCACCGGCTTGTACCGTTGCGCTGCTGCTTTTCAATACCGTCGCGCCGCCTTGGGCTTTCACTTCAAGACGCAGGGACTGACCATCAAAACGTGTCGACGTACCTTCAAATTGTAGCGTGGCGGCATGCGCTTCATCCACATTACCCACTGGCGTAATAGCTAAAGTTGGCGTGATCGGCATGGAGTAAGCCGTGTTCTGGCTACCGGTATTTCCTGATAAGTCTTGGTAGTCACGAACAAGCAACGCCACATTCAGCTCTGACGTGCTTGGTACCACCACATCACCAGTCCAAACACTTGGGTCCGCGGTTGCCACTAATGAAGTGATCGTCGTACC